>NZ_LSOD01000007.1:21189-157920 GCF_001592855.1 Acinetobacter sp. BMW17
ATTTAGGGAAAACAGGTTGGACAGTTCAACGTTTACTCAGAATAATTCAAGTGAATTTGTTTGAAAGAAGAACTTTAAAAGCTTTATTTTCACCAGATAAAATACCCATAAAACAAGAGGAAGCTCAAATGAGCTTCCTCTTGTGAAAAATTGTGGGACAGCAATGAGCCGAAGCTTCCTTTTGAGTGACACATTTTAGTCTTGTGCATCAATACTTTGACCATTCATATGTAAACTATCATCGCCCATTAGGTACAGATAGGCAGGCATGATATTTTCAGGTGTTGGCAATGTTTTTGGATCTTCATCGGGATAGGCTTTGGCACGCATTGCAGTGCGGGTCGCCCCCGGATTGATACAGTTAAAGCGGATATTCGGTGAGGTATTTTCTTTGGCAAACAGTTGACTGACCGCTTCAATCGCGATCTTAGACACAGAATATGCGCCCCAACGTTCACGCGTTTCACGTCCGACACCTGAGCTGGCAAAAACCACGGAAGCATGCTCAGATTTTTTCAGGAGTGGCATTAGCTCTTGAGTCATAACGAATGGCGCACGCAAGTTGACAGCCATGACATCATCCCAGACATCGACAGGATAATTTTCCAGTTCTGTGCGCTCACCTAAAATGCCCGCATTATGCAAAATGCCATCTAAGCGCCCAAATTGGCGCTCTAAAGTGTCGACCAATAATTCATAATCACGAGGAGAGGCGCTCGACAGCTGCAAGGGTAAAATTGCAGGTTGCGGCGCACCTAAGCCTTCAATTTCATCATAAATGACTTCGAGCTTATTTAAGGTACGCCCATGCAACACCACAGTTGCGCCGTGTAGGGCATAACTTAATGCAGCAGCACGACCAATACCATCGCCCGCACCTGTAATTAAGATGATGCGATCTTTGAGCAGATCGGGGCGAGGTTGATATTCTGAATATTTCATCATTACCTCCTCGTTATTTTGATTTTTTAATTGTGATCAAGTCAGTGAGTTGGACGGTGTAGTTTGATTCACAAGAGACTGAATAACATCGTCCAATTCAGCCACAGTCTTCACTATACAATCTGCTTGCCACGCTGTTAAGTCATCTTTGTGCGCGAATGGTAAATAACCATAAGCCGCCAAAATGGTATACATCTGCGCGTTACGACCCGCATCGATGTCACGTGGATGATCGCCGACATAAATACAGTCTTGAGGTGCAATCGCGATGTGTTTGGCAGCCAAATACATCGGCTCAGGATCAGGCTTAGTCTGAGAGACATCTTCTGGGCAGACCAAAACAGCACAGCGTTCTGTCAAATTCAGCGCGTTTAATAATGCTTCACTGAGCCAGCGTGGTTTATTGGTGACGATGCCCCAAGGAATCTCTTGGCTTTCAAGTTTTTCAATAAGCGGATACATGCCCGAAAACAGGTCAGTATCTACTGCAATATCGGCACCGTAGGTATCTAAAAAACGCTGACGATGTGCCAGAAAAATCGGGTCTTCGACTTCCAGTTCTGGATAAACCAATTTCACCATCGCCCGTGCACCTTCAGAGACTTGGCTGCGGATCAGGTCTGCATCGACCACAGCGACGCCTTTTTCACGGCACATGTCTTGAATAATGCGAATAAAGTCGGCGGCAGTGTCGATCAGTGTGCCGTCAAGGTCAAATAAGACGGCTTTCATGCAGCGTCTTCTTTGACAGTATAGACCATATAATTGACATCGACATTCGGCGCTAACCAATAACGTTTGGTCAAGGGGTTGTAATGTAAACCCGTCATATCTTTCAGTTTGAGCCCTGCGCCGCGAATATCATGTGCCAGTTCTGATGGCTTAATGAATTTTTGATAATCGTGGGTGCCTTTGGCTAACATGCGCAGGACATATTCAGCGCCAATAATGGCAAACAGGTAGGCTTTGGGATTACGGTTAATGGTGGAGAAGAATACATGACCGCCTGGTTTCACCAGTTTATGGCAGGCTTCAATGATTGAGGCTGGATTGGGTACGTGTTCCAACATTTCCATGCAGGTCACGACATCGTATTGTCCTGCTTGTTCTTCTGCGAGCTGCTCAACTGGAATTTGGCGATATTCGATATGCTCAACACCTTCTTGTTCTGCATGTAAACGTGCCACATTTAGAGGGGCTTCGCCCATATCAATACCGAGCACATCTGCACCACGACGTGCCATACTTTCAGCTAAAATTCCGCCACCACAGCCGACGTCAAGAACTTTTTTTCCATTGAGTCCACCTGCATGTTCATCAATCCAGTTTAAGCGTAGTGGATTGATCATATGTAAAGGGCGGAACTCCGAGTGCTGATCCCACCATATGGCAGCAAATGCTTCAAATTTGGCAATTTCTTGTGGATCAACATTCAGTTGCGACATCGTCGGCACCTCAATTTAAGTCATGATATTTAAAACGTTCAATAGGGCTTAGTGTAGCGTTTATTCTAGAAAAAGCGATAAAAGCCTGAAAAAAGTTCACAGAATGAAAACGAATTTGGCATATTTGATTTATAGTATTTGCATAAACTTATCATAATGATTTTGAGGACAATAAGTTCAATGAAAAAACTCCTTTTGAGTGGCTTAGCAACCGCTGTTTTCGCAATTTCGGGCAGTGCAATGGCTGCAAATTTTGTGGCAGGTCAGGACTATATCGTTGTACCAACACCTGTAAAGGTGGAAGTGCCAGGGAAAATTGAAGTCCGCGAATTCTTTTGGTATGGCTGTGGTCACTGTTTTAAACTTGAACCCCATATGCAGACTTGGTTGAAAAAACTACCGAAAGATGTACGTTTTGTGCGTACGCCAGCAGCCATGAATCCAGTGTGGGAACAAGCGGCGCGAGCTTATTATGTGTCTGAGGCCTTGGGTGTACGTAAAAAGACCCACTTGACGTTATTCCATGCCATTCATGATCAAAATCAACCAATTCTAGAGCAACCTGCTTTAGCCAAGTTCTATACCCAGTTTGGTATTCCAGAAGCGAAATTTAACAGTACTTATAAATCATTTGCGATTACTTCAAAAATTGCACAAGCACAGGACTTAGCCAAGCGTTATCAACTCAGTGGTGTTCCTGCGGTGACGGTGAATGGTAAATATATTGTGCAAGGTGAAGATGCTAAAGTGACTCAAGTCGTGGATTACTTGATTGAAAAAGAACGTGCTGCAAAATAAGCTGAATCTGTTTTAAGTCCTTATTCAGTTAAAAAAGCCTGCTGATGCAGGCTTTCTTATGGGTTAACGATGTTTATTGCGCGGCTGATGCAGGCTGCAGTAAATCCTCATAACGCAGCTCAATTTTTCTTAAGGTTTTTAAGCGCCAAAGTTGATGACGAGCTTCGGCTTCATGGCCATTAAAGGCCAAGAGTTTGGCAAATTTGGTCAAATCATAGGGAATCGGGTAGTTCAGCACCATTTCCTCATAGTCACGAATTTGCTCAGGGCTGACTTTGCTGTATGGATTTAACTGAATCCATTCAATGCGGCGGTTAAACTCCGACAGCAGTAAAATGTGATCTTGATTGGTGAACTTTTCAGGGGTGTGTTCATAACGAGAAGCTTGATTCAGCTTTGGTACCATCAACTCATAGTCACGAATAATCAGTGCGACCAAGACCACACAGACAGTAAATGTGATCGGCATGGCAAAGCTCGGTAAAGTCCATGTTTTTACTTTTTGCTGAGATTGAATAATGCCTAGAATCAATCCGAGTGGCAGCAAGAAATAAGCGTAGAACAACGGAAATTCGAGCATACCGTGAATCAGTAAAGCGCCGACCATCAGAAGTCCAATCACAGATTCGAGCGATGTTGCATGCTTTTGCAGTTGATAGCCCCAATAGCTGAGATAGGCAAAAAATGGAATCGCAATCACTAATCCATTCCACACAATAAAGTCGAGAATAAAGTTGTGCGCACTTTTCACCCAAACAGGGCCTTGGAACTGATCACTGATTAGGGTGTAAGCCACACTGGTTTGATGCCAACCATAGCCAAACCAAGGTCGCTCAGCAATGGCATGGAGCATTTGTTGCCAAATCGCAAGACGTGACATATCGCCCGTTGCCCGTGCAACTGCATCACGGGTTTGGGTCACTTCGACATTAGACAACTGAGCCAACAGGTGATTGAGCTGTGGAATAAACGCAGTGAATGCAATGAACAACGCAAACCATGCAAGGGCACTATACCACTTCAGTTCAACCACACCCTTGTACTGTTGATAGAGCAAATACAGCAGTACGCAAATGCTTGCGACCCATGATGTGCGGGACTGACTCAGGGCTACCGCAAATAACATCAATGCAGCACTTACGCACAGCAGAATCGAGTTGAATTTTTTCTTTTCAAATAGGTACAGTGTGCCGAGTAAGGATAGAATCAGAAAGCTCGCCATATTGTTCGGCTGAGCAAAGTTGGCATAAGGACGATCGCCTTTTAAAGTGGTCATACCGGGAATGTACTGTTCAATATTGAGCCATTGGCAAGTGGCAATGAGCGCTGTTACCAGACCGACCAACCAAAATACACTACACAGACCACTAAATAATTGCTCACGTTCTAAGGGTTTTTGGCTCAGGTTAAAACCTAAAACCATACTCAGCCAGAATGCAAAGATATATAAGCCACACATCAGCGCTTTGCTGAAAAAGAACAGCTCGCCAAAACCGTACTGAATGAAGGGCACGAGGCTCAATAGCAATAGCGGCAGGCTCACTTTTGGGAGCAAGAGTTTTTCTTTTAAAAATAAGGCAGAGAGTGCAAATAAAGATAAAAATGCAAACAATTCACCTGTATAGGTGACCCAAGGTCGATAATGAATGGGCAATAGCCATGCCAAGGCAATACAGACACTCGCCGCTAAAAAAAGAAAAAAACGCATAGGAGCTACAGATGAAAAAACTGGCTCTATGATAGTGAAAAAGCATCCAAGTTTGAGCAAAGCGCATTAAAAAATTTGTAATACGGCAAAAATTGCGTCTGTGAGCGGCTTAATGTAAGGTTGGGTTGGCGTGTTTAGTTTGAGCAGATGGTCGTTGCCAATTGGATATTCCGCGAAACATGAGTTGAATCTGCACGATGGTTTGCAGTTTAAATGCAGCCTGCTGCTGCCGTAGTTTCTCGGGAGCCACATCTCGACTCAAACCAATCCAGCGCATGGCCCAGTTAAAAGAGGCATCCATTAAAATATTGGCCAATACTTTGAGGTCTTCGCTGTCATGAATATGTTGCATGCTTTCAATACGGGTTAATTCATGGGCGAAGTCATCGATTAAAAAGGCAATTTCTCGCTCAACGGCTGCACGGATCAAGGCAGAACCACCCCAACGTTCTCCAATCAAGAAAATCCACTGTTCAGGATGTTGCTCTACAGCATGAAAAAATAAGTCTAGACTGTGCTCAATCGTGGCATGTGGACCATAAACATAGCTTTGTCCCAATTGGGTCAACATACTTTTGATGTGGAGCGCCGCTTGGTCGACCAGTTCAAGTCCCAGCTCATCCAAATCATTAAAGTGACGATAAAAAGCGGTCGGTACTAAACCCACTTGGCGAGTGACTTCACGGAGACTAATGCGACCAAAGGAGCGTCCCGAGGTACTGAGTTGTAATGCAGCATTCAGCAAAGCTTGGCGGCTTTGTTGTTTACGCTCTTCCCGAATCGACATAGATAATTGCCTCAGCCTCTTTTAAGCTTCAGTTTAACAAAGAATATGGATGGGTAGGGAAACAGGCGATCAATTACAAATGCAATGTAGTCAGACAAATGCTTTAGGTCTGCTTCTGCTATACTATGCGCCAACCTATTTAGTCAGATGAAGGGCGTATTATGCGTATCGACCAACGAACATTAGATCAATTACGTGATGTCACCATTACTCGTAACTACACACGTTATGCGGAAGGTTCGGTATTGGTTGAGTTTGGTCATACCAAAGTTCTTTGTACGGCAAGTATTGATAACTCAGTACCACGCTTTTTAAAAGGCAAGGGTCAGGGCTGGGTAACCGCTGAATATGGCATGTTGCCACGTTCGACGCATACCCGTAGTGACCGTGAGGCTGCGCGTGGTAAGCAAAGTGGTCGTACTCAAGAAATCCAACGTTTGATTGGTCGTAGTCTGCGTGCCATGGTGGATTTAAAAAAACTCGGTGAAAACACCATTACCATCGACTGTGATGTGATTCAGGCAGATGGCGGTACACGTACTGCTGCGATCACCGGTGCTGCGGTGGCTCTCATTGATGCGATGAATACGTTGCTTGAGAAAAAGAAAATTAAGCAAGATCCATTAAAAGGCTTAGTGGCTGCCATTTCAGTCGGTATTTTCCAAGATGAAGTGCTTTTAGACTTGTGCTATGAAGAAGACTCAAACTGCCAAACGGATTTAAACGTGGTCATGACCCAAGCCGGCGAGTTTATTGAAATTCAAGGCACGGCAGAAGATAAACCATTTACCCGTGTACAGTGCAATGCCATGTTAGAAATGGCAGAAAAGGGCATTCAAGAATTGGTGAAAAAACAACAGCAAGCACTGGGCTGGTAAGTTTTAACCCAATAAAAAACGCACTTGAGAGTGCGTTTTTTATTGGGTGTCGTTTGAATGCAAACTATTGGAATTAAGCATTAAAACGCATAGAAAGGTCGACTGCTTTGACATCTTTGGTCAACACACCCATCGAAATATAATCCACGCCTGTGGTTGCGACTTCACGTAAATTGGCAATGGTGATATTCCCTGATGCTTCCAATTTACAACGTCCTGCAACATGCTTGACCGCATCAATCATTTGTTGCTGGCTAAAGTTGTCTAACATCACGATATCAGCTTGGGCTTCCAATGCTTGCTCTAATTCCGCCCAGGTTTCAACTTCGACTTCGACAGGTTTGCCCGGGGCAATTTGATGCGCTTTGGCAATGGCTTGGGCGATGCCTCCTGCCGCCATGATGTGATTTTCTTTAATTAAAAAAGCATCGAATAAGCCTAAACGATGGTTTTGACCGCCGCCGACCGCGACAGCATATTTCTGGGCAATACGCAGACCCGGTAGGGTTTTACGGGTATCGAGTAACTTGGTGTTTAAGCCATCGAGCTGTTTGACATATTCCGCAGTTTTGGTTGCTACAGCAGATAGCGTTTGTACAAAGTTGAGTGCAGGGCGTTCAACCGTAAGTAAGCTGCGCGCTGAACCCGCCAGTTTAAAAATGGTTTCATTGGCAAAAACCAGATCGCCATCGTTTTTGAGCCACGTGATTTGCACACTGGAATCAAAAGCCGCAATTAATGCATTGACCCAAGGTTGACCAGCAAGAATCATGTCTTCACGGCTAATAATGGTCGCAGTCGCTTGTTCATCTTCAGGCGTCAAAAGCGCCGTAATGTCGCCATCACCGATGTCTTCTTGTAATGCCTGTTGAATATTCAGTTGAATAGATTGTTCAAGCAGTTGCTGCGATATGCTCATCCGATTGTCCGTATCTTTATAGAAGCCATGAAAATTGCGCAATATATTAGCATTTTTCCTGAAAAAGGCGTGAAAATTTCAGAATCAAACGCTGAGCAATTTGAGAAATGACTGGGAAAGATTTAGCATGAGAGACATTAAAAAAGATTGCCCAAAGGGCGCAATGGGTTTGAGGAATAAAAATATGCAGGTCATTCCGTCGTTTCAAGTGCAAGCAGGGCAACTGCTGGGAGCGAGACAAATTCCATCGCCTAATTTTAACGCACGTCCTGCTGATACTGAGATTCAACTGATTGTCATCCATAATATCAGTTTGCCTCCCTCACAATTTGGTGGCGGCTATATTGAACAATTTTTTCAAAATCAATTGGATTGGTCAGTACATCCATATTTTCAAACTATTCAAGGCATGCAAGTCTCAGCGCATTTACTGATTTTAAGAAGTGGCGAAGTCTTACAATTTGTCAATTTTAATGACCGTGCATGGCATGCAGGACGCTCAAGCTATCTGGCCAAGAAAGAGTGCAATGATTATTCGATTGGCATTGAGCTTGAGGGCAGTGATGACTTGCCTTTTGAAGATGCCCAATATGAAACATTGGTACACGTGACGGCCTGTTTACAACAGGCCTATCCTCAAATTCAACAGCATTTAGCGGGACATTCCGATATTGCGCCAGGACGTAAGACCGATCCAGGCGCATTTTTTGATTGGTTAGACTATCGAAATCGTTTGCAGCAGTTAAAAAGTCAATGAATTGAGAGTCGACAACAACATTAAACAATCAAATATTCGCTGAAGTTTCATTACAATAGCGGCAAATGAAAAACTAGGTGGATACGATGGCGCTGTGGCGGTCAACCGTAATTGTAAGTGCAATGACCATGCTTTCTCGGGTCTTGGGTTTGGTACGAGACATTGTCTTACTAAATGTCTTTGGTGCGGGGAAAGATTTTGATACCTTTGTGGTGGCCTTTCGTATCCCGAACTTCTTCCGTCGGCTATTTGCTGAGGGAGCATTCTCACAGGCGTTTATTCCAGTACTGACCGAATATAAAACTGGGCGTACCCATGCGGAAGTTCAGATTCTGATTAGCCGTGTCTTTGGTTGTTTGATGACCGTTATGACGGCTTTAACCTTCATTGCTATGGTCGCAGCTCCAGCAGTGCTATACATCTATGCACCGGGTTTCCATGCCGATCCAGAGAAGTTCGACCTCGCGGTTTCAATGTTTCGCCTCACCATTCCTTATTTATTGTTTATGTCGTTGACGGCATTTGCCAGCAGTATTCTAAATAGTTATGGTTCCTTTGCTTCACCCGCCTTTTCACCGGTATTGCTGAATGTTGCGATGATTGCAGGAGCATGGTGGCTGACGCCGTATATGGCAGAACCGATTATGGCACTGGGTTGGGCGGTAGTTGCTGCGGGTGTATTGCAACTGGCGATCCAAATTCCTGAACTTTGGCATAAAAAGTTACTGATTCCACCGAAAGTTGATTTTAAACATGAAGGTGTGGATCGCATCATGAAATTGATGCTGCCTGCGCTATTTGGTGTTTCTGTCACGCAAATCAACTTACTCCTGAACACCATTTGGGCTTCGTTTATGCAAGACGGTTCAGTATCATGGTTGTACAGTGCGGAACGCATGACCGAGTTACCTTTAGGGTTGATTGGGGTGGCGATTGGTACGGTGATTTTACCCGCATTGTCGACCCGTCATGCAGAGCAAGATATGTCGAAGTTCCGCGGCATGATGGATTGGGCTGCAAAGGTGATTGTTCTGGTGGGGGTGCCTGCGAGTATTGCGCTGTTTATGTTATCGACCCCCATTATTCAGGCCCTATTCCAACGCGGACAATTTACCCTTGAAGATACACAAATGACGGCTTTAGCACTGCAATGTATGAGTGCTGGGGTGATTTCATTTATGTTGATTAAAGTCTTTGCCCCTGGGTTTTATGCGCAGCAAGACACCAAAACGCCAGTCCGTGTCGGTTTAATGGCCGTTGCCGCAAATGCGATTTTAAACGTGGTGTTTATTGGCTTCTTTAAACTGATTGACTGGCAGGCAGAGCATATGGCTTTGGCTTTAGCCTCTTCGGGTTCTGCTCTGGTGAATGCGGGGATGCTGTATTTCTATTTACACAAACGCGATATTTTCCGTTTTGGTGCACACTGGAAAAAACTGTTTATCCAGTTTGGTATTGCTAACGCCGTGATGATTGCGGCTTTGTGGTATGCATTGACTTGGTATAATGGTGACGTGTCACAGTGGATTCGCGTTGCCGAAGTGATCGGGCTGTGCGTGGTCGGCGTTGTGGCTTATGCGGTTGGTTTACTCCTTACAGGCTTTAGACCACGTCACCTCAAACATGAAGCCTAAAACAAGGTACTTCTTTGTTTTATGCTTCAAAAGACAAGCGAAGCACGTAGTTTAAAAATAAGCAGTGCTTGATTTGAAAATAGATTGAAATTAATAAAAAGCCTGATCACGAAGATCAGGCTTTTTATTTTGTGTATAGCATTGCTTTTACCTTACTAGGTTATTTGGGCAATACTTCAATTAGTTCGACATCAAAAATCAAGGTGCTATTCGGTTCAATCACATCGCCTGAACCAATTTGGCCATAGCCCAGTTTAGCGGGAATAAAGAAACGATATTTTGCGCCTTCTTTCATTAGCTGTAAGCCTTCCGTCCAACCTTGAATCACTTGGCTGACTTGAAACTCTGCAGGCTGTTGACGTGCAATCGAACTGTCAAAAACGGTCTGATCAATCAAGCGTCCTTCATAATGGACTTTGACTTTGCTGTTGGCCTTAGGTGACTTGCCTTGGCCTTGTTGTAAAACCATATATTGCAAGCCTGAAGCCGTGGTTTTCACCTCGGGTTTTTTCGCATTTTCAGCTAAAAAGGTTGCACCAATTTTGGCATTTTTATCTGCCAGTTGTTTAACTTCTAATAACTGTTTTGCCTCGGCTTGGCGTTTATACTGGGTGAGTACACGCGCCATTTCTTCATCGCTTAATGACGCAGCTTGGCCTTTAGAGGCTTCACGTAACCCTTGTACAAAAGCATCGAGATCTAAATCTTGAATTGATTCAGCATTGCTACGACCCATGAGGTAGCCAAAGCTATAACCGACTTGTTGGTTGATACTGCTTTTATTATTAATCGGTGCTGCAAAAACAGGTGTAGAAAGTAACAAGCCACAGAGTAATGTTGTTTGAATTTTCATATTGTATTCTCAATAAAAAGAGGAGAGCAAAAGCTCTCCTTTGATTGACTTGTCTTATTTTACTTTGACCAGTTCAACATCAAAAATAAGCGTGCTGTTGGCTGGGATCATGCCGGGTACACCTTGTGGTCCGTAGCCTAAGTTAGAAGGGATGTAAAGTGTCGCTTTCCCACCTTCTTTCATGAGTTGTAGGCCTTCAGTCCAACCTGGAATCACTTGATTTAAAGGGAACTCAATCGGTTCGCCACGCTCAAGCGAACTATCGAAGACTTTACCGTTGACCAGTTGGCCTTTGTAATGCACGGTCACGACAGAGCTAGCAGAGGGTTGCTTGCCTGTGCCTTCTTGCGTGATTTTGTACTGTAAGCCTGACGCTGTGGTTTTCACCCCAGGTTTTTTCTCATTTTCAGTTAAGAAGCTGTCACTGGTTGTCTGTGCTTGCTTCGCATCATTAGCCTGTTTTTGCTGCATTTCTTCTTGGAACTGCTCATAGGCTTGTTTTAATTCTTCTTCGCTATAGGCAGGTTGGCTACGGGCATGACCGGCACGGACACCCGTTACAAAACTGTTAATATCGAGTTCTGGTGGAGTTTGATGAGCAACCTCATAACCCAGTGCATAGCTAATTTTTTCTACGGCAGATGCATTTTTTGAAACTTGGGCTTCGGCTGAAGCTGGGTGTTGAGATGCATAATAAACGGGAACAAGTGCAGCACCGCCTAGAATAACAGCTACAGCAATGGGTAAGGCTTTACTCATGTGAAATTTTTCCTAATTCTATTACATTCAAAAAGTTTTTTAGCATCTTAGCAGACTTCATGAATGACGTGTTTTGTACCACCAGTACATTTTCAAATTAATATATGCCGAAGTCCTTAAAAAAACTATAAGGATTTGAATATATAAACGTTTGTCATACAAAATAAAAAGCCAGAAATCAAGTTCTGGCTTTTTATCGGTTAGAGAATGTATTTAGTCTGATTCTTTATTGGCTTTATAGGCATAAGCATAGTTATAGCCATAGCCATAGCCTGCACTTGAACGCTGAATATCGTTCAGGATAAAGCCATTCACTTTCACACCAGCTTGTTCGAAGCGATTCAGGGTCAATTCAAGCTCCTTCATCTGCGTTTTCGCATAACGGGCAATCACTAAGTTAACACCTGTGTATTGAGAAATAATGATGCCATCCGTCACTGCTAAGACTGGTGGAGTATCAATAATGACATGATCAAATTTCTCTGACATTTGCTCTAATAAATTTTTGAACTGGTTAGAGCTTAATAGTTCAGAAGGATTCGCAGGACTTTTCCCGCGAGAAATCAAACTTAAACCTGGCACTTCTGTAGGACGAATAACCGTGTCTAAACTTTGTTGACCATTGAGTAACTCTGTTAAGCCAGGTTGTGTTTCGAGATTAAAATACTTGTGTAAATAACCCCGACGTAAGTCTGCGTCTATAATTAATACACGTTTATCGCTTTGCGCCAAAATTGTGGCTAAGTTGGCTGAGATAAAGGATTTACCAACTTCAGGTGCTGGACCTGAAATCGTAATCAGATTATTCCGGGCAGAGCTTAGAGCGAAATGAATAGCTGTGCGCATACTTCTTAAGCTCTCAATAGCGATATCATCGCTATTTTTAACTGCAAGTATAGGAATGGTCTTTTTCTTTTTCAGAATTTTATTTCGGCTTTCTTGCACTAGCGAACGTGGTACAGTGGCATAAACGGGCAGATCCAGATTATTTTCAATTTCTGAAGAATCTTTGATTCCTGAGCGTAGCATGTTGCGCAATAATGCCAAAAGAGTGCCGAGGAAACCACCTAAGAAAATAGATAGAATTAAAATTTGTAGTTTCTTTGGTGCAATCGGTGCAATCGGTTCCACAGCTGTATCAACAATACGAACATTTCCAATCTCGCCCGCTTTTGCAATTCGTAGTTGCTGATATGAGTTTAATAACGCTGTGTAAAGTTGTTGTTTAACTTCAACTTCACGATAAAGTTGTAAATAACGACGTTGTAAGTCAGGTAGCCCTTTTAATGTCCCATTTAATTCCGCAATTTTTTTATTGATCGCCCCCAATTGTGCATTCATTTGCTGCATGACTGGATGCTCAGCAGTATATTTGGCACCAGCTTCAGCCACTTGTTGTTCAAGTTGTGCTTTTTGTGTCTCTAAGGTTACGCTTTGGGTTAAAAATAACTCAGATTCTTTCGTGACATCTACGGTGTTGTATTGTTGGCGAAATTTATTGAATTCACGCTCTGCTACATCAAGTTGTTGTTTCAGCTCTGGTAGTTGTTCATCTAAGAATTTAAGTGTTTGCGCTGTTTCAGCTGAACGACGTTCAATATTTTGTTGGCTATAAGAAACCAGAATAGCATTGAGTACTTGGGTAATATGAGTTTTGTCTGTACCTTGATAATTGAGCCCAAGAATACCTGTTAACTTTCCTTTTTCTGCGACTGAATAATTTGCCAAGATACTATTGACTGCAGCAGGTAGAGATTGTTTTTGAATGAGATAAACATCATTCAGCTGGTCTTGTGTATAAATAGAAATATTCCACAAGCCATCGGCAGTTCGTAGAGTATTAGCTTGGTTCGTTTTGCCTGTTAAAATGACTTGTTCAGTTTGTGTATTCGTTAAACTAAACTGGCTATCTTTAAAGCGAAGTTCAAGGTTTTTATCAAGGAAGTTTGATGGAACATTAAACTGACGGATATCAAAGGATTTAGCATTCTCTTTAAACAGAACAGATGTTTTGCTATATTCGGTCTTATAGTCATGCGGTGATAACAAGCGGTTGGTAAAGCTGTTTTCAGTTCCAGTAATGCAGAGATCCAGATTTAAAGCCTGAATGGCAGAACCCAGCACCAGACGCGATTTTAATAGTTCTATTTCTGCCTGAGCGGGTTGCTTTTGCTCAATCATGCTGGATAGATCACCCAATAAGGCAGCAGAAGTTCCTTTATTCTCTTCGACCTGTACCAGTGCATCGACTGAATAGGTGTCCGGGGTCACTCTTAAATACAGCAATGCGCAGATCACGCTTAAGATGACACAAAGCGCAATCAGCTTCCACTGGGCAATGAGTGAAAAAAATAATTCTTTTAAGTCTATCGTATCTTCAGTATTGCTATTTTGGCTCATAATCTTGATTTCAAATTTAAATATATTTTTTCCAGTCAGCAATACAACTCTGTATTAACTGGCAGGTATCATCAAATACAGCTTGGTCATGCTGATAAGGGTCAGCGATATTCCTGGCTTGCCAGTGCCCCAAACGGAAGGTTTTACCTTTGGCAAAAGGCCAGGTCTGTTCCAGATGTTTTTGTTGGTTTTGACTCATCACCAGAACCAGATCAGCTTGTTTAATCATCTCGGCATTCAGCTTTCGAGCGACATGCGGGCTCATATCAATGCCCAAACTTTGCATGCACAGACTGGCTTTTGCATCTGCTGCATGTCCTACCATGCCCGCAATACCCGCAGATTCAATCTGTAAATGCGGATACTGTTGTTTTAAAAAGTATTCGGCCATAGGACTACGGCAGATATTGCCAATACAGATCACCAAAATACGTTTAATCTGCATTATTGCCCCAAGCGATCCAGGTTATAAAGTGCATTCGAGAATGGAATGATCTGGTTCACGACACGTTGCCAGCGTGCCAGACCTGAAGCATCGACATAGACAATATCATTGCTGCGCATCTTGAACTGGTTGGCCAGACCGAAGTCGGCAATACTGCTTAGATCCATCTGATAAACTTCAGTGTGCACATCATTTGGCTGGCTGCGCACGATATAAATCTTGCTGCGGCTGGCAGAAAGTGGATTTAAGCCCAAACTTTCACCTAATACATCACTTAAACTCATCCCCTGATCGCGCAGTGGTAAGGACTGGTTCTTTCCCGACTCGCCCATGACATAGATTTTTTGATTTTCGCGATTGTTCACATATAAAGTGTCATTTGGCTGGATCAGCAAGTGATGCAGTGAAAATCCTGCTTTTTCCAGTTCTACCGTATTCAGGCTATAGGTCTGCCCCTGACGGACTAGAGTGATGGAAGCATTATTACCCTGTTGTGCGTTGACACCACCGGCCATGCCCAAGGCGGTATAGACACTCACCGGCTGATCGCTGAGATAAAACTGCCCGCCTTTCATGACATTGCCTTGCACTGAATAGCGTTGGCCCTGATAGGACAGAACCCGCACAATCACGTCTGGAGTTTTTAAATAACGGGACAGCTGGCTGCGCAATTCGCGATTGACTTGAGTGAGAGACTTGCCTGCAGCTTGATAATGGCCAATAATCGGAAACTGGATATAACCTTGGGAATCAATCTGATAACCATTGGCTTGGGCAGACTGGTCACTACTAATGCTACTGCTTGGCGGGGTCATTTCCGGATAAGCCCATAAATAGATCGACAGGATATCACCTGTACTCAGACTGTAGCTACGATGTGGGGTGTTAAACAAATGGGCATAGTCTTGTTGAATGTTTTGTACAGCAGGCTGAACAGCCAGCATAGAGTCTTGGGTGAGTTTAATCACATTGACCGACGTACCGAGTTCGGTCTGATAAACACCTTCTACAGGTAGGTCATAAGTTTGCAGACCAGAAGTCACTGCACAGCCAGTCAAAGCGAGACCACAAGTCAGTAAAAAAGCCAGTTGAATTTGTCGCACATGCAATCCCGTTTTTAATATTTAATTCGTTAAATCCGCCATATTCTACCTGAGAAGTCTGATTCTTTTATAACAAAATGTATCTGATTTTAATTGAAAAGTGTATGCGAAATAGAGAGGTGATCTGAATCTTATGAAATTCTTAGGAAAAACATTTTAAAATAAATTTAGCATACTAATTGCTAAATTTTTAACTAAGTCCGACGAAATCCGCTAAGCCTTTAAATATACGATGCCTTTTAATTCGAAGATTATGGCAAACAACCAATTTAGTGGAATCAATAATGCCGATCCCCGTATCTTTTTCTTTAACTTGATAGAAAAAGCTACTCAAATCTTGCAAACAACGGAGCATGATTTCAATAAAGCGGTTGTAGCTAAGAAGTTGAGGAAAAGTGGATTTCCAGAATAGAAGGATCATTTGGCAGTAAAAATATTTGAATAATCCAAACTAGGATTGATGAAATAAAATGACAATATTCATCGCTCCAGACTGACTTTTTCAGCCTGGATTTTTGATCAAAAATTAAAACTTTCTCTAAAGATTCATTAATTTTTTGCTGTAATCGTCCAAAATACAAAATAATTCGGCAATATGATCGATTGAAAAGCATTGTTTTATAATTTTTTTGATAACCGATATGTTGCAAATACAGGTTTTTTTCTACTTTTTATATCGAATTCAGATTAACAAGTTTTTTAATGTCTGCGTAACATCAGAGTATAGTAAAATATTTAGCAAAGTGACCCTAATTTGTCACTTTAGTTTATATTGTTATATTCATCAAAATATAAGGTTTAGATTGATGCTAAAGCTCTCGGAAGTTAAGGTTGCCATTATCGGATTAGGTTATGTCGGTCTACCGCTAGCTGTTGAATTTGGTAAAAAAGTTCCGGTCGTGGGCTTTGATATTCATCAAAAACGTATTGATGAACTTAAATCTGGTAAAGATCACACTTTAGAAGTCTCTTCTGAAGAATTGTTGCAATCAGCACAGCTTAGTTACAGTGCAAATTTAGAAGATTTACAAGATTGTAATTTTTATGTGGTGACTGTGCCAACCCCAATTGATGAATTTAAACAACCTGATTTAACACCATTGGTAAAAGCATCGCAAAGCATTGGTAAGGTGCTGAAAAAAGGCGATATTGTGGTTTACGAATCAACAGTTTATCCTGGTGCAACCGAAGAAGTATGTATTCCAGTTTTAGAAAAAAATTCAGGATTAAAATTCAATCAGGATTTTTATGCAGGCTATAGCCCTGAGCGTATTAATCCGGGTGATAAACTGCACCGCGTTACTAATATTTTAAAAATCACTTCGGGTTCAACACCTGAAGTCGCTGATTATGTGGATCAGGTTTATAACTTGATTATTGAAGTAGGTACACATAAAGCAGCAAGTATTAAAGTTGCAGAAGCGGCGAAGGTAATTGAAAACACTCAGCGCGATGTGAATATAGCTTTAATTAATGAATTGGCGTTGATTTTCAATAAAATGGGCATTGATACCGAAGCAGTCTTGCAAGCCGCAGGCACGAAATGGAACTTTTTGCCGTTCCGTCCCGGTCTCGTAGGTGGTCACTGTATTGGTGTTGACCCGTACTATTTAACTCATAAAGCCCAAGCAATTGGTTATCACCCTGAAATTATTTTAGCAGGCCGCCGTTTAAATGATGGTATGGGTGCTTATGTCGTGACTCAACTGGTTAAAGCCATGTTGAAAAAACGCATTCAAGTTGAAGATGCCAAAGTACTGATTTTAGGCTTAAGCTTTAAAGAAAACTGCCCAGATATTCGTAATACACGCATCATTGATATCGTCAATGAACTCAAGGAATATCACACTCAGATTGATGTCTATGACCCTTGGGTAGATGCTGCTGAGGCTGAGCATGAATATGGTATTAGCCCAATTTCAAACTTAGAAAATGGCAAATATGATGCTGTGATTCTTGCGGTTGCCCACCAGCAATTTAAGGTGATGGGCGCTGATGCAATTCGTGCTTTGGGTAAAGCTGATCATGTGCTGTATGACTTGAAATACGTCTTATCTCAAGCCGAATCTGATCTACGTTTGTAAGGAGCATACCATTATGAATCAATATCAACAGGTATGTGACAAGCTCAAAACTGCACCTAAAACTTGGTTGGTGACAGGTGTAGCAGGCTTTATTGGCTCGAATCTTTTAGAAACTTTACTCAAGCTCAATCAAACTGTGGTGGGTTTAGATAACTTCGCCACAGGGCATCAGCATAATTTGGATGAAGTACAAAGCTTAGTGACTGAGGCGCAATGGGCAAAATTCAGCTTTATTGAAGGTGACATACGTCAGTTTGCAGATTGCCAAAAAGCATGTGTAGGTGTGGATTATGTCTTGCATGAAGCTGCTTTAGGCTCAGTACCACGTTCAATAGCCGATCCAATCACGACCAATGAAACCAATATCAGTGGTTTCTTAAATATGCTCACTGCTGCGCGTGATGCGGGTGTTGCAAGCTTTACTTATGCAGCCAGCAGTTCGACTTATGGTGACCATCCGGCATTGCCAAAAGTAGAAGAAAATATTGGTAAACCACTTTCACCCTATGCAGTGACGAAGTACGTCAATGAGTTATACGCAGACGTATTTGCGAAAACTTACGGGTTTAAAACAATTGGCTTACGTTACTTTAACGTGTTTGGTCAACGCCAAGATCCGAAAGGCGCTTACGCAGCAGTGATCCCGAAATGGACATCATCAATGATTGCTGGTGAAGATGTGTTTATTAACGGTGATGGTGAAACCAGTCGAGATTTCTGTTTTATTCAAAATGTTGTGCAAGCGAATATTTTAGCTGCGACAACGCAAAGCGATGAAGCAAAAAATCAGGTCTATAATGTTGCACTAGGTGACCGCACAACTTTGAATGAGTTGTACAGTGCGATTCAGGCAGCACTTGCGACAAACGATGTAAACTTTGAGCGTGATCCTGTGTACCGTGAATTCCGTGCAGGTGATGTACGTCATTCACAAGCGAGCATTGCCAAAATTGAGCAAGGCTTGGGTTATGCGCCACAGTTTAAAATTGCTGAAGGCATTCAACTTGCAATGCGTTGGTACGTAAACAACTTAAAATGATATTGAACAGATGATTGCGAAAATTTTCGCAAAATATCAGTCCATTGGACTGATTACATTAAGTTTACTGGTCGGTGCGATAATTACATTTATCGCACTTCCTGTTTTAACACGCCTATATTCTGTTGCTGACTTTGGTGCTTACGGGATTGCATTGGCGATTGTCAGTATTTTATCCACGGTTGCCAATTTACGTCTTGATCAAGCATTGTTAATCGCGGACGAGCAAGATAAAAAGAGTCTGATTTTTGAAGGGGCTGCATTCTCAACTGCGATTGCTGTCATTAGCGGCATCGTCATCAGTGCAATTTTAAATGTTGAAATGGCAGGGGCAGTTGCTACAGGTGTGCTTGCCAATACCCTGATTCAAAGTCTGTATAATTATCAGTTTTCAGCACATCAAGAATATTTCTGCGCAGGCTTAAATATTTTTAGAAGTGCTATTGTGGTAGCGGTTCAACTGTCCTTACCGCTCGTGATGCAAATTAGCTTGGTGAACAGTTATAACCTCAGCTCGGTCATTATGATTGTGGCGGTGCTGATTTATTTAGTGAAGCATCAGCTCTATCAAGTGAGTTGGCAGGCATTTAAACATTACAAAGATTTTATTTATGCCAATACATCACATGCCTTGCTGAATAGTTTTTCACATAATTTGCCTTACTATGTGGTGTCGCATTTTGTTGGTGTGCAGGCGATGGGCTTCTATGCCATTGTCGAACGGACTTTGCGTGTTCCGATTAATTTGATTTCGCAAACTTTGCGTCAGTTTTTTATTCGCAAATTTAAAGATGCGCACTCAGGCGAGAATGCATTAAAAGCCAGTGTGCTACTGAGTTTAGTTTCACTGCCCTTATTTGCTTTAGTATTTGTATTGCCTGAATCTTTATATTTATGGGTTTTTGGCAGTGAATGGGTGGGTATTTCAAGCTATTTCCAAATTTTAGCTTTGGGTTATTGGGCGATTTTCTGTAATCCGCCAAGTTCAGCGTTTCTGATTGCTCAGCGCAACAGTCAACTGCTGTTTAAATTGCAGATCGTTGAACTCATGATTAAGTTCGCTTTATTTGCAGGCTTCTATGCTGTCTTTGCTGATAAAGTGTATATGTTACTTGCGGTGCCTGTGGCATTGATTTTCTATAACTTTGCCATTTTATATGTGGTGTGGAGAAACAAAAACTGATGTTTTTTAAAACCTTAAAATACATGAATTGGTTTGCTTCACAGTGCCGTAAAGTGATGTACAACATGGCATTTGGCACAAAATTTCGTTACTTCGGCAAAGCGTGTACCCTAGAGATTAATGGCCAAGTCAAGATCGGCAACAATGTTTATATTGGCGATCATGCCAGCCTAATCGTTGAAAATGGTGCAGTGCTTGAGATTGCTGACAACAGTTTTATTGGTGAAAACTGCTATATCAAATGCTTTGGTGGCAAGGTCTTAATTGGCAAGGATGTCAGCATTAATTCCAAATCGTATATCAATGGCTGTGGTGGTATCACGATTGGCGATAACACCCGTATTGGTACGCAAAGTATTTTGATTGCTAGTAATCATAAATTTGGTGAGCCTGATCTGTTAGTGAAAGATGCAATTACCAAGCAGGGCGTGAGTTTAGGGCAAAATATCTGGCTTGGTGCACGGGTTACGGTACTTGATGGTGTAACTATTGCCGATGACAGTGTAATTGGTGCCTGCAGTTTAGTGTCAAAACCTCTGTCTGAATCAGGGGTGTATGTCGGTATTCCGGCCAAAAAAATCAAATCAGTATAAAGTGCTATGCATATCGTAAAACATATTTTCAGCGTAAAATATTCAGCTTAATTTTCTCCCTTTTGATTTTCTGATTCTGACATAGGTCATGCGTATGGCATTTATGGTTTCTGCTCTTCGACAGCTGTTTGATCTTGCTTATTTTATGGCAAAGGGCAGTGTGGCATATGCACGTAAAAAGGGGGTGAAAATTGGTGAAAACTGCCGAATTTATATTAAAAATTGGGGCTCAGAACCGTTTTTAGTCTCAATTGGTGATCATGTCACGGTGACTTCAGGCGTGAAATTTATTACCCATGATGGCAGTACCTGCTTGGTCAAAGATGAAAAAGGCAAACGCTATCAACGCTTTGCCCCGATTCAAGTGGGTTCGCATGTCTTTATAGGTGTGAATAGCATTATTATGCCGGGCGTGAGCATTGGCTCAAATGTCGTGATTGGTGCAGGTTCGGTGGTGACCAAAGATATTCCTGACCATAGCGTGGCGATTGGTGTACCTGCCAAAGTGGTGAGCAGTTTTGATGACTTCCAAGCCAAAATTCAAAGCACCTGTGCCAGTGATACTGACTTAGCTGGTATTACGGATTATCGTGCGCGCGTGGAACGTGCCATGGCGACTCAAGCCTCAAAAAGCTCGCATTAATATTCTCCCATTTTATAAAATTTAGGTCTTCATATGTTGAATAAAGTCATGTTCTTTTTGCCAAGCTTGGGCGGTGGCGGTGCAGAACGTACGGTCATTCAACTGGCGAACAGTTTTGCTGAACAAGGACTTAAAATTCATTTAGGCGTATGTGACCTGAATGGCGATAAAGCCAAGCTCTTATCCGAAGTGAGTTCTAAAATTGAATTGGTCAATTTTAATTGTGGTCGGGTGATGAATAGCATCACGCCTTTAAAAATAAAAATGAAAGCTGAGCAATATGATTGCTTAGTGGCCACGCAAACCCATACCAATATTGTGGCAGGGATTGCGAAAAAGCTTGCAGGTGTTGCAACACGTTTGATCTTCCGTGAAGTATCTACGCCGTCAAAAAATATGAAGTTGCAAGGCATTGCTAAATTTGTGCTGAAAACTTTGGTGAATTGGACCTACCCCCTGGCACAGCAAGTGGTCTGTGTTTCTAAAGGGGTAGAAGCTGATTTTCGTGAATATTATGGCTATAAAAATAATAATTTGAGTACCATTTATAACCCTGTATTGGACGATGCCTATTTTGAAAAACTCAAAGCGCCAGTCACACACAAATTTTTAAAAGGTGACCATAAAGTGATTTTGGCAGTGGGGCGTCTCACTGAAGCAAAGAACTTTGGTTTTCTGATTCGTTCCTTTAAAGCCTTGCATAATCAGCATCCTGAAACCCGATTATTGATTTTAGGTGAGGGTGAACTGCGTACTGAGTTTGAGGCTCTAGTAGCTGAGTTGGGTTTAAACGATGTGGTGGATTTACCGGGCTTTGATGCTAATCCATACGCTTATTTTAAATATGCATCACTGTTTGTTTTAAGTTCCAATTGGGAAGGTTTGCCTGGAGTACTCATTCAGGCGTTGGCTTCAAAAGTAAAAGTGGTCAGTACCAACTGCCCAAGCGGTCCGATGGAAATTCTAGAAAACTCCAAGTTTGGTTTATTGGTCGAATGCAATGATCAGGCAGGGTTAACTCAAGCCATGCAACAGGCGATTTTTGCAGATTATGTGCAATATCAAGAAGCTGATTTTGAAGCGCATATTCAGCAGTTTCATAAGCAAACCGTACTTAAGCAGTATTTGCGTATGATGGAGTCTGCAGCATGAGCAAACCGTTGATGGTGCATGTGATTACCAACTTTGCAGGCGTGGGCGGTGCAGAGATGATGCTGGCACGTTTGATTCAATACACTGAACACCAATACGAACATGTGATCATTGCTTTAATGAAAACATCAGAGGTGTATCAAAGTACTTTAGATCGTTGTCAGGCGCATTATGCACTGGATTGGAATGGCATCAACACATTGGGTACGGTAAGCAAACTGCGTACATTGCTTAAAAAACTACAGCCTGCAACGGTGCAATGCTGGATGTACCATGCCAATGTGTTGACGAGTCTCAGTGTCATTGGTTTAGCGAGAAAACCCAAAGTTGTGTGGGGTATTCATCATTCGCTTGCTTCTCCCAAAGAAGAGTCGCTGAGTACCAAAGTCGCCCTGGTCATGAGTAAAGTTCTCGCTGCGCAGCCCCAAGGCGTGATTTATTGCGCGCATTCATCCTTGCAACAGCATCAACGCTTTGGCCTGAAAAATAGCAATGCTCAGGTGATTGCCAATGGCGTGTTTCTGGACAAGTTCCAGCCCAATTCTGAACTGCATCAACCGATCAGCATTGGTTTTGCAGGGCGCTATCACAGGGCCAAAGGCTATCCATACTTATTTGAAACCATGGGCTTGCTGAAAGATAAAAACATCATCTTTAAAATTGCAGGCAGCGGGGCGAGCTTAGAAAATCCTGAGGTTAAAGCCTTATTTCATCAGTATCAACTAGATCCTAAAAAAGTCCATTTAATAGAACAAATCTCAGATATGCCTGCTTTTTATCAATCGATTGATGCTTTTCTGATGACTTCGATTACCGAAGGTTTTCCGAATGTGTTGGTCGAAGCGATGGCATCAGGTTTGCCATGTATCAGCACCGATGTTGGCGATTCCAAATATATTGTGCAGGATTTAGGAAGTATCGTTCCACCACGTAATGCGCAAGCTTTGGCGGATGCCATTTCAGCCTATACACAAAAATCAGAAGCAGAAAAACAAAGCTTAAAACAGGCGACGCGTGAACGGGTAGAGGAGAATTTCAGTATTGAAACTGTCAGCCATCAATATATGCAGGTGTGGAGACAAGGTGCATGAAGTTTTTGATGATTTGTAGCTATCTGCCTTCAGCCTTGAACTTTAGGGGGAAACTGTTAGAAGCGATTCATGCTCAAGGTTATGAAATTCATGTATTTGCACCGGACCTGACGGATTTTCCCGATGAATTAAAGCAGTTGCAGCAGTTGGGCTA
Source organism: Acinetobacter sp. BMW17 (assembly GCF_001592855.1). Lineage (NCBI taxonomy): Bacteria > Pseudomonadati > Pseudomonadota > Gammaproteobacteria > Moraxellales > Moraxellaceae > Acinetobacter > Acinetobacter sp. BMW17. Next base: position 44,557 of record NZ_LSOD01000007.1, read on the forward strand.
TCAGGTGCATTGCATTCCCATGCAACGCGCAGGCACCAATCCACTGGCTGATCTCAAGCTACTTCACACTCTGTATCAGATGATCCGCCAGATTCAGCCGGATATGGTGCTGAGCTATACCATTAAACCGGTGATTTACGGGACACTGGCGGCATGGCTGGCACGGGTGCCGCATCGTTTTGCTTTAATTACTGGTCTAGGTTATGCCTTTCAAAATGTGGAATCTGGCAAGCGTAGTCTGTTTCAAAAGCTGGTGCATGGCTTATATGCGCAAGCGCTCAAACGTAGCGACAAAGTCTTTTTCCAAAACCCTGATGATTTAAAGCTTTTCCAAGACATGCATTTGCTTGATGTCAATAAACCCACTGTAGTAGTGAATGGTTCAGGGGTAAATGTACAAGACTTTGATGTCATGCCTTTACCGAAAGATGATGCAGGCGTGGTCAAAGCCTCATTCTTGCTCATTGCACGGCTTTTGGGGGATAAAGGCGTGCGTGAATATGCCGAAGCGGCGCACATCATCAAGGCCCAATATCCTGAAACGGAATTTCATCTGGTCGGCTGGATTGATGACAATCCTTCTGCAATTTCACAAGCCGAGCTGGATCGCTGGGTAGCGGATCATACCCTCAAGTTTTGGGGTAAACTGAGTGATGTCCGTCCGGCCATCGCGGCAAGTTCGGTCTATGTATTGCCTTCTTACCGGGAAGGAACCCCGCGTACCGTGCTGGAGGCCATGGCGATGGGTCGTGCCATTATTACCACCGATGCCCCGGGCTGCCGTGAAACGGTGAGCAATGGCGTAAATGGCTATCTGGTGGCTGTTAAATCGGTCGAAGATCTGGTGCAGAGCATGCAGTACTTTATTGAAGATCCCCAGCTGATTGCCTATATGGGACAGCGTTCCCGTGAAATGGCACTCAATAAATATGATGTGCATCAAGTAAACCGACATATGCTGACAGAAATGCAGATCATTGCTAAGCCATGACCGAGATGAATCGGGTGGACAGGATAAATAATTCAGAGATGGTCTTATGATTGTGAAATACATTAAAAGTGACTTGTATCGCTATACTGGAAAGATCAGCTTTAAACTCTTTTTAAAAACTATTTGTTTAATCGTAGTTTTAACTTTTCAGTCTGGTTGCGACTCGCCAGCGCAAAATCCATTTGGGCAAAATTTGCCTATCCCATTTATTATTACAAGAAAAAGCAATATGGCATTGATATTCACATCACCACAAAGATTGGCTATGGCTTGTATATCGGTCATGGTGGGCCATTGGTAGTCAATCCTTCAACCGTCATTGGGAATAATGTAAATTTGTCGCAATTTAGCACCATTGGTGCGAATGGGGGGCGTCAGGCTGCCGAAATCGGCGATAATGTTTATATCGGTTCTCAGGTCTGTATTGTGAACCATGTTAAAATTGGCTCCAATGCAACGATTGGCGCGGGCAGTGTCGTCACCAAGGATATTCCAGAAGGTGCCACCGCTGCGGGCAATTATGCAAAAGTGTTGCATATGAACAATCCGGGTGGATTAGTGAATAGACGTTGGACTGATCTTTAATATATATAATGAGTGAAATGAATGTTAAAGCGTGTTCTGGATGTGGTGATTGCTTCGACGGCCTTACTGCTGCTGTCTCCAGTCTATTTTTTTGTGGCCTATAAGGTACGTAAAAATTTAGGCTCACCGGTCCTGTTCCGTCAGGTACGCCCGGGTCTGCATGGCAAACCCTTTGAAATGATCAAGTTTCGCAGCATGAAAGATGCAGTGGATGAAAACGGAAATCCATTACCCGACAGTGAACGTTTAACGCCCTTTGGTCAAATGCTGCGTGCCACCAGTCTGGATGAAATGCCGGAACTGTGGAATGTGATTAAAGGTGAGATGAGTATTGTCGGGCCACGTCCATTGTTGATGGAATATCTGCCTTTATATAATGCTGAACAGGCCAAACGCCACAATGTCCGTCCGGGGATCACGGGCTATGCACAAGTGAATGGCCGTAATGCCATTTCATGGGAAAAAAAGTTTGAGCTTGACACATGGTATGTCGAAAATCAGTCGCTTTGGCTCGATTTTAAAATCATGCTGAAAACCATCAGAAAAGTGCTGGCCAAGGATGATATCAGCACGGAAGGTGAGGCAACCATGAGCAAATTTACCGGCTCTGCGGAACATAAAAATGACTAAACTGTTTGCGATTTATGGGGCATCGGGCTGTGGGCGTAGTCTCATGCCGGTGGCACGGCAGCAATTGGCCCGTGAACAAGACAGTTCTGAAATTGTCTTTATTGATGATGCACAGACTGCCATCACCACGGTCAATGCTCATCGTGCCATGAACTATGCCAGCTTTCTGGCTGAACCCGCTGCGCAAAAACAGGTGCTGATTGCAATTGCTAATAGCCAGGTCCGTGAACAAATCGCCAATCGCCTGGAAGCCGATGGTATTCAGCTCTGGTCGGTTATGGCAGATAATGTAGTGCTGATGGATGATGTCCAGATTGCAGCTGGTGCAGCCTTGAGTCCATTTGTGACTATTACCTCGAATATTAAAATTGGAAAATGCTTCCACGCCAATTTATACAGCTATGTCGAGCATGATTGCGTGATTGGGGATTTCGTTACCTTTGCACCAGGGGTAAAATGCAACGGCAATATTCATATTCAAGACCATGCCTACATTGGGGCTGGTGCCATGATTAAGCAGGGCACATCTGAACAACCTCTGGTTATTGGTCGTGGTACGATTGTCGGTATGGGCGCCGTGGTGACCAAAAGCGTGCCGGCTGGCGCTACCGTGGTGGGCAATCCGGCGCGTATCGTTGAATCCAGATAGAATTTAAAGCTAGGAAAATTCCATGTTAAACAGTGCATTTGAGCCGTGGCCAAGTTTCACGCAAGTAGAGGCAGATGCGGTTTCAAAAGTCCTTTTATCCAATAAAGTGAATTATTGGACCGGTCAAGAATGCCGTGAATTTGAAAAGGAATTTGCACAGTTTGCAGCAACTAAGCATGCAGTTGCCGTGGCCAATGGTACAGTCGCACTCGATTTAGCACTCAAAGCTTTAGGTATTGGTGCAGGCGATGATGTGATTGTTACCTCACGTACTTTTTTAGCTTCGGCAAGCTCGATTGTGACGGCAGGCGCCAATCCTATTTTTGCCGATGTGGAGCTGGCTTCCCAGAATATTTCTCGACGTACCATTGAAGCAGTGATTACGCAGAATACCAAAGCGATTATTTGTGTACATTTGGCAGGTTGGATGTGTGATATGGATCCGATCATGCAGTTGGCTGAGGAAAAAGGCATCTTCGTGATTGAAGATTGTGCTCAAGCGCATGGTGCAATGTACAAAGGCAAATCAGCAGGTTCCATCGGTCATATAGGCGCATGGTCTTTCTGCCAAGACAAAATTATGACCACGGGCGGTGAAGGCGGCATGGTCACGACCAATGACGAAAATCTTTGGAAAAAAATGTGGTCGTATAAAGATCACGGCAAAAACTTTGATAGCGTGTATAACAAGCAACATCCGCCGGGATTCCGCTGGCTGCATGACTCATTTGGCACCAACTGGCGCATGATGGAAATGCAGGCGGTGATTGGCCGTTTACAGCTCAAACAAATGCCTGAATGGACTGCAAAACGTAATGCCAATATGGCGCGCATCCAAGCCGCTTTTGAAAATAGCCCCTATTTTACTGTAGTTAAACCCTCTAGCGACTATGTACATGCAGCCTATAAATGCTATGTGCAAGTGAATACTTCAGCCTTGCCTGAAGATTGGTCGCGTGATCGAATCATGGCAGAAATCAATGCATTGAATGTGCCTTGTTTTAGCGGCTCGTGTTCAGAAGTGTATTTAGAAAAAGCATTTGATGGTACGCCTTGGCGTCCTGCACATTCTTTGCCGCAAGCTAAACAGCTCGGTGCAACAAGCTTAATGTTTTTGGTACACCCAACATTGTCTGAGCGCAGCTTGCAGAAAACCGTGGATGTGATCCAAGCGGTGATCGCAAAAATCTAAACCTGAAAAGAGCGCATAATATTCGCTCTCATCCGCTTTATTGACCCAATTTGAGCATCTTGTGAAAGACATTATCCGTTCTATAGCATCATTACCGCGTCGCCAAAAACAAATCGTTTTGGTGCTGATGGATATTTGTGTTTTACCGCTGATGATGTGGCTGGCTTATGCCATACGTTTGGCACGTCCCAATGTTCAGGTCATGCAAGGACTGGATGCTTGGTATATTTATGTCGGTATTTGTGGCATTGCTATTTTTGCTTTGCTCGGTATTTATCGTGCAATTGTGCGTTCATTTAATGAAGACTATTTAATGCGGATTTTAATCGGAACATTTATTCAAATCGTGGCCTTGTACACGATTAAAAAATTGAATGTTGCATTTATTCCGATGAGTATTCCACTAATGTATGGCTTTATGCTGTTTTCATACATGTGGTGGAGCCGTGCAGTCATTCGCTACGCTACTCTTAAAACTTTTGCCAAAAAGCAAAGCCGTAAACGTGTGGCAATTTATGGCGCAGGGCTGGCAGGTCAGCAAATTGCAGCGGCCTTAAACCGTTCAGATGACTATTTACCTGTGTGTTTTATTGACGATAAGCGCTCCTTACAAGGTCAGTCACTGAGTGGTTTAAAAATTTACGCCCCACATCGTGCAGCTGCCAAGTTGGGTAAATTTGGCATTGAAGAAGTATTACTTGCCATGCCTTCTGTGGGACGTGCGTGTAAAAAAGAGATTATTGAGTCTTTTGATACGGCAGATGTCAAAATTATGGAACTGCCAGGGGTAACCCAACTGGTCGATGGTAAGGTTAAAGTTTCAGATATCCGTGAAGTCGATATTATTGACCTATTGGGGCGTGATCCTGTACCACCAAAGCCTGAACTCTTAGAAAAAAATATTAAAAATAAAGTGGTCATGGTGACAGGGGCAGGCGGTTCGATTGGTTCTGAGTTATGCCGTCAGATCGTGAAGCATCAGCCGAAAATGCTCGTATTGTTTGAAATGTCTGAATTTGCTTTGTATTCAATTGATCGTGAATTGCAGGCTTCTGATATACAAATTATTCCAGTGCTAGGTTCTGTCACCAATCAGCAAAAATTAGAACGTATTATTCAAGAGTACAAAGTGCAGACGGTTTATCACGCCGCAGCTTATAAACATGTACCACTTGTTGAAGCAAATCCATTTGAAGGTATTTATAATACGTCTATTGGTACACAGCGTAGTGTCGATGCAGCGGTGAATCAAAATGTTGAAACTTTTGTTTTAATTTCAACCGATAAAGCGGTACGTCCAACCAATGTTATGGGTGCGTCCAAACGTATGGCAGAATTGTATTGTCAGGGCCTAGCGTCGACGAATCCAAAAACGCAAATTAGTATTGTGCGCTTTGGCAATGTACTTGGTTCGTCAGGTTCTGTCGTTCCTTTGTTTAAAAAGCAGATTGCTCAAGGCGGGCCTGTTACAGTAACGCACCCAGAAGTAACGCGTTATTTTATGACGATTCCTGAGGCAGCTCAGCTTGTGATTCAGGCAGGTGCGATGGGGACTGGCGGCGATGTGTTTTTATTGGATATGGGTGAGCCAGTTAAAATAGTAGACTTAGCTAGACAAATGATTCGTTTGAGTGGTTTTCGAGTTATGGATGAAAATGGTATAGGTGATATTGAGATACAATTTACAGGTTTACGCCCAGGTGAAAAGCTTTATGAAGAATTACTTATTGATCAGAATGGTGCTGAGCATACAGATCATCAACGTGTCTTTAAGTGTTTTGAGCAATACCAAACATTGAATGAAATAAGCGATGTTTTCTTTAAAATCATTGCAAGTTCTGAATCTAATGATATTAATGGGGCATTATCTATACTTGAAAAATACGTTGATGGTTATAGACGAGCTATCTAATGTATAAAAAATAATATAGACGTCATATAACGAGGTCAGTAAAAAAACAAGACATTACATGCATCAGCGCTTATAATCTTGCCTGTTTTCTAATGTGCTTAATCTACTTTTTTAATTTCCTAAGCATGACGCCTAAGAGAATCGAGAGTTTAAATTATTATGGGAATTTTTTCTCGAAAAATTGTATCTAATTCATTATGGATGATGCTTGAAAAATTCATTGGAATTTTTGGTGTGATTTTTGTCATGTCCTATGTGGCTAAATATATAGGACCTGAAAATTTCGGAAAAATAGCTTTATCTACTACATTATTCACATTCGTTCAAACACTTACTTGGTTTGGTAATCAAGAAATTTTATTCAAAAGAGTGAGTAAAAACACACGATCAGGTCTGCAATATTTAGCAAATACACAGAATATTCGACAAGTCCTATTCTTGATTTTTTCTTTGCCTATATTGGTGTCTTTATATCTATTTAGTGATTCATTGACGTTGCTATTTGCAATAGCTACGGCATTTTCCAGCTACTTTGTCACACAAGATATCTACACCATATTTAATAATGCAACGTTGCATTCCTACATCAATGCAACATCCAATATTATTGGTTTAGCAATTGCTCTTTTAATTCGCTATATTATTATTGAAATGCATTTGGATTATGCCTATTTAGCATTGCCTATTGTTTTAGTGACACTTATACCGTTTTGTCTTAAAAAATTTATTTTTAATTCTAAGAATCAGGCAAAAAAAGTAATAAGTGTTAGTTATAGGAAATATTATTTGTGGGCAGGGAGTGCACTTGTCATTTCCTCACTTTCTGTAAGTTTTTATACACAGATTACCAGCTTAATGCTGGCGGGTTTAACCTCAACACGTGAGCTAGGTATTTATGCTTCAGCAATTACCATTGGTTCCGCTTGGACTTTTATTAATGTTGCTGTTATTACTTCAGTTTTAAGTAAAATTTATAAAGAAAAAAACCATTTCGAAAGCTATAAAATGGTTGCTAAGCTGAATCTATTGATTATTTTTATTTCTTTATGCGTTATTACTGTCTTGGCTTTATTGGGTAAATGGATCATTACAACCTTGTATGGGGCTGCATATAGTGAAGCCTACCATCTGTTACTTATACTGGCTGCTGCGACAATGTGTGCTGGATTGGGTACAGTGGCAGCACGTTTAATGATTAAAGAAGAAAATTACGCATATATCTCTAAAAAAATGTTGGTTGTTGCTGTAAGTTCATTGCCTATTTCTTACCTCATGATCCATTTTTTTGGCTTGATTGGGGCAGCTTACAGCGTACTTTTAATTGAATTTTTGTCTTTAACTGTTTTTAATTATTTTTATAAAAATGGATTAATTTTTAAAATTCATTTTTTCCCACTATTTAAACACTCACTCAAATGATGCTATAGGGTTACAAAGGATGATAAATATCACCGTAGTCGGTACAGGTTATGTCGGTCTCTCAAATGCAGCACTTTTTGCACCACAGCATAATGTGACTTCATTAGATATCAATGCTCAGCGTGTCAAGCTGATTAATCAACGTATTTCTCCAATTGCTGATGAATATATTGAAAAAACCTTGCGACAAACAGATTTAAATTTGCATGCTACGCTTGATCAAGTAGAAGCATATACAAATGCAGATTATATTATTATTGCAACACCCACCAACTACGATGCGGAAACCAATTACTTTGATACGTCTTCAATTGAAAGTGTGATTGCAGATGTTTTAAAAGTAAATACAACTGCCCCGATTATTATTAAATCAACCATTCCTGTAGGTTACACCGCACAGGTGAAAGCTAAATTTGCCACCGAGCAAGTGATGTTTAGCCCAGAGTTTTTACGTGAAGGTAAAGCCTTATACGACAATTTATACCCATCGCGTATTATTGTTGGAGAAAAGTCAGCACGCGCAGAAGCAATTGCACAGCTTTATTTAAACGCGACGGTTGAAGGTAATGCCCAAACTTTATGTATGCATTCTACAGAGGCTGAAGCAGTTAAACTGTTTTCAAATACATATTTAGCAATGCGCGTAGCATACTTTAATGAATTAGATACCTACTGTGCTAAACATGAGTTAGATAGTTTTGATATTGTACGTGGTGTCGGTTTAGACCCTCGTATTGGTCAACATTATAATAATCCTTCATTTGGCTATGGTGGTTACTGTTTACCTAAAGATACCAAGCAATTATTGGCCAATTATAAGGAAGTACCGCAAAATTTAATTCAAGCCATTATTCATTCTAATAAAACACGTAAGCAATTCATTGTTAAGGAAATATTAAAGAAACGTCCAAACGTTGTGGGTATTTACCGTCTAACCATGAAAGCAGGTTCAGACAACTTCCGAGATTCTGCAATTCAAGATATTATGCATGAGTTAAAAGAATATAATATTGAAGTTGTTATTTATGAACCAACACTGAATACAGATGCATTTGAAGGTTATGAGCTAAGAAATACTTTAAATGATTTCTTAAATGTCAGTGATGTGATTTTAGCAAACCGTATGCATGCTGAATTAGAAGACGTTAAAGCGAAAGTATATACACGTGATTTGTTTGGTGATAACTAAGTTGTAAAAAAATGAAAATCTCTAAGCACGCTTTAATTCACCTTTTTACAGTATGGTTATATATATTGTGTATCATCTCGACATATTTATGTGGAGTATATCAAAATTATAGCTATTTAGGTTTTCAATTAAATGAAAATATAAATTTTTCTGTGGTTTTATTTATAAGCGTGTTTGTGAGCTTATTATCTATATTTCTTCCAGTTAGAATAGAAAAACCTAGTCAATTGCTATTATTATTTAGTTATTATTTTATTTATATACCGAATACGTTAATGTCTTACATAGGTCATAATAAGGGGAATGAATATTGGTTTTATGTATTTTTATATTTTACTATTTGCATTTCACTTGTGTTTTTTATTTCAAAATTGGAAATTAATAAGAAGATTCTTGTTAATGTTAATATTAAAAACATAGAAATTAAAATACTTATTTTTTTAGTAATGCTTTTAATTCCTGTAGTTTATTTTTATAAGCCAGATTTTAGCAATATACTAAGATTAACATCTCTGGTTGATCTTTATGATTGGCGTGATGATTATAGGGAAAAAACCAAGAATATTCCAACTTTGGTTGAGTATATGTTTAATTGGTCTTCTAAGATTTTTATTCCACTTATATTGCTATTTGGTTTATTCAAAAAAAATATTGCTATTATATTTTTAGCATTATTTTTAAACTTAAGTTTATTTGTTGTATCTGGTCATAAAAGCATATTTTTTGCTTATTTCTTTATTTTGATATTTTACTTTATATTTAGAAAAAGTAATAAGGCTATTTATGTAGTATCTCCATTTATGGGTATGGTATTTGTATCAACTCTAATATTTTTCATATTTAATCAAAGTATTTTGGTTGATGTGTTTTTGCGCAGGATGATTCAGATTCCAGGAATGTTAGCAGGCTTTTATTATGAATATTTTAGTGAGAATGGATTTGCAAAATATAGTTATAATATATTAAAAGGTATTACTCATACAAAATATGAGGATATTCCTCCATATCTTATTGGGCAAAATTATTTTAGAAATGACGGTGTTAATGCAAATGCTGGATATTTAACTTCCGCCTATGCTGAGTTTGGTTATGTAGGTGGAATATTTATTACTCTTATTGTTTGTGGTTTATATAAGGTTATAGATAATATTATTGATTCAGCAAAAAATAATAAAACCTTTCTTTTGTTAATATTTTTATTACCTACTTGGGCTTTAATAAATAGTGCTTTTATTACTGTTATGATTACACATGGCTTACTTCTAAGTATAATATTTATGATTTTTCTAAAAGATAAGGTGGTTAAATAATGAGATATAATGGACTGGATCTTCTGAGATGTATATTAATGCTACTTGGTCCGTTAATCCATGTAATAGCTGTTATTGATCCATTTGGTAACTGGAGATACTTTAGTGAATTAAATAATAATAATTTTATACATTCAGTCTTTTATCCAATTACCTTCTTTAGGATGGAAGTTTTTTTTGTGATATCTGGATTTTTTTCATTATTAATTTTGGAAAAAAGAGATGATGCTTATTTTCTAAATAGTAGAATGAAAAGGGTGGTTTTGCCTTTTTTTAGTTCATTGTTTTTAGTTACGCCTATATGTTATTTGTTGAATTTCTATATATATAATATTTTTGACTTAAATATTACTAATACAGTTATGCATTTATGGTTTTTATTGACATTGTATATTGTTAGTATTCTTCTTATTTTTTTTAAAGATCATATTTATTTAATATTTAAACAGAAATTTATATTTTTAATTTTTACTCTGTTTACACTTCTTTTGTTTAATGAGGTGTTAAATCTTGTGGTGAAAAAAAATTTAGACAATGAATTATATCGATATTATTTTTACTTATTTTACAATACCATATATTACTCCGTATTCTTTTTATTTGGTTTGTATTTTTATCATTTTAGAGATAAGTTTTTTGGATGTTTAAAATTTAAACATTTTTTATTATTTTATATTTTTGTTTTTTTATTTGCATATTTTAATTATTATTTCTCTGAAATATTTTTATTTAAATCTGTATATAAAGTTATTTGTCTTATTTTTAGTTTTATTGCTTCAATATATATATTTAATTTATTTAAAGATATGAATATTAATTCTAATGGGTTTTTAGTTTATTTTGTTGACAAAGCTATTTTAATATATATCTTTCATTTCCCAGTAACTATATTTATTTGCTATCTTCTTGATATTTACATAGATAATGATCTTATCTATTTTTCAATTAGTTTGATATCTGTAATGGTTATTTCTATTATGTTGTCACATCTTATTTCTAAATCTAAAGTTCTAAATTTTTTATTTGGTGTGAAAAAGTGAGTGAAATTGATATGCGGAAAATTTTACATATTTGTAATAATTATATTGGAACAAAAGTTCACTCACGATTGTGTGAAAATATTTTAAAGTCTAATCCTGATATTGTACAAGATGTATTTATTCCAGTACGTAAACGTAGTCATTTTAAAGTTAATTCATTAAATATTAAAAATATCAATGAAGATTATCTATTGTCTAATATCAGTTTATTTAAGTTCTTACCTTTGCTGAAAGTTCTTATTAATTTTGTTTTTTTTATATCAAAAAAATATAAATCTGACATAGTGATTGCTCATACCGTTTGGTCTGATGGATTAATTGCGTATATCAACTATCTTATTAATAAGACACCTTATACTGTGTCTGTAAGAGATACTGATTTTAATGTTTTTTTTCCAAAATTATTACATTACCATTGGCTAATAAGAAGAATTTTAGAAAATTCTACAGCTGTTATTTTTATTAATAAAGCGTATCTTGAACGTTCAAGTAATAAATTTCCTAAGATATTTTCTGATTTAGACAACTTGGTTACTATTCCTAATGGTATAGATGAATTTTGGTTGAAAAATTTATACTCTACCTGTAATAAAAAAAGAAAATATGATTTTATTTTTGTTGGAAATTCAGAACCAAGAAAGAATTTAAAACGTGTATATCAAGCGTTAGAGTTAATTTCTAAAAATAAAGTTATTAAATTCTGTATAGTAGGCTTAGATGAGCTTACCGTAAAAAAAATTATAGATATTTCAACTATACCTGATTGGATATTCATTGTTGGGAAAAAAGATAAAGAAGGTTTAATGAGTCTTTATAGAGACTCAAAAATCCTTTTTGTACCTTCTTATAGGGAGACTTTTGGACTCGTTTATATTGAAGCATTATCTCAAGGTTGTGGAGTAATCCATGCTCAAAATGAAGGTATTGATAAAATGTTTAATAATCAGTTAATTTTTTCTGTGGATCCTTATTCTATTGAGTATATGTCTAAAATAGCCTTAAATATTTTAACTATTTACGAAACAGTTTTCGATGATGTTGATATAACTGAATATGACTGGAAAGTAATATCAAAAAAATATACAAATTTTTTCGAGAAATAAAATGAATACAATGGTTTCTATTATCACTCCTTCCTTTAACTCAGTAAATTATATTTGCCATACCATTGAATCGATTCTTAATCAGAGCTATAGAAACTGGGAACTACTGATTATAGATGATTGTTCTACAGATAATTCTAGAGAAGTTATTGAGTCTTATGTCAATCAAGACGCTCGTATTAAGCTTATTTGTTTAGAGCAAAACTCGGGTGCTGCAGTTGCGCGTAACACCGGTATAGAAAATGCAACAGGTCGATTTATTGCTTTTTTAGATAGTGATGACACTTGGCATCCTAAAAAACTAGAGCAACAAGTTGGTTTTATGTTAAATCATAATTATACATTTACTTATACTAAGTATCATCAAGTGAATGAAAATGGAGAAAAAATTGGCGAACTCCATTTCCCATTAAAAACCAGTTATCGCGAACTTTTAAAAACGTGCGTGATTGGTTGTTTGACTACAATGTATGATAGTCATAAACTAGGTAAAGTTTATTTTCCTCTTATCCGTAAACGCCAAGACTATGCCTTATGGTTAAAAATATTAAAGCAAGTCGATTATGCATATTGTGTACCAGAGGATTTAGCCAGTTATACTGTGCGCTCTGATTCAATTTCTGCAAATAAATGGAAAGTAGCTCAATATAATTGGAAACTGTATAGAGATATTGAAAAACTAAATATATTGAGCAGTGCTTATTATTTTTTAAATTATGCGCTAAGAGGTATACTTCGTAGCAAGTTTAAAAAATTATCAAAATTTCTTAAACTATAAGATATACGACTTATATCGCTTGTATTTAAGTTAATTACTTAATTGATAGGGTAAAAAATGAAACGAAGCCTAGACATTATTATTGCGTTATTCGCGTTAATACTCTTGTCGCCGATATTCCTTTTAGTTTGCCATAAAGTGAAAAAGTATTTAGGTTCTCCTATTTTTTTCTATCAAGAACGTCCGGGGAAAGACGGAAAAATTTTTAGAATGATTAAGTTCCGTTCTATGAAAGATGCCTTCGATCAAGAGGGCAATCCATTGCCGGATGAAGAACGTATTACACCTTTTGGACAAAAGCTACGTTCAACCAGTTTGGATGAAATGCCACAGCTTATCAATGTCCTAAAAGGAGATATGAGTATTGTTGGACCGCGTCCACAGATGAAAGAATTTTTACAACACTATACCCCTGAACAAATGCGCAGACATGAAGTGCGACCAGGGATGACGGGTCTTGCTCAGGTCAGTGGTCGTAATAATCTATCTTGGGAAGAAAAGTTTGCACTTGATGTAAAATATGTAGATAACCATAATATTTGGCAAGACTTTAAAATTATGTTGAAAACTTTTTTAGTGATGTTTAATAAAGAAGGGATCAATGCACCAAATCAAGCTGTAGGTGCAACACGTTTTTCTAGTCAAAATACCAGTAAGAATTAAATTTTCCTTTTTTCAATAGTTTAGTTGTAATTCAATGATCAAAAAAGCCATCCTTCCTGTTGCCGGTCTAGGGACTCGTTTCCTACCTGCAAGCAAATCTATTCCTAAAGAAATGGTTACAGTGGTTGACCGTCCTGCCATTGAATATGTGGTTCGAGAAGCAGTTGCCGCAGGGATTGAGCAAATCATATTAGTCACACATTCATCTAAAGCTTCGATTGAAAACTACTTTGATCGTAACTTTGAGCTGGAAACCACTTTAGAACATAAAAAGAAATTTGATTTACTCAAAGAAATTACCGAAATTTTACCGCCACATGTGAGTGTAATCAGTGTGCGTCAACCACAGCCACTTGGTTTAGGTCATGCTGTACTGTGTGCTAAAGCTGTAGTAGGTGATGATGATTTTGCTGTGCTATTACCAGATGTTCTTGTAAAAGATTCATCAAAAATCAATGATTTGAGTTTAATGATTCAACGTTTTGATGAAACTCATGCAGCACAAATTATGGTGGAAGCTGTACCAGATCACATGGTAGATCAATACGGTATTGTGGATGTTGCATCTATACCTGCCGAAGGGCATAGCATTCGAATGCAAGGTATCGTGGAAAAACCTGCCGTCGGCACTGCGCCATCAAATTTATCGGTAGTGGGTCGCTATATTTTACCTGCCCAAATTATGCAATTACTTGAGAACACGCCGAAAGGGGCAGGTAATGAGATTCAGCTGACTGATGCAATTGCAGCTTTGCAAGCGACGGATACGGTGGAAGCTTATCGCATGAAAGGGCAAACCTTTGATTGCGGCAGTAAATTGGGCTATCTCAAAGCGGTTTTACATTATGGCGTAGACCATCCAAAATTAGGTGAAGAATTTAAAGCACTGATCAAAGAACTAAAACTATAAAAAGAGATTGATATGAAGGTTGCAGTATTTGGACAAACACTCTTTTCAGGTGTATTTGCTGCTTTGCTAGCAGAATGCGGTCATCACGTTTTTTGGTATGAACCACTGAAAACGTATGAAAGCGAACAAATGTATATCCAAGATGAAGCTTTAAAAAATCTACTCAATAAACAACCAAGTAGTTTTTTAAAATACTGCGATTTTAATGATATTCCATTAGATGCAGATGCCTATTTCTTCAGTTTTAATCCAGCTGAAGAAACTCAAGCGATTGAGATATTAAAACAATTAAAGTCTCGTCCCATTATTCACCCTAAACTGATGATCAATGCGTCTACTTTAGGACTGTATGGGACAGAAAAATTTGTAAAAATTTTGCATGAAGATGAGTGGGTGTATTTACCCGACATGATTCAGGAAGGAAATGCTTTACAAAGTTTTGCCCAAGCCAAGCAGTTGATTGTTGGGTCTGCATCAGATGTTGCTCAAATTAAAATTAAGGAACTCTTACGCCCTTTATTTCCACGTCAGCAGCAATATTTATTTATGCCTATTTTAGATGCTGAATTTACCAAGTTGAGTATTTCCGGCATGTTGGCGACACGAATTAGTTATATCAATGACTTGGCAGTGGTTGCTGAGAAATTAGGCATTGATATTGAATCAGTTCGTCAGGGGATGGCTGCAGATAACCGTATTGGAGGATCTTATCTCTATCCGGGGGCAGGTTTTGGTGGAGAAAACTTTTCACATGATATTCAGACCTTAACGCATACGGTGTCAGGTGTGGGGGCAAATAGCCAACTCCTTGCACAAGTTTGGGAAATTAATGAGCAACAAAAAGAAGTTTTATTCCGTAAATTATGGAATTATTATCATGGTGATTTAAAAGGGAAAACTGTTGCGATATGGGGCGCTGCATTTAAAGAAAAAACGTCCAGTACGCGACAATCTCCTATTCATGCCATGTTGGCAGCACTATGGGCTCAAGGTGTAAAAGTTAAATTACACGATCCTCAAGCCTTGGATGAAATGAAAAAAATATATGGTGAGCGACCTGATCTTATATATTGCACAGAGCAATATGAGGCAGTGCAAGATGCACATGCTTTGTGCTTACTGACGGCATGGAAACAATATTGGAGTCCTAGTTATACCGAATTGCTTAAAACCATGCAGCACCCACTTATTTTGGATGGGCGCAATATTTATGATCCAGCGTATGTGAAATCTCAAGGTTTTGCATATATGGGGGTAGGACGCTAATGGCTATTAAAACTCAACCCTATACGGTCGAACATGTAGATTCAGTTGTAGGCGGACTTCATGGTTTAAAAGCTGAATTTGAAAATAGGCATTTAACAGAACTCTTTGCTGAAGATCCTCAGCGATTCAAAAAATTCTCTGTGACTTTAGAGCCGGTGGTTTTTGATTTTAGTAAACATAGAGTCAATCAGCCCGTTGTCAAAAATCTAGTCCAGTGGGCACAGACACAAGATTTAACGTCGTGGATAAAGCGTTTATTTTCTACTGAAGAAATTAACTATACCGAACAGCGTGCAGCCATGCATTGGGCGCTGCGGTTACCTAAAGATGATCAGTCTCATCCTGAATTAGCAAAACAAGTGCATACACAACTTGAGCGTATGTATGCTTTGGTAGAAAAAATTCATGCTGGCCAGTGCCGCGGCGCAACGGGTGAAGTCATTCAAGATGTGGTCAATATTGGTGTCGGAGGGTCAGATTTAGGACCACTGATGGTGAGTCATGCCTTATCTGATTTCAAAAAATCCACATATAAGCCACTCAATGTACATTTTGTTTCGACTATTGATGGTAGTCAGCTTTCAGATTTATTGCATCAACTTCGCCCCGAAACCACGCTGTTTATTATTTCTTCAAAATCGTTCGGGACCATTGATACCTTATCTAATGCGCAAACAGTTCGTTTATGGCTTGAAAAAGCACTTGGACAAGAATCACAAATTTTAAAGCATCATTTTATTGGCGTATCTACCAAAGCAGATAAAATGACAGAATGGGGTATTGCAGCCGAAAACCAATTTTTACTCTGGGATTGGGTAGGCGGTCGCTATTCACTTTGGTCATGTATTGGTTTACCGATTGCACTGACGATCGGAGTTGATGGCTTTAAACAACTGTTAGCTGGCGCATATGCAGTAGACCAGCATTTTCAGACGGCACCTTTCGAAAAAAATATTCCTGTATTAATGGGCTTATTGGGTGCGTGGAATAATAATTTCCTTGATATTCAGACTCATGCAGTACTGCCCTATGATGGGCGTTTGAAATATTTCGCCTCTTATTTGCAGCAGTTGGAAATGGAATCCAATGGTAAATCGATTCAGCGTAATGGTCAAAAAGTGGATTGGGATACTTGCCCGATTATATGGGGGGAAGTGGGACCAAATGCGCAGCATGCTTTCTACCAATTGCTACATCAAGGCAGTCAAGCAGTGAGTTGTGATTTCATTGCGCCCGTGCAGCGCTATCAGGCCCAACAATTTACCTATGTCGATAATGCAGAGGCGCTGGTGGAACAGCATCATTTGGCCTTATCCAATTGTTTGGCTCAATCGCGCTTACTGGCATTTGGTAATCAAGCTTTAAATCAATATGAAGTACAAGATTTGCCAGAATATAAACAATATGAAGGTAATCAACCAAGTTCAACCATTTTATTGCAAGAGCTAAATCCATATAGTTTGGGCATGTTGATCGCAATGTATGAACATAAAGTTTTTGTACAGTCGGTGCTTTGGAACATTAATCCGTTTGATCAATGGGGGGTAGAAAAAGGTAAGGAAATTGCCAATCAGCTACTTCCAATATTAAATGGTGATCGAACGGATATTTCGGAGTTAGATGGTTCAACGCAAGGCTTACTACACATATTATTAGGAAAAACAAATGGCTAAAATTTTAGTAACAGGTGGTGCTGGTTATATTGGTTCACATACTTGTATTCAACTTTTGAGCGCAGGGCATGAGGTTGTTGTACTGGATAATTTGTCCAACAGTTCTGTCGAATCTTTAGCACGTGTTCAAGCGTTGGCAGCTAAAAAATTAGATTTTGTTGAAGGTAATATTCTCGATCAGCAAATTTTAGATCAAATTTTTCAGCATCATTCTATTGATGCTGTGATTCACTTTGCAGGCTTAAAAGCTGTGGGTGAAAGCCAAAAAGAGCCACTAAAATATTTTGAAAATAATATCTCGGGTTCTATTAGCTTAGTTAAAGCGATGGAGCGTGCTCAAGTCTTTAAGTTGGTCTTTAGTTCATCGGCAACCGTTTATGATGAAGCCAATATTTCACCATTGAATGAAACCATGCCTACAGGTATGCCAAGTAATAACTATGGCTATACCAAACTGATTGTTGAGCAGCTGCTAGAAAAATTATCAGCTGCAGATGAGCGTTGGTCAATCGCTTTGCTGCGTTATTTTAACCCTGTAGGCGCACATCAAAGTGGTCAAATTGGTGAAGACCCACAAGGGATACCCAATAATTTGATGCCTTATGTCACACAGGTGGCAGTCGGCCGTCGTGATAAGTTGTCAATTTTTGGCAATGATTATGACACGGTAGATGGTACAGGTGTGCGTGATTATATTCATGTGGTTGATTTGGCCAATGCACATTTATGCGCATTAAATCATCGTTTAAAAACGCAAGGATGCCGCGCTTGGAATATTGGAACAGGTCAGGGCTCATCTGTTTTGGAAGTGGTGAAGACTTTTGAACGGGTGAATCAGATGCCCGTTGCCTATAACATTGAACCTCGTCGTGCAGGGGATGTTGCAATTTCGTTTGCAGATAATGCTCGCGCAATTGCTGAGTTGGGTTGGCAACCCAAATACAGTTTAGAAGATATGTTGGCAGATAGTTGGAACTGGCAAAAGCAAAATCCGAATGGTTATCGCAAGCAGTAGATATGAAAAAGGAGCTTTCGATTAAGCTCCTTTTTTAATACCAGCAATCCTTAGCCTTGAATCAACTGGGTCAGCTCATCGACATAGTCCTGCATCGGTCTTGGATTTTGATCACGACGGCTTTCAATATTCAGGCGTAATAATGGTTCGGTATTGGATGCACGAACATTAACACGCCAAGCACCAAAATCCAGACTCACACCGTCCGTTTGATCAATGGCCGGATGTTGATCGGCATAGTGATCAAAAATCTTTTGAATGGTCGTTTGGGTATCTGCCACTTTGAAGTTGATTTCACCTGAGCATGGGAATTTTGCAATCATTTCTTCTACTAGGTCAGACAACGGTTTTTGGGTTTCAGACAATACTGACACCGCTAACAGCCATGGAATCATGCCGCTGTCGCAATAAGCAAAGTCACGGAAATAATGGTGTGCACTCATTTCTCCGCCATACACGGCATTATGCTCACGCATTTTTTCTTTAATGAAAGAATGACCGGATTTGGACTGGATCGCTTCACCTTGGTATTGTTCAACAATGTCAAAGGTATTCCAGAGCAGGCGAGGGTCATGCACAATTTTCTCACCTGACTGTTTCAGCAAGAATGCTTGTGCCAATAAACCTACAATATAATAGCCTTCAATAAACTGGCCTTTTTCATCAAACAGGAAGCAGCGGTCAAAGTCGCCATCCCAGGCAATGCCCATATCCGCACTATACTGAATGACAGCATTACGGGTGCTATCACGATTTTCAACCAGAATTGGATTCGGGATCCCATTTGGGAAGTTACCATCGGCCTCATTGTGAATTTTGACAAATTCAACCGGGATCTGTAGCTGTTGAAACTTGTGTTCAAGCGCATCCACCACATGACCTGCGGCCCCATTACCAGCATTCATCACCAGTTTCATTGGGCGGATTTTTGCCGGATCGATATAGGTCATCAGGTGATCGATAAATTCTGGCAGGATATTATATTTTTCCGTATGACCTTTTTGGCTAACTTCAATGAACTGACCCGATTCTGCCAAGGCCTGAATGTCTTTCAGACCGGTATCTGCACTGATCGGGCGGGAATTTTCACGCACCAGTTTCATGCCATTATAATCCATCGGATTATGGCTGGCAGTAACTTCAATACCACCTTGCACATCCAGATGGAAGGCGCCAAAATAGACTTCTTCCGTGCCGGTCATACCTAAGTCGAGTACATTGACACCGGCATCATTTAAGCCGCGGATCGTGGCCTGCTTTAAGGCTTCACTGCTGAGGCGGATGTCACAGCCAATCACCACGGTTTTCGGTTGGTAGATCTGTCCGTAAGCACGACCAATTTTATAGGCAATCTCTTCATTCAGTTCAGTGCCGAGTTTGCCACGAATATCATAGGCTTTGAAACAGGTCAGTTTATTCATATGATCTCTCGGAATTCCTCAAATAAGGTAAATTTTAAGTTATTGAAATAGTATAAAGATAATGTGGCAAGATTAAAAAACAAAAACCCCCATAAAAAAATTACAGAGGCTTTTGGGTTTAAAATCAGGCTGGCTATAACCCTATCACTAAAGGCAGTTTAGAAACTGTGTAGGGTGATCCCCACTGAGGCTAAACCATAACGTTTGTCTAAACGTGAAGCGGTAACACCATTATAGAGGAAGGGAATATCACCAACAAAATTGCGCTGGAACACCTGACCTTCGATAAACCCGGTTACGTGCGGGCTAAAGTCATAGCTGAATTTGGCACCCAAAGTATGATTATCCTTGATCGGGGAGTTGCCAAAATTACTCACACGATCATCGATATCGTTACGCCACAAGCGCTGGTATTGATAAGCCAGCTGGCTTTCGAACTGACGATAGCGCCAGTTCCATGAACCCCCGAGATTGGCATAATAGGCATCGTAACTTAGGTCTTTCTCGATATCAAAACCAAATTCATTGGCATTGCCCTGTTTATACAAATCATTGACCGTAATATTTTCATTGGAACAAGGAGCAGCTAACTGGCCTGAATATTGATTATTACCATTAACTGAAATATCCATTAAACAGCCTGCGAGTGTGGCCTGGATATCAATATTACTGACTTTAACTTTACTATAACCCACACTGGCAAAAGCATTCAGCTGACTCATCGGATCCAGTTTACGCGAGAAGATGGCATCAAGTTGTAGCTGTAAGTCTTCCGGATTATGCACCTGAACTTGATTAAATACTTGCTGATTGACCTGTGTCGGGGTGGATTTCGATAGCGTATCAGCCGTGTTACCCCAGATGCTAGCACGGAAACTGAGAGCATCATTCTTTTTCAATGGGAGTGCTGGGCTATAGCGAACAGCCAATAACGCACTCTCAATTTCATTCGTATCCTGACTGTATTCAATTTCACGGTGCCAGTAAGTTCCTTCAATGGACCATTGAGGATTGAGCTCATATTGGACAGATAGATGAAAACCCTGGTAATCACCCGCTGATTTATCGCTAATGCCTTCACTTTCACGCATATCAAAGATATCAATTCTGTCATTCACAGCATCGATGGCAAGATCGAGATCAAGAGCAGAATTATGAGGTGAATTGAAGTTTTTCGCACTTAGATACAGGTCATTTGGGGCAGCATAGCTTACAGAGGCACTGCCTAAAAATAATCCCAGAATAGTGGATATTTTTTTCATGTTTTTTCCAGATGATAAAAAAGAGCTGCTTCTCAGCAGCTCATTTTTCTTGCTTATTGGGTTACTTTAAATTTAGCAGATACACCTGATCCATCAGTTGTACCTAAAGTGTATTTAGATGCAAGAGCAGGCTTACCATTATTAATAGCGATCACTGGTGAGGCTTTGATAACTGCAGTTACAGTGACAGTATCACCTTTTAAGCTAAAGCTGTTGAGCTGAGTTGCTAAAGATGCTGATAATGAACCTAAGGTGGTTGTATTGAGTGCAATTTTACCGTTATTCAGTACATTTTGCGCAGCATTTACAGTGAAAGTGGTTTTTAGGCTATTGATTGTGGAATCAACCTTAATCACTGTGCCTGCTGGAATGCTAGCTGCAGTTAATGTACCTCCAGTAAAGTTAAGATTTAACTGATTTGCAGAGATCGTTAATGTTTTAGTGCCAGTGCTAATGTGTAATGCCGCAGCAGCAACAATTGGGTTAGCCGTTGTTGCATATGTACCGTTAGAAGTAATACCCACCAAAAGGTTATTTAAACTTTGTACTTGAATCGGGTTGGTGAGTGAACCATTGAGTACTGTAATCGTTTGGTCATCACCTTGTACATTAAAGCCATTTAATTCTAAATAGTCTGCATAGAACTCATTGGCGTTTTGAACAGCTTCAGTTGTTGTAGGTGGAAGAATAACTGTTGGAACGTTAGTTTGAATCTGCGTAATTGCATTCGCAATGTCTTCATTAGATGTTGGAGCACTTGGATTAGCAACTGCTGTACTGATTGCCTTCAATGATTCTTCAACTTGAGTCGGTGCTTGAGTAAGGACAGGTGCCAAGATAGTGACAATTTTTTCTGCAGCAACAGACTCTTTCGCTTCAGTAACTGCAGCTTGAGTTTCATTTTTAATACTTTCGGTACCTGCATTGAAGGTCTCAGCAGGTACATCTAGAATCGCTATTTCTACAGATTGAACATTACTTGAAATAACCTCCGCACTTAAAGCTGCCAAGTTAGTCTGTACATTTGCTAAATTGTTTTGAATATCTAATGACAAATCATCTTTTACGGCTTCTACAGTTGCAGAAATTGCAGCTGTGATTGTAGCTGTGCTAGTCAAGTCTTCGTCTGAATCGGAAAGTGCTTCTTGTAATGCAGTAAATGCTGCTCTATTTAACTCTGCTTGAGTAGTGCTACCGCCTAGAGAAGCAACAACTGCTTGAATCTGTTCGACCATTTGCTGTACTGCAACTGTTTTGGCATAGACTTCCTGATTCTTCATCGGATCAACGGATAATAAATCTACGCCTGATAAATTCAAAGCGGCAGCAATTTGCTGAGTTGCTTCAGCAGGGCTAGCACCTGCATCAATACTTGCCTGAATGAGTGTAGTAATTGGTGAAACTACAATCAGATTTTGTTCATTTGGAGCACGTTGTGGCGCTTTAATTTCGCCAGTAAAGGGTAAATCAGTCGCTGTGTCAATACCGCCAGTTACGGTTAATTCACTTGATGTACAGTCTTGTGGGAAAGTGAAGTTACCCTCGTTATCAGTTTCTACTTGAGCATTATTACAGTCTACAAAAGTAACTGTTGCGCCTGCTAATGGTCCATCAATGGCAAGACCTTTGATCGTCGGTGCAGGTGCAGTAGAGCCACCACTACTGCTTCCTCCACATGCGCTCAAAATTAAAGAAGTTGCAGCTGCAAGCGCTGTAAGTTTAAGTGAATGCTTTAACATATTTTGCCTCGAAAGAAAGTGAGTTTCTAGTTTTGTTACGTTGTAAAAATAGTACGAATTTTAAATGAAAATGTATAATAATCGAATGACTAAAACATTGATTATGCTAAAAGATTATAAATAAAATTGAGTAAAATTAACTCATTTTTGTCTATTCAATATGTAACGATGTATTTAGTTTGTATCATTGATTTTCCCTTTTCTAAAATACGTTGAGCCCAGTCAGTATAATAATTAAATTTTTCCGTCTATTCCTTTTTTGACCGATTATTGGCTGTGGTAAACATCGTAATACCTCTCACTTCAGATAGAAACTTTTTAAGCCAACTGAGAGACTGAGCAAGAATTACTTTATTGAATTGAGTTAATTCTTTTTCTAGTAATAATTCGGCTTGCTCGTCAGCTTTGATCGCCAAGATAGAAATATTCTTTTTTCATCTCCAGGGCTTTGCTGCACAAACCTACTATTGAAGGCTTCTTCAGCAATATAATTCTCTAATGGTAATCCTTACACTTTCTCATTCTTTTTTAATTTCTTAAGTAATTCCTTAATAATTTTATCGAATCGTTCAACCCATCGTTCGAACTCATGACTTGATTCATTAAGTTCATTTAGATTTTTAGGATGATGTAAGGTTTTTGCCAAACCATAGTCTGCAAAATATTTTAAGGTCGGCCATCTGAGTGAACGCTGCATAATTTCTTTCATCATTGCTTTAATTGATCTCTCATCAAACTCATTCATATCATTTAAGCAGAGAACTAGGGTTGAAAGTTTTTTCACATTATCTGTGACATCTATCTCAAAGATTATGAAATTGTAATCGAATAGCTGATTCAACCTATATACCATTAGGGTGCGCTTATTTCCATCCGAAGTTATGTGGAGTTTAGATTTTTGTAATCTGGGAAGTTCATGGATTTTTGAGGTTGCCGTCGTAATATTATTTTGCTCAACGAACTTTTCTATCATGAACCTGAAAGCTTCAAAACGGTCCATAAACAAATCTAAATTATTGCTTTCATCTTCTAATCCCTCAAATTCACCGCGACCAATTGTCCCAATGCTACTTGCTTCATCAGTCCCTATAGCATCATAGTCCTGAATCTCATCTTCCTCTGAAGGTAAGGATGCATTCTTGGATCTTTTTTTATTATAAATTTTACGGGTGAGAACTGGATCGGAAAAGCTGAGCAATACAGGAGAGCTAGGCAAAGTAAGGATTTTACGATCACTATTAGCCTCTTGACTGTCATCAATTTCTGGAGATTCGGGTTCTTTTCGGTTTAAGTAAGTACCTGATTTTCCTGTAGACGATGTATTTTTATTTTGAGTAAATCGCGGACTAGAAAAATCAATCCGCTTTGGTAAGTTCGATTCTAATCCTTTAATCTCTACAATTTCATTGATATAAATTTGATCCAATTTTTTAGAATAATAGGCTTTCACAGTTATTTCTACATTTTCTAAAGAAGGGGGATCGAAATTGAAATACCACCATTCTTTATTTTTGCCTTGTATTTTTTCATTAAAAAAATGAGTAGCAATGCTTTCATAGCTTCTTCTGATTTCAGGATTGATTAAAATCCAAGCGAGTAAGTTGCGCATGCCTGGATGATTATATTGAGATGGGGGGAAATTACTTGAGGGCAGTTCTTTAATCAGCACATGGTTTTCTGAAACTTTTTGAATGTTAAATTCCAGACTTAAAAAGTTCTGTGAAAGTGCATTTCTCGCAAAATAAGCATTATGAAAAAATAATGCTCTAGCCAGTTCTAATTGTGGCAAATGCACAATTGTATTTTTAAATTTTTGATCAAGGTCAGTTAATTTCTGTGTGAATTGGAATTGTTTTGTCGCAATATTATTGCTGACCTGCCATTCTGTGAGATCGTTAATTTTAAATTTTAGTGTTAAATGATTTTCGTCTTTCAATTCAACTGAGGGATTTAAGCATCTCCGTTGCGCGACCAAGTGCATGCTTGAGAATCGAGTATGTTTAAAAACTCTTTGTTCCTCATACTCTAATCCAAGATTAATATTCCAAGCTATCCCTTGTTTATTCTTAAAAATTGCCCCAATAGATGAAATTCTAGCGTTTAACGGAAAACCCCTAATAACCAAGATTAATTCTCCCAATGAATAAGTTTAATAACGTTCGTTAAAAAATTATTTGCTTCAGTTGTTATTCTTTCCTCACTTAAACCCGATTTTCGTAAAATTATCCAGCGTGGCAGTTGTTCATTTACTGAATATGATTGCAGTAATACTCGGGTTAGTCGCCTAATCTGAAAGCAGCTAATATCCTCATTATATTGATCTAAAAACTGTTTGGTTAATGGCAAATTATCTAAATTTTTTTCAATAGTAGCTGGATTCTTAAGTTGCTTGATCCACCAGTTTTTCGATTTTCTAGGTAAATCTAAATTTTCTATAAATTGTTGTTTAATATTGATTAATAGTTTAACGGTTTCAAGATCACGTGTACCCCAATCAATTTTATTTCCTGTAGGTATGTGAGGTTGCTGATAATGACTGTTTGTTTCAAGTAGCCATTCTTTATCATTGCGATAGAGCCATGCATATAGAGCTCTATTTTGTTTTCTTGATGCGATGATGCTGTCCTGATTGATTGCCTCAAGCCATTTTTTTCGTTTTTCTAATATAATTGTATTTTGAGATTCTGTTATATCCGAGGATTGTAATTTTATAGATTGTGGTTTAATGACTGGTTGTAAAGAATTAACAGTTACTAAGACCTCATTAAATGACCACTCTCTACCTGCATTCATAGCTTCAATTACAATTAAATGTTGAAGATAGCTAAAACATTTACGATGTTTTCGGAAAATACTACGTAGCCAACTATTTCCCGAACTGAAATTGTCCAAATGATATTGCTTTAAAAACTGTTTAGACCAGCGGGTCGAAATTTTTTCATAAATGGATTCATATAAAATATGAGAGTTTCCTCGGACACAATTATTTTGATGAGCAAGTTTCTTATAAAAAAGACTCCATTGCTCAAAACTTGCAGATTGTTTTGGATAAAGCTGTAAAAGCTCATCTACTTTTTTACAGATGAATAGATCATCTAATTTGGCTTCTGACTGAGTGACAATCGGGCAGTTTTTAGCATCAGCTGCAATAAATTCATGTTTGTGTGGTGACCTAAACTCTATATTCGTTTGTATAAGTTCACCATGTTTTAGACAGCAAGCGACACCTTGGACTTGCCAAAGTCTGGACCAATAGTATTCTTTATATTGTTTAAGCTGTTCATTTATACATCTTGGGCAATATTGCAAATAGGTGGGAGTTGCTATGTAAGATGCATTAATTCCTAGGGCTAAGTGTACTGAACCATTTGATTTATTCAGCATCCATTGCATGCATTCTTGTCTTCGCTCTTCTGGAACAAATGGGGCATAAAGAGGAAAAAGAGTATGCTGATAAATCAGTTTTTCTGCATTAAATTGTGTTTCAGGTAAAAGCTTTAAAATTTTTGATAAATGTGCGGGCAAATCTATTGTTGCTACAACTTCGCGATCTTGGAAAACCTCATCTAAAAGTTGTTTTGGGCTATTAATTGCTAATCGTATTCCAGCTCTAGCAACTGAACTATAGATTAACTCATTAGCATAAGGAACCGGAAAATTCAGCATATTTATCCTGCCTCTTTTATTAAAGTTCCCATATTGATGACATAATCAGTCTGGTTTTTTAGATGTTCATAAAAGCTTTGTTTATTTTCTTTCTGACTGAACTGAAAACGTAAATCATCATTATCGAGAGATTGCCATAATTTGGGTTGAATTCTCTGTTTTCTGATCTTTTGTGTATCTTGTGGTTTATTTGCACTAGAAGGTGAAGAGAACTCCTCATTTTGCTCATGCAGCCAACTTAAGATAATCGGCATTACTGATTTCATGTCAAATTTAGGATTCTCTCGGAATACTTTTTTAATTAGAGGTGCTAATAAATTTGATTCGTATCCCAGCTCAATCAGTAGGCGATGTAAATGAATAGATTCTTGATGTCCATCATAGATATCAATATCTTCCATTGACTCTTTTTTTTGCTCTAGTTTGGCTTGTAAGAGGAGTAGCTTTTTATCAACTTCAGGAATAATCAGATCGGAAAATTGTGAAATTTGTTCGGCATCACCTGAGCGTAGTGCTTTAATCATTGGGTGAATTGGGATTAAATCTTGTTCATATGTCTGTTTCAGTAATTTGATTGTGATACGTTCCAGCCCTGACTCAATTGCTCTCATTTGGGCTAATACAAATAATTTAACCACAATATCTGGAATGCCTTGGCTGAGGTCATACCAGCAGTCCCTGATTTCTTCACTTATCATAAGATCTGCTTTTTTGAGCCATTGATACTTCCAAAGTGCTTCAGTAAATCCGACCCATTCTGATTTAATTATTTTTTTTGTCTGTGGGTGAATAAAGTTTTCTTCATTTTTAATCTGTTCCCACAGAATTGAGCCTAATCCCACCCCTCGGCGAGCAGATCTCAAATCATCTTCAAAAATAAATCGAGCTTTTGGTGTACCAACCATCACGACTGGTAAGCCAACCACGTTAACCAAAGTGACAAAGAAATTCAGCATTTTATCTGCACCTCCAGATTTGTTCACACTTAGATGCTGAATTTCATCAATAATAAGCAATCCAATTGCATGTAAATTGGCAATCTGGCGCATTAAGTTGAGTAATGTTTCAATACCATGTCTTTTTAATGCATATTTTCTTTCATAATCAGACCCTAGTGCTTGATCGATTGCTCTGAAAAAGTGTAGGCACAAACTTTTTAAAGAGCCATCATGTGGGCAATCAATTTTTAAATAAACAATTTGCGTAAAATTATACTTTTCATGAAAAATGACCGGAGGATAAGTAGCTAGAATTCGATTTAAGGTAGTAGTTTTGCCACTTCCTGAACAGCCAATAAAACACATACTTCGTGCAGTGGACTTAGCTGCTTCAAAGCGAACGGCATTTACATCACCAGTCATCATTCGCTCATAACCATTTTGTAGATGTGAATTAAGAGAGCCATTTGCAAGATTACGCCCTACGTAACCTTCACGAAGCATAATGGAGAGTTTTTGTTCCAATTGAATATGCCGTGCAATCGGTTGAAAAAAATTATTCATCAACTGAGCAATAAGGTGACCTCTAACTACACCTGATTCATGTTTTTCTGATGGGTTAATGGTAATTGTACTTTTTAGTGCATTTTTCACCTCTGAAAATTCACGTACAGGTGGTAATGCTTCTATAAGAGGATTTCCTTGATACTGCCCAAAACTTGGATGATAAACTGCATTAACTTTCATTTTTATTTACCTCGTTTTAATTATCATCTTCATCAAATAATGATTCGTAATAGGTTGGAATAAGTAAGGTGGATTCTTCGTCTTCTGCTTTTTTAATTCCTGAGATTGGAATAATATTGTCTGTAACCTTCGCATTTTGTGAGCTTTGGATTTGGGTAGATTTCTTTAAATCCTCCCTTTCTTCAGTTATTGCCTGATTACGGTTATTCCGTATCGATGAAAGACGTTGAGCATTACTTTTTTGAGTAGAAGGTCTTGAGGAAATTGCTTTTTCAATGATATCTTCATTGCGTTGTTCTAAATCAGCACGTGCAAGATTTGCATTTATTTTGTAGCGAGATCGTGTTATTTTTTGCTCAAGTTGAACTTGCCAGACCTCCCAAAAACTACAACCTCTAAATTCTCTAGAACGATTTGAAAGTTGTGCTTCCCAATAATCTGAATGATCTTCAGAATGAAATATATAAACTTTTTCAGCGTTCGCTGGATCGTAAGCAACTTTAAATTTCGGCCTTTGTCTTGAAGCACTTTTCCTGTGGAGCAAGCCGCGTTCAATGAGTTCTTTACAATTATAGAATACTCCGAAAACCTTTAATCCTAGCTCAGAGAGGGTGCCATCTGTGCGGGGAAGTAGTGCAATATAAATCGCTTTTTCTGATGCTGAGCGCAATTTACCTGTTCGATTCTGTATGCCCCAATTCCATAAATGAATAGGAATGCAAGGTAAATCTGTTGGCATATCAATGTCGCGATCATAAGAAGAAAGTTCATGTGTGTTGTTGTAAATAAGAACAGAATTTAAAATGATCTGGGTAAATTCCTTAACAGTGAGTGTTGCATCTAGTCGGTAGTCTTTACCACCACGTTTTTTTTCTTTGATTGCTTGAACTACACCAGGTGCATAAGGTTTAAATTCAGCCTGGATAGTGCGGAAATAGCGCTCTACAATTGACTTTAAATCACCACGATAAGCAGGTGTGTTTTCAATTCGGATGGCAAAGTTCTTTTCGAGATTCTCAATTTGATGTCCAAGTAATTCGGCTCTATCTGCCAGTATTGCCTCAGGTAATCCAATACATGGCCAATCGTTAAAAGTAATCTCATGATCAAATTTTTTACAATAATCGACCTTATCAGACATCGCCATACGAAGAACTAACATACTCGTAGCATAAGATGGATTTTCTAGTCCTACGTACATGCCAGTAACCATACGGCTAAATTCATCCATCATAAAGTAAATGGTTGGACGTCCAATAATGCAGCCTCTATCTGAGTCAGAAACAAGATAGATATCAGCTATCGTAGCATCTACTTGGTAACGAGATCCTGGTCCGAGAACATGTGTATTAACTGTTGAATATAAAACTCTTTTGTCTTTTAAATATTCAATTTTACTAGTTCGTGATTTTATTTTTAGAATAGGACTATATTCACGATCATAAAAGTATTTTAATTGCCAGATTGATGGGACTTCAGTTTCAATAATGTCTGGATATAGGCTTTGATATATACTAAGAAACTTACGATATGTGTAGGGTAGAGTATGCTTGTTTTCATTGAGCATGTACTGATTGATGACTCTCCTAAATAGTCTTTCAATATCTTCATCAATAAGAGCACCTGTCCCTTCAGAAATAATACGAGGGCGACCTAATTTTTTATTATTTACAGCCTTTTTAACACCTTTTCCTCCAGAATTATAATACTGAGGGATTAAGGCATTGGGAGTCATTCCTCTTTGCCAATACTGGCGAAGTAAGCGATATATAGTCTGTTTAGTGGTAATCTTTTGATTTACAATTTCATTAATCAAAGAGGCACGGATGTTTGAATCATAAAATTTTTCATGTTCAATTATAGGTTTTATAATAGCTAAATTCTTGTCACGTTTGATTTGATAGACAGAGTTTTCTTCTAATACCAGCAAAGACATGTCTTCAAAAGGATCTGTAGTAATTTTTATGTTGCCCGATTCAATTGCCTCGATGAGTGTGGGTCTTGTATACAATTCCGGTAAAGCTTTTTGATTTTCAAGCTCGATCCAAATTATATGATCTGTATATACTTTGAGGATGCGATACTTTTTCTCATCACACTCATAAACATCATTAATTCGAAGCATTGCAGATGACCTCCCATGAATCTTGTTCACTGAGTTTTATATTGCCACATGTGATTTTTCTATAACTAATGTTGATATCAAATACGAAGTACCTCTGAGCAATGAGCTCGCGGATTTCTAATAGTGATTCTCCTGGTTCTAATGTATATTGAACATCAATATATTTTGATAGTTCAATTAGACTCAGATGAGAATTTCTTATAAATTGCTGATAATAGAAGTTGATTTTATCTGAAGTATGATTTTTACTTTCTGAGTAATTTGCAGGATATAACCATTTAATGTTGTCAACGACCGTTATAGGGATATCTTTTTCTGTAACAAGATACCAAGGGATATTTTCTTTCTGCCAGTAGCGTCTTTCTAATTCGAGACTTTCAAGAATATTTAAATTTTCTAATTCAGTATGAGAAATAGCTCTGATGACATAAACAGGGGGAGCATTAGCAGCTTCACTGAGAATAAAAAATGTAGAAACTAGGGTTTGTGCAATACCATTTTTCATTGGATGATAAAGGGAAAAAGTACGCGCCAAATCCTCAGTTTCTTTTAAATTCAGTGGCATTTGTTCTCGAATATCTTTGATAAAAATATTTCTATCTAAAATCAAAAAAACAGCGAGCTCTAAATCTGAAAACAAGTGATGAGTTCGACCGGTTTTATAGCCATATACTCGACTTGAGCGCTTGTTTAGGGATTTATTATCCTTAACTGTCAAGAAGGGTTTGTAGGTATTTAGAAAGCCTTGACCACGTCCTTCTTTTATCCATTTTAGTTGTTGCTCTTTGGTTAACATATTTTTTTAACCTGCTTTAGTATGTTTTTGAGCATATCATTAGGTTGTTTATTGTTCAATATGGTATGTATCTTTATTACTTTTTATTTATGATTTATATTTTTTGTTTGATATTTTTTATTTAAGTTATTGATATTTATGTTTTAATTTTATTTGTTTTTGAGTTTATAGTTCATGTTTTTAATTGTTCATCTTAATATGAAAAATTTAAAAAAATAAAGTTTCATTCTTTATTTTTGAAAGTATGACTTTTAATCCCAGTGAAAACTCTAGAATAAAATGAGCTGCTATTGAGTTGTTTGGTAGCCAAAAGATTAATTTACCTAGGGCTTTACATCAATCAGCTTAAGAAAAACTAACTTTTCCTCATTATTCTTTCACAATTAAACGCTATTCATTAAGAGGCGATCAGTGGGAACCAATTAAGGATCTGTTACCTCAACGAGCGGGTACTGTTGGAGTTGTCGCCAAAGATAACCGATTATTTGTTGAGGTAGTGCTATCTTTTGGGGATTTCACTTAGGGACTTACCAGAACACTTTTGTTGATCTTAGAGTCATACATACTTGGCGTGTGGCAAAGAGTTTTTGAAGTACTATCTCATGATAATGCCATGCTGGACTCAACCATTGTGCACGCTCATCAACACAGTGCCGGAAAAAGATCAAGTGATCGGACGTGGTAAAGGTGGCTTAAGCATCTGGTATGTTCCCATTTGATACAAACTTAATTATAAAATGCAAACATTAAATTCAAATTTTTTATTATCTTATTTTATTATTATATAAAAGCAATAAAGTACCATACTGTGTTATATGTAAGTGTTTTATTTTATTGATATTAAATTTAAATGATATTTATTAAAGTATCATACTATGCTCAAAAAATAATCCAAGTATAATTCTATTAAAATAAAAAAGTTTCATACCAATATTTCAAGATACTGAAAATAATAAATATATTTTCTTTTTCTGAAAATTGGTATGAAACTTTATTGCCAAGTATTATTGTTTATTACCTAGTATGTAACTTTATTACTCAAAAACAACAGAAGTCAGCCCTTTAAAAGTTATTATTCAACAGTTACAGATTTAGCTAAGTTTCGAGGCTGATCGACATCGGTTCCTCGAAGTACAGCAACATGATAGGACAAGAGCTGTACGGGAACGCTATAAACAATCGGAGCCAATACAGGGCTGATGCTTGGCACATAGACCACATGCTGGCGGTCTTTGGCTTTAATGCCGCTATTTTCATCGGCAAAGACAAAGAGCTCGCCGCCACGCGCTTGGACTTCTTCCATATTGGATTTGAGCTTATCGAGCATGTCATCTTGCGGTGCGAGAATGACCACAGGCATCTCATTATCAACTAAAGCAAGTGGACCATGTTTAAGTTCGCCAGCGGCATAGCCTTCTGCATGAATATAAGAAATTTCTTTCAGTTTCAATGCGCCCTCAAGTGCGATTGGGAAGTGAGTTCCACGACCAAGGAACAAGCAATGTTGTTTCTCTACAAACAGTTCAGAGAGGCGGAGAATCTCAGCATCATTTCGCAAAGTATCTAAAATGACTTTAGGTAAGTGCCAAAGCCCAGCGGTAATCTCAGCCACTTGTTGGGTGGAGATACGATTTTTAATCGTCCCCATTTTGAGTACCAATAACATGAGCGCTGCAAGCTGTGTGGTAAATGCTTTGGTGGATGCAACACCAATTTCAGGACCTGCCAGAGTTAATAAGCTATGGTTGGTTTCACGTACCATGGACGATGTTGCGACATTGCAAATGGTCATCGTAATGATGTCTAAGCTTTTTGCTGTAGCACGCTTTTGAGTATCACGTAGTGCAGCCAAGGTATCTGCCGTTTCACCAGACTGAGAAATACAGACGTATAGGGTATTGTTGACAATCACTGGCGTGCGATAGCGAAATTCACTCGCGATTTCCACTTGGCAAGGTAAATCAATTAGTTGTTCAAACCAATATTTTGCAATCATACCCGCATGGTAACTGGTACCACAGGCAATGATTTGGATTTGCTGAATTTTCGACAAATCGGAAACAGCATTGGCAAGAAAGTCTTCACGCAGTGCATTGCCATTTAAGGCTTGAGAAATGGTTTGTTGAATCGCTTCGGGTTGCTCATAAATTTCTTTGAGCATGTAGTGCTTATATTCACCTTTAGATGCGGTGCTCACAGTCGCATCTAACTCTTTCACAGGACGTTGAACCAATTGACCAGCGACAAAGACTTCGATGCTATTGCGGGTTAAACGTGCAATATCACCTTCTTCAAGGTAAATAAAGCGGTTGGTGATTGGCAGTAAAGCCAATTGATCTGAACTGATGAAGTTTTCACCAATGCCGACACCAATGACCAAAGGTGAACCTTCACGCACGGTAATGAGCTCGTCTGGATGGTCAGTATGTACGATACCCAGTGCATAGGCCCCTTTGAGCTGTGGTACAACTTGCTGCACAGCTTCCAGCAAGCTTGGGGTTGACTTCAGTGCATCATGAATGAGATGTGCAACGACTTCAGTATCGGTCTGTGAGGTAAATACATAGCCTAAAGCTTCAAGATCATCTTTGAGTTCTTGATAGTTTTCAATAATGCCGTTATGGACTACTGCAACATTGCCTGAAATATGCGGATGTGCATTATCTTCAGTGGGTTTACCATGGGTTGCCCAACGGGTGTGTGCAATTCCTAGTGAACCAATAATCTGGGATTCTTCTACTGCAGCATCGAGATTGGCAACTTTGCCCACGCGACGCTCACGTAGAACACGACCTTGATTGACCAACGCTAAGCCTGCTGAATCATAGCCACGATATTCAAGGCGCTTTAAACCTTCGATGAGGATATTACTAATATTACGTTCTGCAACGCCACCGACGATACCACACATAACAAATTCCTCTTATTTCTTGATCTTTTGCGGACGTTGGTAGTTTTCTTTCGTAAACTGCTTAGAACGTTCTACCGCTAAACTATTTTCTTCGACATCGCGGGTGATGGTGGAGCCAGCCCCGACAGTTGCGCCGTTGCCAATGGTGACTGGAGCAACCAAAGCACTATTTGAACCAATGAAGGCATGATCGCCAATGATGGTTTTAAATTTGTTTGCACCATCATAGTTACAGGTAATGGTCCCTGCACCAATGTTAGAGCCACTGCCAACTTCAGCATCACCCAAATAAGTAAAGTGGTTGGCTTTAGACCCGACACCGACCGTTGAGTTTTTGACTTCCACAAAGTTGCCAATATGTACCTTAGCCGCGAGTTTGGCACCTGGGCGTAAGCGGGCAAAAGGCCCAATCTGTGCATCTTCACCGACCATAGCATTATCAAAGAGGCTATACGGCTGAACTTTTGTACCTGCTGCGATCTTGGTATTTTTGATGATACAACCTGCACCAATTTCTACATGGTCGCCGAATTCACATTCGCCTTCAACAATCACATTGATGTCGATCCGTACGTCCTGTCCAACGGTTAAATGTCCACGCAGGTCAAAGCGACTTGGATCAATCAGATGGACACCTTGCTGCATCAACTTTTTGGCTTGGTCTATTTGGAATTGACGTTCTAATGCGGCGAGCTGAATACGATCATTCACTCCTTCAACTTCGAAGGCTTGTTCAGGCTCAACCGATGCGACTTGCATCCCATCGGCTAAGGCCATTGCAACGATATCCGTGAGGTAGTATTCGCCTTGCGCATTGTTATTGCTGAGTTTGGGTAACCATTCGTGCAATTTGGCATTGCTCACACAGTAAATGCCGGTATTAAACTCTTTGATTTGGCGCTGTTGCTCTGTTGCATCTTTATGTTCAACAATCGCCTGAATCTGACCATTCTCACGGACAATACGACCATAGCCTGTTGCATCATCCACAGTGAGTGTGACTAAGCCGATACCAGTTTGGCTCGATGCATCTAATAGTTTTTGTAGCGTATTCTGGCTAATGCAAGGCACATCACCAGAGAGAATGAGGGAAATACCATCTTGAGGTAAAACGGGCAGGGTCATTTGTACCGCATGCCCAGTACCGAGTTGTTCTGCTTGTTCAACCCATTTAATGTCTTGATCTGCAAAAGCTGATTGAACCCGATCGCCACCGTGACCATAGATCGTAATGATGTTTTCAGCGTGGATTTTTTTTGCTGTTTCAATCACATGACCGAGTAAAGGACGCCCTGCAAGTGGTTGTAGCACTTTGGGTAACGTCGAACGCATACGCGTTCCTTTACCTGCAGCAAGAATAATAACAGTCGTTGACATGTTCTAATCCTAAAAATGGCCTAAGCCACGGTGAAATAAAAATAAAGCCCAATACAAAGTGCAGCCCAAAGACCAGCAATAATGTCATCAAGCATGATGCCGAAACCACCCTCGACTTTTTGGTCAATGACGCGAATTGGCCAAGGTTTCCACACATCAAAAATACGAAATAAAACAAAACCCAGCAGTAGCCAGAGCCAATTCATTTGCCCTAAATATAGAACAGGTAAAAAGGTGATGGACTGGCCAGCAAACTCATCCCATACAATACGCCCATCATCATGTACGCCCATCACTTTGGCGGTATGCCCACAGATATAAATACCAATGAGAGACATGAGGAATATGGCAATAATGGTGTTGGATAAGCCAATTGCAAGCCAAATCGGGACGAACAGCAGTGCAAAGGCTGAACCAAAGGTACCTGGTGCTTTGGGTGCTAACCCTGAGCCAAACCCTACACCGCAAAACACGATGAAACGGTCATACCAAGACATCTGACGAAAGAGGATAGGAGGCTTATGCAAAGTGTTGATATCCATTAAATTGCAAGGAGTGGTCTAAGCCATTTTGTTGAAAACGCAGACCACTTTCGGCATCAATTTTTCCAATGATACTGATGCTGCTATGGTTTTGTTGTTGCAAAAGTTTTTCATAATTCTGCGGACTTATTGTAAAGCATAATTCATAGTCATCGCCACCCGCCAAAGCATATTGCCATTGTTGTTCTCGTGTTAAATCTTGTAGCGTGGTGTTGATGGGCAATTGATCAAGTTGTAGGGTCGCGCCTACATGGGATGCTTTTAAAATATGACCGAGATCTTGTGCTAAGCCATCGGACACATCAATCATGCTGTGCGCTAAGCCTTTGAGTGCCTGACCCAGTTCACAGCGTGGGGTGGGGTAGTCCAAACGTTGTTGCAGAGGGTGGCCTAAGTGTTGCAAGGCAAAAGCCGCATCACCGACCGTACCACTGACACAAATCAAATCACCCACTTGAGCGGCAGAGCGAGTAACGGCTTGACCGATATCGACCCAGCCCAGTGCAGTCACGGAAATGGTGAGATGTGGGCTTTGGGTGGTGTCTCCACCAATTAAACTCACGCCAAATTGATCACAGCAATCATATAACCCCTGACTAAAACCTTTAAGCCAGTCATGATCAATTTGGGGTAAGCTCAAGGCCAGTAAAATACTCTGAGGTTTCGCGCCCATTGCGGCGATATCAGATAAATTGACCGCGACAGATTTCCAGCCAATCGCATGTGGGCTAGTATCAAGCGGGAAGTGACGTCCAGCAACCAGAGTATCGGCACAAATGACCAATTGTTGCTGCGGTGGTGGGGTGAGCAAGGCTGAGTCGTCACCGACGCCTAAATCGACAGAATGAGGGCTCTTACGATTAAAATAGGTATCAATGATCGAAAACTCAGCCATACAACAAATCTACTACTGTGAGTTCGCTTGTTGCTTTTCTGCTGCACGTAAAGTTGTTGCTAAACGATCTAATACACCATTGATGTATTTATGGCTGTCTGCACCGCCAAAATGTTTAGCAAGCTCGATCGCTTCGTCTAAAACCACGCGATATGGAATTTCAAGATGTTCCTTGAGTTCATATGCGCCTAAACGAAGGGTCGCAAGTTCAACGCCGTCAAGCGCAGAAACTTCGCGATCAAGCACAGGGATTAAGAGCGCATCCAATGCTTCATGATTGGCAACCACTTGGGTTAACAATTCATGATAATAGCTCAGATCCACTTTGTGCATGGCATTTTCCACACGCGTACGTGCTTCGATCTCATGGACTGGATTGTGGCTCATTTGCCATTCGTAAATTCCTTGTACAGCAAAGCGACGTGCTTTACGTTTTGCTGCATAAGTTGCTTGCAATGTTTGCGACATAGCGTTAAATAGCCTTTAACAAGTTAACCATTTCAATTGCAGTAAGAGCAGCTTCGCCGCCTTTATTACCTGCTTTTGTACCCGAGCGTTCAATCGCTTGTTCAATACTATCCGTAGTCAATACACCATTAATCACTGGAAGACCAGATTCTAGGCCAACCACGCCTAAACCTTTGGCACATTCACCTGCAACAAAGTCGAAGTGAGGTGTGCTACCACGAATCACAGCACCCAGTGCAATGATGGCATCGAAGCGTTCAGACGCCACTAATTTTTTAGCCACGACAGGAAGTTCCCACGCGCCTGGTGCATGAACAACAGTGATATTATCCTCTGATACACCATGACGTTTCAATGTATCAATTGCACCTTCTAATAGATGTTCGACAACAAAACTATTAAAACGACCCACTAAAATCGCATAACGACCTTCGCTAGCGAGATGTAACATACCTTCAATACGGCGAATTGCCATAGCAACCTCGATGATTTTTTAAGTTGTTTGATGTGCGGTGATATATTCCACCACTTCTAAATTAAACCCAGAAAGTGCATTAAAGCGTAAAGGTGAGCTCAAAAGCTTCATCTTTTCTACGCCTAAATCACGTAAAATTTGTGCGCCCACCCCAATGGTTTGGTACTGCTGAGATAAAGCAGCATTGGATTTGGTTGGTTTTGGTGCTGTAAGGCTGTCTAGCGCTGGGCCTAAGTCTTGTAAATGACGCTGACCAATCCAGACTAAAACACCCCGATCGCTGCTTGCGATTTCTTGCAGGGCCTTGTCGAGATTCCATGCTGGCTCACCGTCTTTTTTGTTGAGCTTGAGCAGGTCGCGAACAGGGTTGAAACCATGGACACGAACGGTGGTTACCCCTTCTTTTGGTTCACCTTTCACCAAAGCCAAGTGAATATCTGGATTGCCTAATTCACGGTAACGGTATAAGTCAAACGTCCCATATTCGGTATCAATGCTTTGCTGATCAATCCGTTCAACCGTTTGCTCATTGGTCATACGATAGTGGATCAGATCCGCGATGGTACCAATTTTTAAACCATGCTTTTCAGCAAAAATTTCAAGATCGGCACGACGCGCCATCGTGCCATCTTCATTGATGATTTCACAGATGACCGATGCAGGCTCTAGACCCGCTAGGCGAGATAAATCACAACCTGCTTCGGTATGACCTGCGCGGTGTAGAACGCCGCCAGGCTGCGCCATCAAGGGGAAAATATGCCCAGGTTGAACGATGTCTGATGGTTTGGCATGTGCTGCTACAGCCGTTTGAATGGTATGCGCACGTTCTGCAGGTGAAATCCCTGTAGAAATCCCTTCTGCCGCTTCAATGGAGAGCGTGAAGTTAGTGCCATGTTGTGCGCCATTGGCATCGACCATCAATGGAAGATTCAATTGTTTACAGCGATCACGGCTGAGCGTTAAGCACACCAAACCACGTGCGTGGGTGATCATAAAGTTGATGTCTTCTGCGCGAACATGGGTCGCTGCGATAACTAAATCACCTTCATTTTCACGATCTTCGTCATCCATCAGGATGACCATTTTACCTGCACGGATATCTGCAACTAGCTCTTCAACGGTATTGAGCGGCATCAACCTTCACCTTCATCGTTGTCGCCATGGACGACATATCATTTGTTTTCATTGGCACATAGTTTAAGCTTTTTTCAGGCTTTTGCCTATGTGCGAATCATTTCCTTGAGTCGTCCATTGTTATACACAGTCAGTCCCAGCTTGAAAAGATGCCTTTATTTTAAAAAGCTGAAATGTGCCTAGTCTTTAAGCGATTGAAAAGCATAAAAAAGAACAATCTTATCGAAAATAAGGCAATCGACGTAGTAAATAAGGGGTCTAGACAAATGTTGTGCTAGGGGCGGCGTGTAGTTGAGCGTTGGAGTACCTTCTTTTTTGAATTTGACCATCAGGTTCAGTTTTAGCAGGGCACTGCAACTAATGAATCAGGCCGGGGTGGATATTTGCGTTCACTCATCGGGTGGAGGATGAGTCAAAAAATATTGAATATGCCGTAGTGAATAATCAGACGATTCGTCATCTATTTTTGATTTGTACTATAATTCTTCTTTTTTTAATCCTCTGGATTATTTCTTCTGTGATGTCCTTACTTGCTCAATATTTTGCACGGCAACAATTTTGCGTATTGGTTGAATACTTAAGCGCACACCAAGCCCAGTGGTCTGTCAAAACTGAATTTTCAGGCTTTCCTGCGGCTATGACGCTGGCCGATCGGGTGCATGCAGATGACGATGAAGCTCCTTTGCAAGTCGCCAAACAGTATCCACAAGAGATTGAAAAAGTCATTCACTTTTCTGGGAAGGCACGGGATATACAAGACTTTGAGCAGTTTTTGCAAGATGCAAAAACACAGGGTCAAAAGAACCTGTTGCTCTTAACAGGCGATAAATTAAAACAGCACCACTACAGCCATTACTTAGAGCCACGGACACGTTATTTGGAGTCTGTGAATGCTGTCATGGAAGCCAAACGCCAAGGTGGTTTTCATATTGGTGTCGCGTTTAACCCGTTTAAATATGCGGAAGCGGAAAAAGAGGCGCAATATCTGAAACTGCATAAAAAGATGAAAGCAGGGGCTGATTATGTGATTACCCAATTGGGCTATGACATGGCTGCTTTACAGGATGCGCATGCATTTTTAGTGCAACATCAGTATGCGCAGAAAATCTTAGCCTGCGTCATGCCACTGACGTTGGCACGGGCCAAGTTTATGCTGAAACATAAAGTGGCCGGCATTGTGATCACCCCGCATATATTGAAGGTGTTGCAGCAGGAAAAAGAACAGGGTTTAAGTGATCGCGTTTATGTGCGCTGCGCATTACAGATTCTAATGTGTCGACATTTGGGTTTTGCGGGGGTGCATTTATCGGCTTGCCATCAGCCTGAAGAGCAAGTATTGCTAGAAGGCTATATTGAAGAATATCGACACTTGAGTTTTGCTGAGTGTGAACGACTTTGGAATTCGCATTGGCAGGTGCAAACCGGTACAGAGTTTCATCCAAAGCTGGCTTATTATTCACGGCCTGCGACTTCAAGTCAGATCATTAAATACCAACATCTGCATCTGATGCATGATGCTTTATTTGAATCTAAATTGGCTAAAGGCGTGGGGCGGTTTATTTTTAATTTCAATGTATGGGATCGCTCGCGTGCCAAACAAGCATTACTGAAAACAGAACATTTGAGTAAACATGTGGTGGTGGGCTGTGAGAGTTGTGGTCAATGCCGTTTAGGCGAGACTCTGTATATTTGCCCTGAAACTTGCCCCAAAGGCTTGGCCAATGGGCCCTGTGGTGGAACCAGCTTAGACCGCTGTGAATTTGGTGACCGTGAATGCATTCACTCCGTCAAAGCACGCTTAGCCAAAGCCGTTGGACAAACCAAGATCTTAAAAGAAAAGCTGATTCCGACCGTGTCGATTGCGGTGCGTGGAACCAGCTCTTGGAAAAATTGGTATGTGGAGGCTGCTGGCTGAAATCAGCTGTCCTGATCCATGGCATTGGAATAGAACTTTTGTCCGAGTTTGATGCGTTCACGGCCTTGGCTCATGCGCCAACGGTTGCTATCCCGCAGTGAATACACACAGCCGCAGTACTCTTGTTGATAAAACTCTTCACGTTTGCTGATGTCCAGCATGCGTACCGCACCGCCATGTTTGCGCCAGTTGTAGTCCCAGTAGTGAATGCCTGCATAATGTGAAGCAGAACGGTGGCCACACTCGTTGATCTGCTGTATATTCTTCCAACGGGAAATGCCGAGAGAGCTGCTGATTAGGCTAAAGCCGTGTTCTGCTGCATATAATGCCGTCCGTTCAAAACGCATATCAAAACACATGGTGCAACGAATGCCTTTCTCTGGTTCATTTTCCATACCTTTGGCACGTGCAAACCAGTTATCTGTGTCGTAATCACAGTCAATAAATGGAATGTGATGTTTTTCTGCGAAGCGGATATTTTCTTCTTTACGAATCAGATATTCCTTTACAGGATGAATGTTGGGATTATAGAAAAAGATAGAAAAATCGATACCCGATTCAATCAGGGTTTCCATGACTTCACCTGAGCAAGGCGCACAGCAGGAATGCAAGAGCAGTTTGTCATGACCTGTGGGGAGGGTAAGTTTCTGACGTTCGAGCTTCGACATATTGAATGATTTTTAGCTATTTAAACCAGACAGTTTAAAACGTCTAACGAGCGGATCAACGGCGATTGGATGAAGAATTCTCAGGATGAGCTGATGAATTTTCATGATTAAAATCGACTTTGGTAGATGATTAAGACCTGCTTTGAGCGCTGTAGATGAGTAGAGAGAGAACATTTGAGAGGTCCAAACTTGCATAATGGAGCGAGATTCGTCATCATTTACACAAAGGGTGTTTAACAGTTGTGTTAGATAGGTATTCGTTGAAGGCGGGCCACTTCAACAGCATGAAAGAGAGTATCTAGCTGTGCTTCATTTTTTTACTACGCCTTCCAATAAGGAATTAGAGTGTCGTCATAACTTTCAGTATGAGACCGATATGCGTTTGATCCAACGCTGTAAATTCCTTGAAGATCAAGATGAGAAAAAAGCCATTCAACATCTTTTAAAAGAACGGGGTTATACCAAAGCTGAGATTTTAAAGCTCACCATTGATGGTTAAATCTAAGACTTAAAAAAAGCTTCCTATTTTGGAAGCTTTTTCGTTTTTACATGTTCTGTTTGGCTTCTCATCAGTTTGAGAGACAAGTGACTTTGATTCGATATTTACATAATGCTTCACGTGGAACATAAAAAAGCCCGAAGACTAGGGTTGTGAGAAGTTCTGTTGTCAGCACGTTATGCTTTTTCAGCGCTTTAGCCTGCTCAATTTGGATAGAAGATCAGAATCATCAGTTCTCAATATTTGAACTGAATTTAACTCAGGTACAAGAGCATACTGCTTGCTGTAAAATGATTTCGCTATATCAACGTAGAGATATCACAAGAGTTCGATGCATAGCCACGAGTTAAATAGGACCGTTGGTGGGCTGGATTCGGTCGTTGTACCTCTCAAAAACTGAAGGGATCACGCTTCAACCTAGGCATGACCAAGAGATAGTCTTAAAAGTCATCCACAGTTATAAAAGAAAGCCTTACTTCGATTAGCGCTCATGCACGGATCATGAAGATTATGAATTTAAATGCTTAAATTTTTCATTTTCTGTAAATTGGGCGAATATTTTCGTTGTGGATCATAAATATTAAAGTGAAATAAACTAATTAAGTATAAATTAAGATGAAAAAAAATAATCAAATGTCGCTTTTATAGGTTAAGCTATATCGTATTCATCAAGATTAAAAAATTGGGCCGCGCCAGATGTTAGAACTCCGCCATTTAAAAACCTTAACCGCTTTAAGAGAGCATGGCTCATTGGTGGCTGCTGCAGGAGACCTATGCTTAACGCCTTCAGCTTTGTCGCACCAGTTGCGTGAGTTAGACCAGTGGTTTGGGGTGGAGGTGGTGAACCGTCGTAGCCGTCCCGTTAGCTTTTCTAATGTTGGCCAGCGTTTATTAAAACTGGCTGATGAAGTATTGCCGCAGGTACAAATTGCGCAAAGCGACATCACCCGTATTGTGCATGGTCAAACTGGACGCATTACTTTTTCCTCAGAGTGTCAT
Source organism: Acinetobacter sp. BMW17 (assembly GCF_001592855.1). NCBI lineage: Bacteria > Pseudomonadati > Pseudomonadota > Gammaproteobacteria > Moraxellales > Moraxellaceae > Acinetobacter > Acinetobacter sp. BMW17. The sequence goes on from NZ_LSOD01000007.1 coordinate 87,459, forward strand.
AGCTGTTTCGATTGGTTAATGCCGTTGTTAAATCAATATCGCCAACAGTATCCCGATGTTGATCTGGACTTTGCTTCAGGTTTTGAGGCCAATCCGCATGAGTTATTGCAGACAGGTGAATTTGATTTATTGATTACGGCCGACCCGATTGCGTTAAAAGGGGTGGAGTATTTCCCGATTTTTGAGTATGAATCGCGTTTGGTTCTATCCAACACCCATCCTTTGGTTCGTGCTAAAGATATTACTGTGCAAGAACTTGCAGAAGAAACCTTGGTGACCTATCCAGTAGATAAGCACCGTTTAGATATTATGTCGCGTCTGTTTATTCCGGCCAATATTCTGCCGAAACAGATCCGTACCACCGACCTCACCCAAATGCTGATTCAGCTGGTGGCAAGTGGACGTGGCATTGGGGCATTACCCGATTGGGTGGTGAACGAATATGAACAAAAGGGTTGGGTGACTTCGCGTCGTTTGGACTGCGTAGCGCCTGAAGGTTTGCGTCGTACCCTCTATGCAGGCTATCGCACTGAGGAAAAAGAGAAGGATTATTTCGAAGGCTTTTTAAAACAATTGGATAAATTTGCCAAAAAAAGAACGCAATATTACCTCTAGTCGCTCTTGTTTTATGGAGGAGGATCACTGTTGCTGTATCCTCCTTTTTTGAACCCGTCAGCGCTTGTTATTTTTTGTGAAAAATGTGGCTCAGTGCTATAATTGCGCGCCTGATAATTTATCAACTTTTAAACACTGATCATGATGATGCAACTCCACGTATCCCGCTTGAATATGAGCTTGGTTGATCAAGAATTATCAGCTATAGAACACATTCCTGCGATGCAACGCCGACGCTTATCGCGTCTGGCAAAGCTGGCTTTGAATAGCGCAATGCAGACTTTAGACACCCACAATGTTGATTATATTGTTTGGGTGTCGCAATATGGCGATGAATCAAAAACACTAAATATTTTAGAAGATGTATTAAGCGAGCAAACGCCCTCACCGACTCAATTTTCAATCTCGGTACATAATGCAATTTCAGGCTTATATTCCATTTTATGTCAGGATGCGACACCTGCGACCAGTTTGGCGGGTTCGTGGAATGATGGGTTGATTGAAGCCTATGCGTGGTTAAAAACAAGGCTAGAAGCCTGTCAGGTTTTGCTGGTGTATTATGATGAAGCCTTGCCTGAAATGTATATCGAGCATCAGCCATTTTCTGCTTTTGCGATGGGAGCGATGATTTCATTAGCGCCTGCAAATTTGATACTGACGCCAAAGCATACGAGTGCAACGCCAGCCTATCAGCAAGCTTTAGCATTTAACACGTTTTGGACTAATCCTGATCAAACTGAATCTGAAGCGTGGACGAAATGCTGAACTTAAACCGAATCAAGCAAAAAGCCAACTATGTCTGGCGCGTTGGAGCGACAGGATTTAGCTTTGCGAGCTTTGGCTTAGGCGGCGTGGCGATTGGTGGTTTGATTGCACCTCTGGTCAAGCTGAGCTCAGCAGATCTTGGGCTTCGCAAGCAGCGCACCCAAAAGGTGATTAAGCACAGTTTTAAAGGTTTCACCGAAATGATGGTGAAACTGGGCATTATGACCTATACGGTTGAAGGTTTAGAGAAATTACAAAACAGTCAACAAGAGTTGGTCATTGCCAATCATCCGACACTGATTGACGTGGTGATTTTAATTGGTTTAATGGAACAAGCAAACTGCGTGGTTAAGCAGGCGCTGTGGTCGAATCCATTTACCAAAGGTCCTGTGCAAAGTGCGGGTTATATTTTAAATGCAGGTTCCGAACAATTTATTCAGGACTGCGTACAAAAATTACAGCAAGATCATGCGGCGTCCTTATTGATCTTTCCTGAAGGGACGCGAACAGCAAAAGGTGAGCAGCTAAACGACTTTCAGCGTGGTGCGGCCAATATTGCCCTGCGTGCCGGTGTGCCGATTCGCCCTGTACTGATTAGCTGCACGCCATCGACCCTGACCAAAAATGAAAAGTGGTATCACATTCCAGAACAGCCTTTTCATATCCATGTGAAAGTGTTGGATGCGATCCGAGTGGAAGACGTATTGGATGATGTAACGGTCAATCCCAAAAATGTGCGTCAATTAAATCAACAATTACAGTGGTTTTTTAACCAAGAGTTATCCGTAAATGAGCAATCTTGCTGATGAATTAAAGCAAATGATTATTGATGTCCTCGCCCTTGAAGACATCCGTATTGAAGATATTGATACAGACGCACCTTTGTTTGGTGATGGTCTGGGTTTGGACTCGATTGATGCTTTAGAACTGGGTTTGGCATTGAAAAAGCGCTATGGCATTCATCTAAATGCAGAGTCTGCAGAAACCAAAGAACATTTTAAATCAATTCAAAGCTTAGTGGCTTTGGTTGAAGCACAGAAAACAGCATAAGAGGTTGCTATGCTTGCACAAGAAACCGTGTTAGAAAAATTACGTGAGTGGATGGAAGAGCTGTTTGAAATTGCGCCTGAAGATGTGCAGTTAGAATCAAACCTAGCTTCAGACCTCGATGTTGACAGTATTGATGCCATTGATTTGGTCGTAAAAATTAAAGAGCTGACAGGCAAGCAAGTCAATCCTGAAGACTTTAAAAATGTGCGTACCGTTCAAGATGTGGTGGTCGTGATTCAGAATATGTCGGCTGCATGAACAACATTTTAAAAGGGATAGCAGGGGTCGGATTGATCCTCTATCCTTTTTTTGTGGCTTATGCTTTAGCGCATGGACAGTATGTTTGGGTCAGTGCGGTATTGATTGCACTGGGCATCTTGCGTCTATTCAGTAAGGGCAATACTTTGCTGTGGCCATTGACAGGTTTTGCCATTTTATGTGGCGGGTTGAGTTTGATTTTAAAAGATCATGCGTGGCTTAAACTCTATCCTGTCTTTATGAGTCTCGGGGCGCTATTTATTTTTGCCAACACCTTGATTCGACCGCCTTCGATGATTGAACGTTTTGCACGTTTGGCAGAGCCTAATTTGCCCGAAGAAGGGGTAGAATGGACCCGTCAAGTGACCAAAGTTTGGTGTGGGTTTTTCTGCATCAATGCGGTCCTTGCCCTGATCACTGTTTTCTTTGCACCAATGAAGATTTGGGTGCTGTATAACGGCTTGATCTCTTATGTCTTGATGGGTGGACTGTTGCTGGGTGAGTTTGTGTTGCGCAAACGCCAGCAGCGGCTGCATCAGGCACAGAAATAACAGCGTTTCCGTCAGGGCAGTTGAAACAGCGGCCTCGAACTATAGCGATTAGAAATACGGTTTTAAAAAACAAATTTTATGTCTTGTCATTTTCAGCAGCATCTTCATTCATCGCGTCCCCTGTGTATTCAGGCGGACTCAAGTTTCGTTTCCTTTCACACTTTTTGGTTGGATGTGGCTGAACAGGCTGCGCAAATTCAGCCGTTGGAACAGCCTGTATGGGCGCTTTGGCAAGAAGACAGTTACGAGTTTTTAGTGTTGTTGTTTGCGGCCTTGCAAGCAGGCAAGCAAGTGCTATTGCCGCCGCATCGGGTCAGCGACTTAGAAAAAGAATTGGCTGGGCAGCAGATTTATTTTTTAAAACGGTTGCCGTCGACAGTAGCGTCAACCTTCGAGCTTCAATTTGATGCCGCCTTTTTCAATCAGGCGCAGCTGTATTTTTATACTTCGGGTTCAACTGGGCAGCCGAAAAAGATTCCGCGCACCCTGCAACAACTGTTTAATGAAGTTTGTGGTTTAGAAGCTAGTTTTGATTTGCCTGAGCAGGCGGTTGCGATTGCTACGGTGAGTCATCAACATATTTATGGTTTGTTGTTTAAGCTGTTGTGGCCCTTAGCCAGTGGGCGCAGTTTCTATCAAAAACAACTGGCTTTTCCTGAGGATGTGGTCGATCTTCAAAAGAAAATTGCCCATGTGCAGCTGCCGAATTATCTGATTTCCAGCCCCGCTTTGTTGAAGCGCTGGACCACAGATGTGGTATTGCAAGACTGTTATAGGGTCTATTCCTCTGGCGGAAAGTTGGATGCCGGCGTGCGTCCTTTGCTGAACCGTCCGATTACGGAAGTGTTTGGTAGTTCTGAAACAGGCGGCATCGCTCACCGTCAGGCGGATGATGCGCTATGGACCCCCTTTGCTAATGTCGAAATTCAGTGCGCCGAGCAGCAAGAGTTAGCCGTTAAAACTAATCATGCTTTTAGCGCGGATTGGATTTTAACTGGGGATCAAGTGCAGGTTGCAGATGTACAGAATCCCAAAAGTCCATTTCAGTTATTGGGGCGTTTGGATCGCATTGTCAAACTCGAAGAAAAGCGTTTAAGTCTGGATGCAATAGAAGCGAAAATCGCTGAGTTGGTCGAAATACAGCAGTGCCATGTTTTAATTCATGAAAAAGAACAGCGTCAGATGTTAGCGGTGGTAGCGGTGCTGACCGAGGATGCAAGGGTGTTGCTCACCGAAAAGGGCAAAGCTGTAATTACCGCACAATTGAAAAAAAAATTACAACAAAAACTGGAAAGTATTGCGATTCCGCGGCAGTGGCGGTTTTTAACGCAAATGCCACAAAATGCACAATCGAAGCTGAATAAACAGTATTTAAAATCACTCTTTCAACCGATGACGTTGCCTGTGGTATTGACGCAGCAATCTCAGGATATGCAGGTCAGTTATGCTTTGGAATTTATTCCTGAGCTGGAGTGCTTTAAAGGACATTTCCCGAATTTCCCGATTTATCCGGGCGTAGGGCAAATTGGATTTATTCAACATTTTGCCAAACAAAACTGGGCGGATTTACTGTGGTGCAATGGTTTTGAGCAGTTAAAATTTCAAGGACTGATTCAACCCTATCAAACGGTGGAACTGGTGCTCAGCCGTAAAGCGCATAAGGTCAGTTTTGAGCTGAAAAATCATGACAAAATATTGGCATCAGGACGTTTGCTGTTTGCTGTCCCTTCAAACGTTTAAGCTGAGAGACAAAATGAAACACTGCTTTGTGATTCCTGTGTATAACCATCCGCATTATTTGGCTGCGTTATTGTCACATTTAAACTCTTTTGAGTTACCGATTATTATGGTGAATGATGGCAGTGATACTGCTTGTACGGCAGTGTTACATCAGCTCGCGCATGACTACCCTAGGGTCGATTTGGTTGAACATACCCACAATCAAGGTAAGGGGCAGGCGGTGACCACTGGGCTAAAGCATGCTTATCAATGGGGTTATAGCCATGCCTTGCAATTAGATGCCGATGGACAACATGACTGGCAGGATGTGCAACGCTTTTTAGACACATCTATCCAGCACCCCAAAGCCATGATTATTGGTCAGCCGATCTTTGATGCGACTGTTCCGAAAAAACGTCTCTATGGCCGCTATGCAACGCATATTTGGGTGTGGATTAACAGCCTGTCTTTTGACATTAAAGACAGCATGTGTGGCTTTCGTGTTTATCCTTTGGCACAGACAGTGAACATTCTAAACACAGCCAAATTTCAACCGCGGATGGGTTTTGACTCGGAAATTTTGGTGCGTTTGAAATGGGACAATGTGCCGTTTATCAATCTGCCTACGCATGTGATTTACCCTGAAGGCGGCATTTCACATTTCGATGTTTGGCGTGACAATCTGGGCATGGCGCGCGCGCATAGCCGCTTATTGGGTGGCATGCTGCTACGTTTCCCCAAACTGATTTATCAGAAAGTCAAAGGCTAAGGCGGTCAGAGAAGCATATGCAGAAATGGAGCGCCGTGAAAGAGCGGGGCGGGATGTTACCGCTGATGCTGATGCTGGGTTTCTACCGTTTAGGTGGGCGCTGGTTGTGCCGAGTCATCTTGTACTTTGTGATTTTATGGTATTGGCTCTTTTCCAATACCGCGCGTCAGGCTTCCCTGTTGTACTTAAAAAAACTACATCATTTTGCAGGTGCGCAGTCGCCGTTTCAGGCTGAGCCGCAGCTTTGGCACAGCTATACGCATTTGATGCAATTTGGCGAATGTATTTTAGATAAAATTGAGGGCTGGCTCGGGCATATTCCTGAGCAGAACTTAAAGCTGCATGGTCATGCGCACTTTCGTTCGCACTATCAAAAAGGTGCGGTAATTGTGGTGTCGCATTTTGGCAATATTGAATTGCTTCGCGCCATCAAAGCAGAGCATCCGCAGAAAATTAATGTGTTGGTCTATCAAAAACATGCCACCAAATTCAATGAATTTTTAAAAAAACTGAATGAACATGCCGATGTTAATTTGGTTTCGGTGGATGAGCTAGGAATCGAAACAGCACTGATTTTGCAGAATAAATTGGATCAGGGTGAATGGGTGATTGTGGCAGCAGACCGCGTACCCGTGCAGTCGGATCGGGTACAATCGGTTGCTTTTCTGGGTGAGCAAGCGCTGTGGCCTCAGGGTGCATGGATTTTGGCCAGTTTATTAAAAGCCCCAGTGTTGGCGGTGTTTTGCTATCGAGTTAATACACATTTTGAAGTGCATATTCATCAAGTGGCGGAGCAGTTAAATTGGCCACGTAAAGAGCGTTTACAGGCCATGCAACAGACCACACGACAGTATGTGGAACTGTTGGAACAGCATTGCATACGCGCGCCCTATCAATGGTTTAATTTTTATAATTTTTGGAATAAAGGATAAGTCTTGTGTTAATTGTTGGGGAAACTCCGCTCAGTATTGAAGATGTTGTGGCTGTAGCGCGTAAAGAAAAACAGGTGGCATTGCCTACCTCTGCTGAATGGACGGCATTGATTCAACGCGGTGCAGATTTCCTCGATCAGCTGTTGCAAGACGAAGGCGTTATTTATGGTGTGACCACGGGTTATGGCGACTCGTGCTTGGTTGAAATTCCAGCCCACCAAGTGCATGAGCTGCCGCTACATTTGTCGCGTTTTCATGGCTGCGGCATGGGACAAAACTTAGACTTAATTACCGCACGTGCTGTCGTGGTAGTGCGTTTATGTTCTTTAGCGCGTGGCTATTCGGGTGTTTCGCATGCCTTGTTACAGCGTTTGGTCTGGATGCTGAATGAAGATGTAATTCCTGTGATTCCATCGGAGGGTTCGGTGGGTGCCAGTGGGGATTTGACGCCTTTGTCTTATATCGCTGGGGCCTTGGTCGGTGAGCGCGATGTGTACTATCAAGGTCAGATCGTGCCGATTGCACAAGTGTATGCCGAAAAGGGTGTGCAGCCTTTGGTGATGCGTCCTAAAGAAGGCTTAGCTCTAATGAATGGTACAGCGGTCATGACCGCCATCGCCTGCCTGAATTATAAAAAAGCAGAACAGATTTCTTTTGCCAGTACCTTGATTACTGCACTGAATGTTTTAGCCCTTGAGGGCAATCCAAGCCATTTTGATGAAGTGTTGTTTGCGCAAAAACCTCATCCAGGACAGCAACATATTGCAGCCCAGTTACGTGACTGGTTAAACAGTGAGGTACAGACCGAGCACCAAAGTTCACGCCTGCAAGACCGTTATTCACTACGTTGTGCACCGCATGTGATTGGGGTGTTTGAAGACTCCAAAGTGTGGCTGCGTCAGTTTATTGAAAATGAGCTGAATTCGAGCAATGACAACCCATTGATTGACCCCGTGAACTTACGCGTACTGCATGGTGGACATTTCTATGGCGGACATATTGCCCAAGCTATGGATAGTCTAAAAATCATGATTGCCAATATTGCCGACTTAATGGATCGTCAATTGGCGCAGTTGGTAGACTACAAAATGAACAATGGCTTGCCACGCAATTTAACTGGCTCAAGTGCTGAGCGTTTGCCGCTGAATCATGGCTTTAAAGCGGTGCAAATTGGGGTTTCGGCATGGACAGCAGAAGCCTTGAAGCAGACGCTCGCTGCGTCAATTTTCTCACGATCAACCGAATGTCATAATCAAGATAAAGTCAGTATGGGTACCATTGCCGCGCGTGATGCCAGCCGTGTCATTACCCTGACCGAACAAGTGATTGCAGCACTCAGTTGTGCAGCGGTTCAGGCGGTCAAACTCAAAGGTGTAGATACAGAACTCAGCCCTGTTTTAACCGCATTTCAACACTGGGTGCTTCAGAGCTTCACCTATGTAGAGGAAGATCGTCCTTTGCAACAGGAACTCCAGATCTTGGTTAATCGTTTTGAGAGTTTAGAGCTGTTAAATCGTGTTGCTGTTGAATCCGCATAGGAAATGAGCATGTATGCTGATGTAATTATTGAAGTGCCCTTTCATGATGTCGATACCATGCATGTGGTATGGCACGGTCATTATTTAAAATATTTTGAAATTGCACGTTGCAAACTGTTGGATCAATTTCACTATAACTATAATCAAATGCGTGACTCAGGCTATGCATGGCCTGTGATTGAAAGCTATGTCCGTTATGTACAAGGCATTGAGTTCGAACAGAAAATTCGCGTGCGTGCCATTTTGAAAGAATGGGAAAACCGCCTGAAAATTGAATATCTGATTTTTGATGCGGTTTCGGGCAGAAAGCTGACCAAGGGCTTTACTTCTCAAGTGGCGGTACACATTGAAAAACGTGAAATGTGCTTCCAATCGCCACAGGTATTGTTGGACTGTTTAAATGCATGGCCTGAGTTTAAGGCGGAGTAATGCAAGCATGATTCGACACAAATTTTTTAAGCCGATTTTGGTTGTGTGTACAGCCAGTGTGATGACTTTGCTTGCTCCCGCAGCGAATGCACAAAATACTGAATTGAAGCAGGTGTTTGCTCAGCTCGGTGCAACGCCTGTGGTACGTGCCCAATTTGAGCAGCAGAAAAAACTGGCAGCGTTGAATAAAACCTATGTGTCCAAAGGCACGGTGCTGTTCAGCAAAAACCAAGGTGTGCTGTGGCAGATTCAAAGTCCGGTTAAAGCTGATTTGGTGGTGACACCGCGTAAGTTGGTACAAAAGACGCAGCGTACTAGCAGTCAAATTGAAGTCGACAAAACCCCGTATGGCTCTGTAGCGACGATGTTTTTACAGTTGATGTCGGGCAATGAAGCGGCACTCACTAAAAACTTTAATGTGGTGTCGGCCAATTACAGTCCGACGCAGTGGAATGTCAGCTTGACGCCGAAAAGCAGTCTATTTAAAAAGCTTTTTGTTCAAGTTGATGCGCAAGGTCAGCGTTATGTGGACCGTATTACAATTTTGGAACAAGCCAACAACCGCACTATCATTCGTTTTAGCCAGCAAACTGCTCAACCTCAAACTTTAACGGCTGCGGAAAATGCGCTTTTCCAATTGGCAAAATAAGTTTAGCGCCCTTTGGCTACTGATTTTGTGTGTCATTGCTTTGGCACTGGGCGCGGCGTGGCTGAATAAAGGCATTAAGATTGAGACCAATATTTTTGCTTTGCTGCCAGAGGCCCATCAAGATGCTCATCTGGAACAAGCACAGCAATATGTCAGTCAGCAGTTAAATGACAAAGTTTTTGTGGTGTTGGATGCCAAAACGGATCAGCAACTCGAACAGGCAACGCAAGCACTCAAAACCCAAGCCGACCAAAGTCAGATGTTTTTACCTGTTCGTCCACAGCTGGATCCTGATCAATTTGCCCAAGCGCTGTATCAGCACAAAGCAGGGCTATTATCCAAGACCGATCAGCAGATTGTGCAGGAGCAGGATGATGCCGCACTGATAGAGCAGGGCTTGTTACAACTGATGAGTCTCGGCATGCCGATTACGGCTGAAATGCTCAAGCAAGACCCTTTGTTGCTGTTTCCGCGTTATGCAGTCGGTTTAAGTTCCTTACAAAGTAATGCCGATGTCAATTTAGAGCAGGGCTTTGCGACCATTCGTGATGAGCGAGGTATCTCGCGCCTGATGGTGCTTCAGCTCAATAACAGTCCTTATAATATTGCCTACCAAGAGCAGACCGCTGCGTTTATCCAAAATATCAATCAGCAGCTCAACCAGTTGCAAGTTAAACCGCACTGGACAGGTACGCTGCTGTTTGCACAGTTCGGCACTAACTCTGCCAAAGAGGAAATTTCCACCATTGGCGTGGGTTCGACCATCGGGATTTTGCTTCTAGTCTGGTTTGGCTTCCGTTCGATACGACCCATGCTGACGGAAATGGTTGCAGTCGGCACAGGCAGCTTAGTGGCCTTTGCTGTGACCTATTGGGTTTTCGGCGAAATTCACCTAATGACACTGGTCTTTGGCGCCAGTCTGATTGGAGTCTGTGTCGATTTTTCATTTTATTTTATGGCCATGCAGTCTCAGCACCGAAAGATCGATGGATTTGCTGTTTTAAAACCATTGCTGCCGAGTCTATTTGTGGGTCTGATGACCACACTGTTGGCCTATGTGGTGCTGAGTTTTACCCCATTTCCAGGTTTTAAACAAATTGCAGTCTTTTCCATGGTTGGATTGAGTGCTGCATGGGTGACCAGTATTTTATTACTGCCACGTTTGCCTGCGCTGAATGCGGAACCTGCGATACGTGCTTTGGGCTTTATTGGCAAAGCACGCAGTTATGTGCAAAACCACAACACGCTGCGTTATGGCATGATTGCACTGATTCTACTGGTGACAGGCAGCAGTCTCGCCTTTCTGAAAAGCAATGATGACATCCGTAACTTACAAAGTATGGATGCCACCTTAAAGCAGGAAGATCAATATATTCGTTCGCGCTTTATGCAACAGCAAAGCAGTGAATATTTTGTGGTACAGGGCAGAACCCCAGCAGAGTTAGAGCAGCGCGAACAGCAACTGTTGGCAGAGCTTGCGCCCTTGCAGCAGGCTGGCAAGTTAGATGCTGTACAAGCTTTAGGGCAGTGGATTCCATCGCTTGAGCAGCAGAAGCACAATATTGCAATGTTACAGGCGATTCCTCAGCCCGCTTTGGTGAAATATGCGCAAGCACTACAGCTCAATACCGCCGATGTTTTAAACTGGCAAGCGCATTTAAAAGACCAACCGTTGCTGACCGAAGCAGTCTTTAAAGATCATCCCTTGCATTTTTTGCAGATGAGTCCGACGCAACGTTTGGTGATGCTGCAAAATGTGCATGATGTTAAAGCCATACAGCAGCTTGAAGATGCGGATGTACAACTGTTACGTCCCGTTCATCAATTATCTGAGTTGTTTAAACAGCATCGTGTGCAGGCACAGTGGCTATTGCTCAGCGCTTTGCTGATGTTAGCTGTTGGCTTAGGCGCACTTTATGGCAAAAAATCAATTCTGCCTTTGGTGTTGCCTGTCAGTATGGCTCTAATGACCACGTTTGCGATTCAAGCCTGGCTCGGTGTCGAGATTAATTTATTCAGCATTATGGGCACCTTCCTGATTATTGGGATTGGGGTGGACTATGCGATTTTCTACCGCCACGGACATGATCACCCGCAGGTGGTGGGTATGGCTTTGTTCCTGTGCATGATGTCGACGTTTTTTAGTTTTGGTTTGCTGTCTTTTAGTCATACTTATGCCATTCACAGTTTTGGCTTAACAGTGTTGCTGGGCGTTATTTTTTCATTTATTTATGCCACACTTTTTACATCCTCCGATGCAAAACATGTGGTGGTTCAACAATATCAGCCAAAGAGCTGAGTCAAAGGGTACAGTGCAATGAGCACCATGCAACAGACAGATGTTTTAATTATTGGGGCGGGACCATCAGGCAGCTCGGCTGCAGCTTTGCTGCGTCAAAAAGGTTACCAAGTCACGGTCATCGAAAAGCAATTTTTTCCGCGTTTTTCCATCGGCGAGTCTTTATTGCCGCAGTGTATGGTGTTTTTAGAAGAAGCGGGTTTATTGGAAACGGTGCGTGCGCATGCCGACGAATATGCCTTTCAGTTTAAAAATGGCGCGGCTTTTTTAAGAGGCACGCAGCGCAGTTTTTATGACTTTACTCAAAAGTTTAGCGAAGGCCCGGGCACTACATGGCAAGTACGACGTGCCAACTTTGACCAACTTTTGGCGCAGCAAGCTGAAAAAATGGGCGTAGATATCCGTTTTGGTCATGAAGTTTTGGCGGTCGATGTGGCATCCACACAGCCGATTTTGACGGTGGAAGATGCGCAAGGTGACAGCTATCAAATTCAAGGCAAGTTCCTCTTAGATGCCAGCGGCTTTGGCCGCATTCTGCCGAAGTTTCTCGATTTAGAAAGTCCGTCGGATTTTCCAGTGCGCCGTGCGGTCTTTACCCACATTGAAGACGGTCTATTGAATGACCCTGAATTTGACCGTGAGAAAATTTTAATTACTGTGCATGAAAAAGACCACCGTGCATGGTATTGGCTGATTCCCTTTGCCGATGGACGTTCTTCATTTGGCATTGTGGCGGAGCAGGATTTCTTTGAAAAATACGGTTATGACGGCAGTGCAGATTATGACCTAGAAGCCTTGCAGAAACATATTTTAGCCGATGATGCCAGCTTGTCGCATGTACTGCGTCATGCCAAACATGATACTCCTGTGCGTACTTTGGTGGGCTACTCTGCCGATGTGAAACATTTGGCATCTGAAAACTACGCACTGCTGGGCAATGCAGGTGAGTTCCTCGATCCTGTCTTTTCTTCAGGTGTAACGATTGCCTTAAAATCGTCTAGTCTAGCCGTGCCTTTGGTCGAGCAAGTGCTACAAGGTCAGGTGGTCGATTGGATGGAGCAATATGAAAAGCCTTTACGTAAAGGTATTCAAGTGTTCCGTGCCTATGTTGAATCATGGTATTCAGGAGAGTTTCAGGATGTGGTGTTTTCAAAGAATCAAGATGAGAAGATCCGCCGCATGATTGCATCTTTACTGGCGGGTTATGCATGGGATACGAATAACCCGATTCATCGCAATGCCAAGCAACGTTTAAAGACGTTGGCCGAATATTGCCGAGAAGAACAACCAAAAAAAGAGTCACTGATCGATGAAACTTAAGCTGCGTTTGAAAACTGCCAGTTGGGTTTTAGCCAGTGCTTTGCTCTGTAGTGCCTGCCAAAGTTGGATCCCTAAAGCGCAAGGACTCGCGACCCCAGAGTGGGCTGCGCAAAATTACCAGCGCCAAGATCAAATTGAAGTGCAGTGGAAAAGCCAGAGTTTCAGTTTTTTACTGTACCAGCAGCAACGTGGACAGTCGCTTGATATGCTAGCACTGAGCCTCACAGGACAGCAGTTATTCAAGCTCAGTTTTGATGGTCGAAAGGTAGACGTTGAACAGCGGATTGAGCCGATGAAATTGTTGCCTTTTGATTATGTGGTGCGCGATATTCTGTATGCGACCTATCCCAATTTTGCTAGGTTACATGCTGCTCAAAATGCTGTCGTGCAGAAAGACGATACCATTTATATACAGCAGCAGCCTGTGTTGAAAATTCAGCAAAATGATGGGGTAATTGAGCTGGATAATCTGCAAGTGCCTTATCAGATGGTCATCAGCGCGGTGAGCAATACTTTAGAAGATGATCAAGGTGACCATCATGACTAAAAATCTACAGCCTGTTCCAGCTGTTGGCATTCAGTTCAGTGCTGCGCTGTCGGCTTTGGGACACAATGCCGCTGAGCTTCAACATGCCTTAACAAGCACCGAAAATACCTTATCCCAACGAGAGGATCTGATCGCGGGGCGTACAGTATGGGTAGGTACATCTGACCAAGCCTTGCTTCAAGCAGTTCCTGCAAGCTTGAGCGGTGCAGACTCACGGAATTTACGCTTTGCCCTGACGGCTCTGGCACAAATTGAAACCGAGATTCATGCTTATACTGCACAGTTTCCTAGACAACGTCTCGCAGTGATTATCGGCACGTCAACCTCAGGCATCGCGGATAATGAGCCTGTATTGAAAGCTCAGTTTCAACAGCCAGCACCACAGTCCGTACAGCACCAAAAACAAGAAATGGGCAGTTTAGCGAAAGCCTTACAACAGTACTTGGGTTGGGAAGGGCCTGCCTATACTATTTCTACTGCCTGTTCCTCTGCGGCTAAAGCGATGGCAGCGGGGCAACGTCTGCTGAATGCTAATTTGGCCGATGCGGTCTTAGTCGGAGGAGTCGACACCCTATGCAAGCTGACCTTAAATGGTTTTGATAGTTTAGAAAGTTTATCGAGCGGAATTTGCCAGCCCTGTGGTGCCAACCGTGACGGCATTAATATTGGTGAAGCCGCAGGACTTTTTTTACTCTCTAAAGCGCCTGCCCCTGTGATGTTACTGTCGAGCGGCGAGTCAATGGATGCATGGCATATTTCAGCACCACATCCAGAAGGGAAAGGGGCTGCGGAGGCGATGCAAAAAGCTTTAGACGCTGCACAGCTTCAAGCAAGCGATATTGATTATTTAAATTTGCATGGCACATCCACACCGCAAAATGATGCGATGGAAATTAAGGCGGTACAGACTGTTTTCTCAGATGCAGCTGTGGCCTTGAGCAGCACCAAACATAAAACGGGGCACTGTCTGGGGGCAGCGGGTGCAATCGAAGCTTTTATTTGCCAGCAGGTTTTATTAGATCAATCCTGGTTGCCGCTGCATCATACAGGCGAATTGGACGATGCTTTGGCTGGGCAAAACTATCTGTTTACACCGCATTTGAATACACCCATTCGCTATGCGATGAGTAATTCTTTTGCTTTTGGGGGGAGCAATATCAGTTTAATTTTCGGGACGGCTTTGCCATGATGGATGCAGTACAGTTTATTCCGCATGCGAAACCGATGGTTTTCGTGAGCCATTTGATTGAAGCCAATGATGAATTTGCTATTGCAGAACTTCACATCACGCCAGATTTGATGTTTTTTGAGCCAGAAGGCTTGCCCACATGGAGCAGCATTGAGTTGATGGCGCAGACCATTAGTGCCTATGCCGGTTATAAAGGACAAACTCAGGACTTGCCACCGAAAATTGGCTTTTTATTGGGAACGCGTAAAATGCAGTTACCTTGTGCCTATTTTAGTTTGGGCACAACCGTGCGGATTCGAGTAGAACAAAGTTATCTGCACGAAGGTTTGGGGCAGTTTAATTGTGAAATTGAATATCAAGAACATCGGTTCAGCGCCATGTTGAGCGTATTTGAGCCTGAAAATATGAATGAAATCATTGGAAAATTAGTGTGAACAGAAGAATTTTAGTCACGGGTTCGAGTCGTGGAATAGGTAAAGCGATTGCTTTGGAGTTGGCAAAGGCAGGCTTTGATGTCACGGTCCATGCTCGTTCAAGACAGTCTGAGGCCGAAGCGGTGGCTCAGGAAATTCAAGCGCTTGGACAGGCCAGCCATGTACTGATGTTCGATGTGAATGAGCGTGAAAAGATTGCCGCTATTTTAGAGCAAGATATAGCACAGCATGGTGCTTTTTACGGCGCTGTGTTGAATGCAGGATTAACCCGTGATGGTGCTTTCCCTGCACTGACTGATGAAGACTGGGATGACGTGGTCTCGACCTCTCTGAACGGTTTTTATAATGTGCTAAAACCCCTGATGATGCCGATGATCCGCTTGAAAAAGGGCGGACGTATTGTGACCTTGTCTTCAGTGTCAGGAATCATGGGGAATCGTGGTCAGGTGAATTATAGCGCTGCCAAAGCAGGCTTGATTGGTGCGACCAAAGCATTGGCACTGGAATTGGCAAAACGCAAAATTACGGTGAACTGTGTGGCTCCGGGCTTGATTGAAACCGAAATGGTCACGGAAGAAGTGAAAGAACATGCCTTGAAAATGATCCCGATGCAGCGCATGGGGCAGGTGGAAGAGGTTGCAAAAGCGGTGAAGTTTTTATGTAGTGATGATGCCAGTTATATCACCCGCCAAGTGATTTCAGTCAATGGAGGCTTGATCTAATGAAACGTGTTGTTGTGACAGGCATGTCTGGGATTACCTCTTTGGGGGAAACCGCAGAGCAAATTTTTGAGCAGTTTGCACAAGGGAAAAGCGGTATTCGCTATATGCCTGACTGGGAAATTTATCCTGATTTACGCAGTAAATTGGCTGGTCCAGTAGAGTCATTTACTGTACCGAAGCATTTTAACCGTAAGGTGACCCGTGGCATGGGGCGTGTTGCTTTAATGTCTGCTGTATGTGCTGAAAAAGCATTGGAAGATGCAGGTTTACTACATGCTGATATCTTAAAAAGTGGCGATGCAGGCGTGGCTTTTGGTTCCTCTGCGGGCAGTGTGGATGCGGTGCGTGAGTTTGGCGCCATGCTGATTGAGCACAATATGAGTCAACTGAATGCCACGACCTACATTCGTATGATGTCGCATACCAGTGCGGTCAATATGACGGTGTATTTCGGTCTAAAAGGTTTAACGCTGCCGACCTCAAGTGCCTGTACTTCAGGTTCCATGGCCATTGGTCAAGCTTATGAAGCGATCAAATATGGCAAACAAACTGTGATGATTGCAGGTGGGGCAGAAGAGCTCAGTGCAGCCGGTTCAGCCGTGTTCGACGTGCTGTTGGCGACTAGTGTGCAAAATGACCATCCAGAGACAACCCCGCGGCCCTTTGACGCAGACCGGGATGGTTTGGTGGTCGGTGAAGGTGCAGGTTGTTTGATTTTAGAAGAATATGAACATGCTCAAGCGCGTGGCGCGACCATTTATGCTGAGATCGTCGGTTATGGTAGCAATACCGATGGTCAGCATGTGACTCGACCTGATTCTGAAATGATGGGGCGCTGCATGCAGTTGGCACTGAAAGATGCACAGCTGAGTGCGGTGGATATTGACTATGTCAATGCGCATGGTACTTCAACCGATCAGGGGGATATTGCCGAATCACAAGCAACCGCGCGTATCTTGGGTAAAAAGCCAATTAGCTCATTAAAAAGTTATTTTGGGCATACGCTCGGGGCGTGTGGGGCAATTGAGGCATGGCTGAGTATTGAAATGATGCGACGCAATCAGCTGGTGCCTACGCTGAATTTAAATCAGATTGACAGCGCTTGTGGTGATCTGGATTATATTGTTTCAGACATGCGTTCAGCAGAAACGCAAATGATGATGAGCAACAATTTTGCTTTTGGGGGGATTAATACCTCCCTGATTTTTAAACGTGTCTAATAAGATAAGGGTAGAACCATGTTATTCAAAAAAATCTGTGCAGCCGCTGTGTTGTCTTTAGGAGCGATTGCATCGGCTCAAGCGGCTGACAAAATGTATGATTTTAAATTTCAAGAAGCTGTAAACCGTGCTGTTGCAGATGGCGTGCTAGATGGCTCAGTAAAATTTTATTTGGCGGGAACCAAGTCGGGCGGCAAGGTGATTGAAAAAGGCTTAGTGACCAATAAAAAGACCAATGGTTTTGCCAAATCTGCGGAAAGTTCATGTGATCACGTACTTCGTTCAGCACTAATTCAATTCCAGAATACCGCCAAAGCCAGTGGTGCAAATGCTGTGACTAATCTGGTGAGTTTCTATAAGTCGAATGAAACACGTAGTACCACCACCTACCAATGCGCGAAAGGAACTGCGATGGCGGGTGTTGCGTTGAAAGCGGATTTGGTGAAGTTTTAATATTGAATGATTTAAATGGCCTGATTCAATGCAAAATTTAACATAAGCCATTTTTAAAATTTGATCCGTATATAAATCTAATATTTAACGAACAATAGATACTGGGATATTTCAGGCTCGCAAAGTCATTTGCGGGCCTGAAATCTTTATTCTTCTTGATTTTTCATGCGTAAAAATGAGCTCATTCATTAGATTCTATTCTCGGCAAAAATAAAGAAAAATGATTGCAATTAAAGAGTGTTAGAGCGTCTCCAAAAGTCTGCGTCTTTCCCAGAGATGAGTTATACCTCATGACGAAAAAGGCGATTTTGATCATTATTTTTGATAGATAAAATACCTTTATGAGGTAAAAACCAACCTTTTTGGTTGGCTTTACATAAAGTAACAAAAATTTAAAAATACGATTGTAAATAAAAACTTAAATAATGTGATTTGTAAAACATAAAGCGTTGTGTTTAACTCAAAAAAAATGAACAATAAGAAAGCTTTTAATGTGATTTTTAATGCGAATGGTTTCCACTTTGAACCAGTGTATGCAGGCGATCTATAGATTTTTAAAAGTTGGAATTAGGTTAGGTTGTGTAGATATTTTAAACAATTTTTGAATCCCTATTTTTTGGGATTTTAATATAGGACAGATGTATTTTATTGCAAAAATTCAGTGCTAAGATAATTGATAATGGAAAACTTAGAAGCTAAGTTGAATCGTCAATTGATATCCGAAACTGATCAGTTAAAGAACTTTCTAGTACATGACACCTTTCATTTAGTGACTCAGTTTAAAGCTTCAAAATACTTAAAAATGAAACTCGAAAAAGGATGTACACATGGATCAGAAAGCCACGTTAATTGATAAAAAGTCTCACCAAGGCATCGAGATAAATGCATCAGACAAAATCCAATTGTCAGCGCAGAACCCCTCGGTCGTTCAACTTAAAATCTCTTCAGAAGATATTAAAGAATACAAAAAGGAAGGTAACAATCTCGTTGTTGTTTTAAAAAGTGGTGAATTAATAACAATAATGGGCTTTTTTGATGCAGATAACAGCCTTGTTTTACAAGATGATGTTAATCATAAATTGCTCTGGGTTGAGTTTAGCTCTAATGGTGAAGCATTAAGTGCGACCTATGCAGAACTCAATGATGTAGGGCCACTATTATATGGTGAGAATGATGCTGCTTCTCCATGGGCTTGGGCCGCAGTTCCATTGACTGCAGGCGGCATTTTAGCTTGGGCAGGGCATGATTCAGGAAATGATTCTGATAAGGGGATAGGCGAAACGAACGAAGGACCAAGTGCCCCAGAATCAGTGGTGATTGGTAATGGTGATGAATGGATTACAGCAGATGAAATTGACGCAGACGGCAAAGTCGACGTTAAGATTGATTTACCTGCAGATGCAGTCGCTGGTGACCGTGTTATCGTCAATGGAGAAGAAACAGTCTTGACGGCTGACGACATTGCTGCTGGTGAAATCATCGTTAAAGTGGATGCGCCGAATGAAGGCGAAACATTAGAAGTTGATGTGATCATCAAAGATAAAGACGGTAACGAGTCGGATCCGACTCAAGCAGAAGCAACTGTGGATACTACAGCACCCTCAGCACCAGATTCGGTCATCATTGGTAATGGCGATGAATGGATCTCCGCAGATGAAATTGATGCAGATGGCAAAGTCGACGTTACGATTGACTTACCCGTAGATGTCGTAGCTGGTGACAGTGTTATCGTCAACGGTGAAGAAACAGTATTGACGGCTGACGACATTACTGCAGGTGAAATCATCGTTAAAGTGGATTCACCGAACGAAGGTGAAACATTAGAAGTTGAAGTAAGCATTAAAGATGCTGCTGGTAACGAATCTGACGAGGTTTTGGCGGAAGCCACGGTGGATAGTGTACTACCCGTCGTCGAGATAGAAGCGGTAACCCCGATTGATAATGATGACCCAGCAGATGGTGTTGCAGATCAAGTACTGATTACAGGGACATCGGATGAACCGAATGCACCGGTGGTGATCAAAGACAAAGATGGCAACACGATCTGGGAAGGCGAGACCGATGGTACGGGTGCATTCAGCGCGACAGTAGACACAGCTGCGGTTCAGGCAGGTGATGATGTCACAGTAGAAGTGACGGATAAGGCTGGGAATACAGGTACAGATACAGCAACGGCTGGGGACTTAATCTTTACAAATGATCCATTGGTATTAGTAGATGATGCTGTAAGTACATCTTTGGTTGATCAGAGTGTGGATACAACCAATAAACTTGCTACTTATAATGAAGGAGCAATTTTAGGGATCTTGGAAGGGCAGTCTCAGATTGGAAAAGTCAACTTTGATGTGACTGGTGGGGCGAAGGATGCTGTGATTGTGGTTGAAAGTACAAATCTAGTCACTGTTGCAAATGCATTTAGTTTTGAAGTAGTGAATAACGCTACAGGTGAGGTATTTACTGTTGCAGCAGCTAGTTCAAGTCAAGGAGGATTGATTGCAGGTGCACTTGGTTTACAGGCACTTGGTGTAGTTGACGATGGTTCTTGTTTAAGACTAGATATTAAAGATCTGCCCGAAGGTAATTATAGTGTTATTGTACATGGCGATAGCTCTAAACTAGCAGACATTTTAGAAACAGTGAAATTAAGCGAACTTGGCAGTAATACTGTGAATGATGTCATTCAAGATACTGTAAAAGGACTAGTGAAAGATGTTTTGGTCAATGCCGATGATACTGTCTTAGAGGGTATTCTAGAACAGTTAACATTGCAGGAAGTGTTAGATTTAGCGAAAACGACCAATGTGTCAACGGCTCTGATTAATACATTAGAAACTTTACTGAATACAGTAGATACCGTTTTATCTTTACTCAATCCATTCGGTGATAATACTGCAGTAGCAGCAGAGCTCTTAAATACTTCGGTTGGTGATATTCTGGCAGGTAATTCTACAGGCTTATTGGGTAGTTTAATTAGCACTTTGGGTTTAGGGGCCACATTAGGTGGTCTTGTAAATGGTTTGCTTGCTCAAGTCGATAACCTTGGTGAAGTTATTTATAATGAAGTCGTTGAACCATTAATTGATGATGTTATTACTGATGCTCTGTTACAAGACACTGGGTTAGCTGATCTTTTAGGTGGATTGCTTGGCGGGATAAATCAGATATTGAGTAGTTTAGGGCTTGGTGGCTTGTTACCTGCTGCCGATGACTTGTTAACCATAGTTGCAGAAAATATTTTAAGCAACCCTGTATCATTATTCCCTGATATTACCGCTGATGTTTATGCTGTTAATGAAAAAACATATGTTGCCGAAGGGAATGTGCTTGCGAACGATGACGTTGTAAATGGTTTAATCATTGAAGTCAACGGAGTTCCTATTACCTTCAACCAAACAGATGTAAATGGCAATTACGCTATCATCACAGGTAATCACGGCACATTACATCTTTACGAAGATGGGCATTATATCTATACGTCCACAGTAACATCAGGAAATGCTACTTCAGTAGTTGATGATTTCACGTATACCGTTCAAGACGAGTATAACAATACTGAAGATGCCGTTTTAACCATCACAACAGATCCAGTAAATGAGACCATCGATTTCTCTGGTACAGCTAGCGATGATATTTTGCAGGGTGGTGCTGGTGATGACATTCTGACTGGTGGAGATGGTGCAGATACTGCTATCTATTACTTGTTAGATAATGCGGATGCAACGGGTGGCAATGGTACAGATACTTGGACCGACTTTGAGCTTGGTGCTGATGCAGACAAGATCGATATTTCGGCGTTACTGGATGGTCTGCAAACATCAGCTAATATTGGGGATTATATTTCAGTAGAAACCAATGCGGATGGTAAAGCAGTGATTAGTATTGACCGTGATGGTGCGAGTAATGGATTTTCTGCGTCAGATCTTTTGGTTTTGGATAATATTTCTCCAGCAGATTTAAACTTAACAAATGACCAACTGTTAAATAGTCTGTTAAATAA
Source organism: Acinetobacter sp. BMW17 (assembly GCF_001592855.1). Lineage (NCBI taxonomy): Bacteria > Pseudomonadati > Pseudomonadota > Gammaproteobacteria > Moraxellales > Moraxellaceae > Acinetobacter > Acinetobacter sp. BMW17. The sequence goes on from NZ_LSOD01000007.1 coordinate 108,915, forward strand.
CAACCAAATTGTTTACTAAGTAATCAACATGTAATTCATCAGAAAAGGTACTGTGTGAATATATGCACAGTACCTTTTTGCTATCTGAATGGAGATGTATTTGAGATATTGCCAAATAAAAAAGCCCCCATCTTTCGATGAGGGCTTTTTTGAATTTGGAGCGGGAAACGAGACTCGAACTCGCGACCCCAACCTTGGCAAGGTTGTGCTCTACCAACTGAGCTATTCCCGCGTATTGAGCAGTTTTTATAAAAACTTACACTAAAAAAAATGGAGCGGGAAACGAGACTCGAACTCGCGACCCCAACCTTGGCAAGGTTGTGCTCTACCAACTGAGCTATTCCCGCATATTGAGCAGTTTTTGCTAAAACTTACACTGAAAAAAATTTGGAGCGGGAAACGAGACTCGAACTCGCGACCCCAACCTTGGCAAGGTTGTGCTCTACCAACTGAGCTATTCCCGCATAGCGCTGTATGATACAGCAAGCAAGTTCAGGGTCAATAGCTTTATGAAAAAGCTGAGTTTAATTGCATAAAATAAAGCCAGTTTTAGACGATGTCTTGAGATTTTTTAACTTTTGTTCACGAAACGTTGTACCTGATGCTAGCCGAAAGGGTTTTACGCATTCAACATCTCGAAGGAACAGGTATACTCTGAACGAATCATTATTTTTGGAGACAGGTATGAGCTTGGAGCAGCAACTGATTGAACGCTTACAACTGCTTTCCCCATCACATTTAGAAGTCGTGAATGAATCTTCTGGTCATGGCGGCTATTTTCCAGGTAAAGAATCACATTTTAAAGTGATCGTGGTGAGTGAGAGTTTTGAGGGGTTACGTTTAGTTCAGCGCCATCAAAAAATTTATGCGGTAGCAGGAGACTTACTCAGTCCAGGTAAAATTCATGCTTTGGCTATACATGCTTTTTTACCCGAGGAGTGGCAAGGACAAGACACTTCTAGTCCAAATTGTGCACATGCCCCGAAAAGCTAAGCAGAGATTCAGTCATGGAAACACAATTATTGATTAAGATCGTGCATATGAGTGCGGTCAGCTTGGCATGTGTCGTGATTTTGGCGCGTGCCATGATGCTATTTAAAGGCGTCCAAGGCAATCAGCCCAATCCAGCGGGTCGAACGGCTTTTGTAGCCCTTCAGCACTTAAGTATGCTGGTGATTGTACTGACTGGGGTTGCACTTTTAGTGATGAAAAACTTTGATGTACAAACATGGTTTTATGCCAAAGTGGTTTTATTTTTAGTGATGTTGTCCTCTTTGTCGAAAGCTTATAAAAAAGAAGACAGCATTTTACTTACACAGCGCCGAGCGGGTTTATTCTTGGCGGTGGTTGCGATGATATCCATTTTAGGTTTAGTTATGATTAAACCAAACTTTGGCTAATTGTTAGACATAATCATCGGCACAGCGATTGTTCTGCGCTACACTGCTAGCTATAGCGGAAAAATAACAAGAGGGAGGGGGATTTCATGCATACACGTGTGGTATTTAATCAAAAAGGTGGTGTCGGCAAGTCCAGTATTGCAGTGAATTTGGCGGCAATTAGTGCACATCAAGGCTTAAAAACCTTATTGATTGATCTCGATCCGCAAGCGAATTCGAGTCAGTATGTATTGGGCGATGACGCAACCTATTCGGCAGATAAACCAGCTTTAGAACCCAATATTGAAAACTATTTTGAAGAAGTGCTTGGAACGACTCAAAATAAAAGTCTATTGGGCAGCGCCATTGGTTCGATCCTCAAAGGGCGAGCTAAAGGTTTAGAAAGTTATGTACACCAATCCCCTTTTAAAAATTTGGATGTGATTCCAGCCAGCCCAAGCCTCGGGGCATTGGCATATGCTTTAGAGTCAAAACATAAAATTTATAAACTGCGTGATGCGTTACAACAGCTTGCCGGAAAATATGATCGTGTCTATATCGATACACCGCCAGCCTTTAACTTCTTTACTTTGTCGGCACTGATTGCAGCTAATAAAGTCCTGATTCCGTTTGATTGTGATGTCTTTTCTAAACGTGCACTGCAAACTTTGATCGAAAATGTGCTCGAAACTCAAGACGATCATAATGATCATTTGGAAATTGAAGGCATTGTGGTGAATCAGTTCCAAGCGCAGGCCAAACTTCCGCGTGAAGTGGTGCAAGAGCTGAAGGATGAAGGTCTTCCTATACTAGAAAGTATGTTGCCTCCATCGGTGCTGATGAAAGAATCGCATCACAAAAATTTACCCTTAATTCATTTGGCACACGATCATAAATTGACGCAGGCCTATCAATCATTGTTCAATGAGATTGAGAATAATAAATTACGAGATTCAGCATGAAAAAGATCACAATTGCTTTTTTAGTGAGCAGCACGCTGTTATTGAGCGCCTGTGCCACAACGGTTAAACCGACTTATGTCTCTCCTACACAGTATCAGGCTTTGAACTGCCAACAGTTACAAGCAGAATATAATCGGATTCAGCAACATTTAGATGAAGGTGTACCCACTGCGAAACGTACTGGTATGGGTGTAGGTGTAGGGCTGGGCGGCGGTTGGAGTCATGGTGGCGGTTGGGGCTTTGGTCCAAGCGTTTCAGTGAATATGGGACAATCATCGAATACCAAAAAAACTGAAATTTCACGACTTTTGGGTCAGCAAGAGGCGATTGTACAAGCTGCAAAATTCAAAGGCTGTGCGATTACCGTGCAAAATAAGACGAATTAATGCCGCATTTATTCATCCTGCTGAAGGGTTCAACCTTTCAGCAGTCATTAAAATCTTAGCAAAATGTTTCGAAAATAATTTTAATAAAACAATGGACTATCGTTTTAACACGCACTTTTTTACCTCATGGGTTCTGTATTTTTTTCCGCTTTGACTTGAGGAAACCGCTCTTTTTCGGCTAAATTGCGCATCTTTAATGCTGTTGTTGGATGTCTATGATTGAGAGTTGGCTGTTTGTATTGGCAATGATTGCTGTCTTGATGATTCCGGGACCGACCAATGCTTTACTCGCAAGCTCTGCACATCAGCAAGGTCTGGCGAAGACCAGCTTACTTGTACCCGCAGAACTGTTTGGGTATTTCTATGCCATCAATTTATGGGCACTCCTGATTCATCTCAGTACACCGACTTGGCCTTATTTGATTGATCTTTTACATGCACTCAGTGCAGTTTATGTATTTTGGTTGGCTTTTCATTTGTGGAAAAGCTCGCACTTAGAAAAACATAATCAACGTTTTACCTCGATTCGACCTAAACAATTATTTTTTTCTACTTTGAAAAATCCGAAAGCGGTCTTATTTGCTGCAGGTATTTTTCCCTATGAAGCTTGGGATAATCCCACCAATTTCTTTTTGGTGTTTGCGGTGTTTAGTCTGGTGTTATTGCCAACGGCACTGTTCTGGATGTCTTTTGGCCGTGCCATTTTATCGGGTGAGTCAAAACAAATAAAAGCCGATCTCTTATATAAAGGATCGGCCATGTTGTTGTTGGTGTGTATGTTCCCCGTGATTCTACGTTTTTTTGCTTAAGCTTCAGTGGTTGATTTTTTCTTTAATTTGGCACGAATAAAACCAATGATTCCCGGCAAGACACTAATAATAATAATGCCGAAAATCAGATGCGTGAAATTGTCTTTGACCACAGGCACATTACCAAAAATATAGCCTAAAGTAATGAATGAACCAATCCAGCAGAATGCGCCAATTAGGTTATAAGATAGGAAAAATTTGTAATCCATTTTTCCTGCACCTGCTACAAAAGGTGCAAAAGTCCGCGCAAAAGGAATAAAACGCGCAAAAATAATAGTTTTACCACCATGTTTTTCAAAGAATTTTTGTGTATTAATTAGATGTTGTTTATTGATGAAACGGGATTCGATTTCAAAAACGCGCGGTCCAATATAACGACCAATGTGATAATTCAGCGTATCGCCCAGTACGGCCGCGATAAAAAGTAAAACACCAAGAGTCCACGGATTCATTGCACCTGTAGATGCTGCTAAGGCACCTGCGGCAAACAATAAGCTGTCGCCGGGTAGGAACGGCATGACCACCAAACCTGTTTCCACAAAGATGATGAGAAACAAAATTGCATAAATCCAAACCCCATAGTTGGTGATAAACTCAAGCAGATGGTCATCGACATGTAATATAAAATCAATCAGTTCCATGGGGCACAAATAAGCAAAAGAGTGCGGAAATCCTAGCAGTCTCGTTATCAGAAGTCAGTATTAAAACGTAAATAAATTTAGCTATCAGTGTTCTTATCTTAAAACGATGTGTGATGAAAATGGATATTTATTCTAAAAATAGAGAACATTAAGATAGCTACAACTTCAAATAAAACGTATTTAAAGGTGTAAAAATATTTAATCCAAATGTTGTGGCCAAAAATATTGTCAATCAACCCAATATCGATGCAGTTTTAGCTTTAATTGCCCGTGTACTTATGGCTTATATTTTCCTTGTTGCAGGCTGGGGAAAAATTTCAGCTTATAGCGCAACTGTAGGGTATATGGAGTCTATGGGGGTTCCCGGAGCGCTATTACCTTTAACCATTTTAGTTGAGTTTGGTGGTGGCTTAGCGCTGTTATTTGGTTTTCAAGCCCGCTTTGCTGCGTTTGGCTTAGGTCTATTTAGTGTTATTACCGCATTTATTTTTCACGATGGCGCGCAAGACAGTATTAACTTTATGAAAAACTTTGCAATGGCGAGTGGTTTATTTTTTCTAATGCTGCATGGTGCAGGAAAAATGAGTCTAGATCATCTGATTGAAAAATAATTCAAAATGAAAAGCAGCATTCACGATACTGCTTTTTTATTTACAAAAAAGTACGGTGTGGACGTCCATTTTTTGTTTTGATCAAGATCAATAAAACATGAGGAAAATAAGATGAAAAATCTTTTTAAAATAGGGTTATGCATTACAAGTCATAAGTCTTGCCGCTGGTGCATGGGCTAAAGATGACCATATGCTTTTACAAGCAGCAGCAAAGAATCATGTCTCTGTATCAGCCATTGCAAAGCTCAAAGATGAAACGGCGGTCACTTTAAAAGGGACATGCTGAAACATCTTAATGAAGACCACTACGAGTTCAGCGATGGTACAGGGGTTATTTTACTGGATATTGATGACGATTTATGGAAAGCATCCAATATTAAAGCAGGCGATAAAGTGCAGGTTGTCGGAGAGGTGGATACACATCGTTATAAACCGACCGATATTGAAGTCGTTAAAATAGAAAAAGTTTTGAAATAAACATCAGGCATGCGAAAGCGTGCTTTTTGATATAAAAACCATTGGGTTTTAAGCGTTGTATAAAGCTTGTCCGAATTATGTGCGTTATGCGCGGAAAAATGCTAGAATACGGCGCTTATATTCGTTTGCCTTTCATAGTTGTTTGTCATGACTACCAATACTCAAATTACTGAAGATCGTATCCTTATTTTGGATTTCGGTTCTCAATATAGCCAGCTTATTGCACGCCGCGTACGTGAAGCTGGCGTATATTCTGAAATGTATGCCTATGACATGTCTGAAGAAGACATTCGTGCATTTAATCCAAACGGTATCATCTTGTCAGGTGGTCCTGAGAGCGTACACGAAGAAGGCAGCCCACGTGCGCCAGAAGTTGTGTTCAACTTAGGTGTACCAGTTTTGGGTATTTGCTATGGCTTACAAACCATGTCTGCACAGCTTGGCGGTAAAGTTGAGCCGGGTACTGTACATGAGTTCGGTTATGCCGAAGTAAACATCCAAGTTCGTGACAAGTTGATTGGTGATCTTGAAGATACCAAAGACCAACTTAAAGTCTGGATGAGCCATGGTGACAAAGTGACAGCGATTCCTGAAGGTTTCCAAATCACTGCAAGCACACCAAGCTGTCCAGTGGCGATGGTTTCTGATGAAACGCGTCGTTTTTACGGGATTCAGTTCCACCCAGAAGTAACGCACACTGCAAAAGGTGCAGAGTTATTATCTAACTTTGTACACAGCATTTGCGGCTGTCGTAGCCTGTGGAACTCTGAAAACATCATTGACTTACGCGTTGAACAATTACGTGAGCAAATTGGTGATCAAAAAGTTCTTTTAGGTCTGTCTGGTGGTGTGGATTCATCCGTTGTTGCGGCACTTTTACACCGTGCAATTGGCGATCAATTGACTTGTGTATTCGTTGACAACGGTCTACTCCGTTTGAACGAAGGTGAGCAAGTGATGGACATGTTTGCGAAAAACATGGGTATCCGTGTGATTCGTGCCGATGCTGAAGAGCGTTTCTTGACTGCACTTGCGGGTGAAGTTGATCCTGAGAAAAAACGTAAAATCATTGGTCGTGAGTTCATCGAAGTTTTTGCTGAAGAAGCGCGTAAGCTTGATGGCGTAAACTTCCTTGCTCAAGGGACGATTTACCCAGACGTGATCGAATCTGCGGCAACTAAAAATGGTAAAGCACATGTGATTAAATCTCACCACAATGTGGGCGGTTTACCAGATGACTTAGCTTTTGAATTAGTTGAACCAATCCGTGATTTGTTTAAAGATGAAGTACGTCGTTTAGGTACAACTTTAGGTTTACCATTTGAAATGCTATATCGTCATCCATTCCCAGGTCCAGGTTTGGGCGTGCGTATTTTGGGTGAAGTGAAGAAAGAATATGCAGACATTTTACGTCTTGCAGATGACATCTTCATGCAAGAGCTTCGTGCTAGCGGTTGGTATGATAAAACTGCGCAAGCCTTTGCTGTATTCCAACCGGTGAAATCTGTTGGTGTCGTCGGTGATGGTCGTCGTTATGCATGGGTGATTGCACTTCGTGCCGTTGAAACGGTTGACTTTATGACAGCACGCTTCGCACATCTTCCTTATGATCTTGTAGATAAAATCTCTACACGCATCATGAACGAAATTAAAGATGTTTCTCGTGTTGTTTATGACGTATCGTCTAAGCCACCAGCAACGATTGAATGGGAATAATTTTCTAACGAAAATTATGTTAAAAAAAGAGCGCTTAGGCGCTCTTTTTTATTTTATACTGAATGAAAATTAGGATTCAAATTTGAGTTTTTATGTATACGCATTATGATTTAATGTTGCCTTTACTACGTATTATGCAATCACATGATGTGACATATAGTTTAAAAGAGGCTTATGAAGCATTACTGCAAGAGTTAAAATGTCCAGAAGAAGAACGTAATGAAACGATGGAAGATGGGAGAAACATCATCTTTTATCGTTTACAATGGGCGAAAACTTATCTAAAGAAAGCAGGATTAATAGATTATTCTAAAAGAGCACATTTTAATTTATCGAATGTGGGAAAAGATTTAGATTTAAGAAAAGTTGAAAAAATAGATAAGAAATATTTATCCAGATTTGATAGTTTTAATGAGTTTAGAAAAATAAATTCAAAAAATGAAAAAGTGCAAAAAATTGAAAATACACAAAAAGATAGTTCAGATTCTGAGGAATTAACACCTCCTGAGATTATTTACCAGCAATCAAAAATATTAAATAATGATTTGAAAGATGAGCTATTAACTTTAATTAAAAACAATTCCTCATCATTTTTTGAAAGACTGGTTGTCGATTTACTCGTTGCTATGGGGTATGGAGGATCGCATCAAGATGCCGCTCAAGCGATTGGCAAAACTAGTGATGGTGGTATCGATGGAATTATTAGTGAAGACCGTTTAGGTTTAGACAAAATTTATATTCAGGCTAAACGCTGGGAAAATACAGTGGGTCGGCCTGAGATACAGCAATTTAAAGGCGCACTAGCAGATCAAGTAGCTAAGAAAGGTGTCTTTATTACAACTTCCAATTTTAGTAAAGAGGCGATGGAATCGGCTAAAAAATCAGGCATTGTTTTAATTGATGGTAATAAATTAACAGCTCTCATGATTGAATTTGGTTTAGGTGTTCAAGTGGAGCGTAGTTTCCATATCTATAAAATTGATCAAGATCGTTTTGATGAAGAAAACTTCTGATTTTTCCTAAGTCATTGCTTTCCATCGCCTCTAAAACACTTTAGCAGAGCTAAAACATACCTTAGAAAGATGTAACAGCATTTTTACATCCACTCATTGTCTTGTAGTTAGGTTTTGAAAACACAAGATATTGTCCCAAGTTTAAGAATCAGCATTCTATTTTTGGGGATGTGCAGTAGGGAATCCACTTGTTATGATCTAGAACATATGGATCTGTAATGAGTAAGCACATGACGAATAATAACTATACTGAACTTTCACATTCGGATGACTGTGAAAAATACGTAAATCAATTCATTCAAGAGTTTCCACTGAGAAGTGCTGAAATCGGCCAAGGGACGGTCATCAAACGCGCGCTGCCAAGTCGCCATAAACGAATGATTGGTGCATGGTGTTTCTTAGATCACGCAGGCCCTGTAACCTTCCCTCAAGGGGACGGTTTAGATGTTGGCCCACATCCACATATCGGTTTGCAAACCTTTACATGGATGATTGAAGGTACCATGATGCATGCCGACAGTTTGGGCAGCAAACAGTTGATTCGTCCAAAACAGGTCAATTTAATGACCGCAGGACACGGGATTTCCCATACAGAAGTCGCACCAGATACAGAAACCAAAATGCATGCAGCACAATTGTGGATTGCATTGCCTGATGCACAAATTGCTGTTGAACCACGTTTCGATCATTACCCAGAACTGCCAGTGGTGGAAAAAGATGGGGTGGAGTTTACTGTTTTGGTCGGAGAGTTTTTAAATACGACCTCACCTGTGAGTGTTTATACCGAGCTGTTAGGGGTGGACTTAAGTGCGGCAGAAAGCACCAAAACCCGTTTAACGCTTAATCCTAACTTTGAATATGGCTTTATGGCTTTAGAAGGAACGGCCACGGTTAATGGGCACGAACTGACTGAAGACAATATGGTGGTACTCGAGCAGGGGGTTAGTGCGATTGAAATTGAAATTCATGCTGGCAGCCGCTTGTTACTGTTAGGTGGTGAACCGTTTGAAAGTCCAATTTTACTGTGGTGGAATTTTGTGGGTCGTACTCAAGAAGAATTGAAAATTGCGCGTGATCAGTGGATTGCGCAAGATGAACGTTTTGGTTCAATTCCTGACTATGAAGGGCCACGACTGGAAGCACCGGCATTTCCAGACCAAATGCGCGCTTCAAAATAAAGGCAATACTGCGAAAAGTTGTTTAAAAATAGAATAGGTGGGCAGTTTCAATACTTGAAACCTATTCAAAATAATATCAATGAAAAATAGGATAATAAAAAAATGGGAATCATTGCGAATGCGGAAGTCAAAACATGCATCGAAGCATGGTCTGGTGAAGTAAGCAGTGGGCGACATCAATTCATTACCGATAAACCAGAGTCTTTTGGCGGTCAGGACAAAGGCCCAGCACCTTATGACTTTATTTGTACAGGTTTGATTTCCTGCACCATGATTACCCTACGGATGTATGCGCAGCACAAAGGTATTGAGTGGGGGGCTTTTAGTGTCGAAGCAGATTTTAATGCCAATAAAGAAGGCCGAGAATGGATCAGCCGTCGTTTGTCGTTTGAGCAAACATTGACAGAAGAGGCACGCCAAAAAATCTTAGATATCTGTCAAAAAACACCGGTCACTAAAACCCTATTACGTTCCGTCGAGATTGAAACCTCAATTGTTTAACTCGCTTGACGGTTTTTTATAGGCGGTAAAAGATTTTGTGCGACTGGATATTCATGTGTATCGACAGGTGCAAAATCCAAATTTTAGCGTAAAGTGAGTGCTAGATTTCAATTAAAACAAAAGGTAAAACAATGATCACCCTGCACCATTTGGAACATTCACGTTCTTTACGTATTTTATGGGCTTTGGAAGAGTTAGGGCTGGAGTATGAGGTGAAGTTTTATAAACGCCTACCGACCTATGCTGCGCCACCTGAGTTAAAAAACATTCATCCCTTAGGTAAAGCACCCGTTTTGACCGATGGTGATTTGGTCATAGCAGAATCTGCGGTGATTTTGGAATACCTACAAGCCACCTACGATACGGAGCACAAGTTTAAACCGCAAAATCCAAAGGACTTAATGCAATACAACTACTGGATGCATTATGCCGAAGGCTCGTTGATGCCCTATTTGGTTATGACCTTGGTGATGAATAATGTACCCAAGCATGTTCCATTTCTAATTAAACCGCTTGCCAATAAAATTTGTGATGGGGTGAAAGGCGGTTTTATTAATCCACGCTTGAAAGAGCACAGTGCATATTTGGAAAATTATTTATCTCAACATGACTATTTTGCAGGTGATTTTTCCTTTGCCGATATTCAAATGAGCTTTCCTGTGGTGGCAATGAAAGAGCGGGTAAAAGCCCATAATCCTCAAATGGTTGCTTATGTACAGCGCATTCAGCAGCGGCCAGCATTTAAAAAAGCCAAAGAACTCAGTGGATTCTAGTAGGGGTTAGTTTGAACCTGATTTTTTTGCCCGGTGTGTCGGGCAATACGGCATTTTGGCAACCTGTTATCCAGTGCCTTCCACAGGACAATTCAACCATGATCGTCGCTTATCCGAGCTTTGGTGGTTATCCTGATGATGTGGATGTGCAAAGTTTTGAAGGCTTACAAGCCTATGTGTTGAATCAAACCCAACAGCCTTCTGTGGTTATTGTGCAATCCATGGGCGGCATTTTTGCAGTACAAGCTGCCCTAAAAAACCTGAGCAGGTGCTGGCTTTGGTACTTGTGGCAACCTCAGGCGGTATTGATTTAAGTCCTTTTCAGGTGGCAGATTGGAGAGAGGATTATCAACAGAGCTTTACGGTTCCAGATTGGTTTGTTCAGCATCAGTCTGATTTGACGAGCAGTCTGGAGCGTATCCAGTGTCCAGTTTTGTTGATTTGGGGCGATGCAGATCCGATTAGTCCTGTTGCGGTGGGGCAGGCCTTACACCGTCAAATACCACATGCAGAATTGCACATCGTGTCACAGGGACAACATGATTTGGCTTATGTGCATGCGGCGCATGTTGCGCAATTGATTCAAAATTTTCTCACCAAACTCAGAGTATAAAAAAGGACGCCGAGGCATCCTTTTTTTGTTTTAGCGTTTGACCACAATCGAATCAATCCCGCTATGTTGTAGGGTTTGTTGCGCAATCACCGCGGCTTCTTGCGAGTCATATGGCCCTGAAATCACGCGATACCATGTTTGGCCACCTTCAACGGTTTTGACGACATCGGCAGAAAGACCATTTAAGATAATTTCTGCACGACGTGCATCGGCACTGTCAGGGTCAGGGTAGCTACGCACTTGCAATATAAAACTTGGCGCTTGCGGTGTTGGTGCTGCTTCGGTTAAACCCGGTTCAGCAGGGGTGCTTTCTTCGGCAGCAGGTGCTTCAACAATCACCACGGTGCTTGGATTATCTTTAGTTTCAGGAATGGCTTGATCAGGAATTGGCGTCACTTGCTGCTGTGGCAGTAAGTCGTAGAAACGGTAGTCTTTATTGGTTTCTTCTTGATAATGTTCCGAAGTGATTTGACCTTTCGGCTTCACTGGTGCCCAAGGTTTCCACAGTAACAGTGCTACAGCAAAACAGAGCACGATTAAAATGACCACAAGTGTACCGAGCCAAGCTGGAATCAGTGGCTTTTTGGGTTTGTTCGGTCTTTCAGATACACCGCGCTGCGTTTTTCCAAACACGTGGAAACCTCTTTTCTTTTAATCAATATGAGGGACTGGCCCATTCTTTTCTTTATTTTAATACTTAGCCTCAAGGAATTAAAAGAGGCGTCATCGTAAAATAAAGAATCGCTTTGCAAAATTCAAGTTTCGCAAAGCGAGCAATACATCGGGGTTGATATGGCTACTTCGGGCAAAGCCCTTCATCTTGCGACGATGTGCAAAGCGTTGCTTTTTACATCGTTACCTCAAGCATAGCTTTCGGTCTTGCAGCCATGTGTGAAGCTTTGCTTTGCAGGTTACATCGTCTCAGGTGCAGACACACCTAGTAACTCTAAACCATTACGCAAAACTTGTTGTACGTTTATTGAAAGTAATAAACGGGCTTGCGAAAGGGCAATATTTTGTTCGTCGATAATTCTTGTATTATCCAAGTTATACCAACCATGGAATAAGGCCGCGAGCTCTTTCAAATAGTTACCCACTTGGTGTGGTTCATAGCTATTTGCAGCACGAAGCACAATTTCTGGATAGGCTGCAAGTTTGGCAAGAATTTCAGTTTCAGCGTCAAGAATTAATAAGGTCGCATCGTAATCAGCTGCTTTGCTACGATCAAAACTAATACCTTTTTCAGGTGCTTTCACATCGACCATACGATTGACACGTGCATGCGCATATTGGATGTAGTACACCGCATTGTCTTTGCTTTGTGAAACTGCAAGGTCTAAGTCAAAGTCAATGTGTTGCTCAGACTTACGCATCACGTAGTAGAAACGTGCAGCATCGTTGCCCACTTCTTTACGCAGGTCACGTAAAGTCACGAACTGACCAGAACGAGATGACATTTGTACCATCTCACCACCACGCCATAGGCTGACGAACTGAACCAATAGAACGGTGAGTTTTTTCGAGTCATAACCCAAGGCATCAATCGCGGCTTTGACCCGTGAAATATAACCATGGTGGTCTGAGCCCCAGATATCAATGATATCGGTATAGCCACGTTGTAATTTGTTCAGGTGATAAGCAATGTCAGAAGCAAAATAAGTGGTTTGTCCATTACGACGCTTCACAACACGGTCTTTTTCATCGCCAAATTCAGTCGATTTGAACCAAATGTTGCCGTCTTTTTCGTATAAGAAACCACGTTGTTCTAAAGTTTCTAAAGCTTCATCAATTTTGTCTGTCAATGAGGCTTCGCTGAACCATTGGTTAAAGGTTACACCAAACTCGCCCAAGTCATCTTTGATGTCATCTAAGATCGCATTCAGCGCTGCTTGGTGGAATACGCGGTAAGCTTCACCGATTAAGCTTTGTGAATTATGGATTAAACCATCAATGTGCTTTTCTTTATCGCCTGAAAGGACAACTTTATTGCCTTCGGCATCGAGTTCTTCTGCATATTGTACATCTTCAGGAACATCTTTATAGACGTCTGCTACAGGGCGGACGTAGGCATCGCCATCAGCATCGATAATGCTTTGCGCGATTTCTTTAACGTAATCGCCTTGATAAGCATTTTTAGGGAAAACCAGTTCTTGGCCTGTTAATTCGAGGTAGCGTAAATAGGTAGATGTTGCAAGGATGTCCATTTGACGGCCTGCATCATTCACATAATATTCACGGTCTACTGTTGCACCTGTTGCTTCAAGCAACGTTGCAACCGTCATCCCATAGGCAGCGCCACGACCATGACCAACGTGCAAGCTCGATGTTGGGTTGGCAGAAACGAATTCCACTTGGATTTTTTTCGCAGCATTGGCTTGAGTACGACCAAATTGCTTGCCTTGCGCTTGAATTTGATCAAGTACAGCAAAACGTTGGTCAGCATTTAAAAAGAAGTTAATAAAGCCTGGCCCTGCGATTTCTGCTTTGCTGATGTCCGCCACTTCAGGCAGCGCAGCAAGAATTTTTTCGGCTAAATCACGAGGCTTCATACCCGCAGCTTTAGAGGCAATCATCGCGATATTGGACGCGAAATCCCCGTGGCTTCGGTCTTTGGTACGCGTCAAATTACTGCTGTTGTTCCAGTCTGCTGGAAGGACGCCTTCAGCTTGAAGGTTTTGCACTGCGTGCTCGAGAGCTGCTTGGATTGCCGTGTTCATATTCAGTCGAAAATTTGATGTCGCAGAAAAACGCTAAATATAGCAAATTTCCACGTCTTTAGGTGAATCCATTTTCATAGAATAAAAACTGTTCGAAAACTGCTAACGATTGCGCTGCAATAAACATGAAAAGCGCAGTATGATGAAAACTAAAACGCATATTTTTAAGGATAAAACGTGTCTGAACAGCGGCCGATGATTATTGGCAATATTCCCAAGTTACCAGCAAAATACGCCATGTTTATTTTGCCGTTTTTTATCTCATTTTTTATGAGTGGCATTATCTCGATGATCAATCTTTGGCGCAATTTGGGCTGGGTGGACAATTTCCTACAGGTTTGGCTGTCCGCATGGATGATGTCTTGGGTGGTGGCCTATCCTGTCGTGCTCATTGTACTGCCGATTGTGCGCCGTTTGACTGGTGTATTTGTCGATATGTCACATTTGAACCCACCCAAATAACCTCCATTTTAGCTATTTTCACGGCATGAGACAGGTTTGCTGAGGAGTTCCGCATTTTGGTTTTGAAAACGATACAGTTTGCTGGCATGAAAGAGCTTAATTACTTTGGCACTGGCAAGCTGTTGTTGAAAAAGACTCAGGCTCTGGCGTTGAAATGGATCAAAGGGATTGCCATAGTTTTTGTTGTCGAGTAAAAACTGAATCTGTCCTGCTTCTTTATCATAGCCATATAAGATACGTTTGCCTTGCGCATCTTGAAGCTCAAATGTAGGCGGATGACTGCTGATTTTACAATTCAGACGTAGTGAGAGCACAAAGCCTTCGGTCGATTTGTTTTGTAGCTGATAAATTCCTTGTTTTTCATTCTCCAAATAGACCCATTGGTTCAAGGGTAAATTTGCACTGAGTTGCTCATATTGCTCGATGGTGGCTTTACTGATATCGACAATGCCTTTGGGATCGATTTCAGGTAATTTTTCTTTATGACTAAATACCCCTGTAATTTTATCACTCAGCGTATTTTGCGTTGTAGAAATGGATTGGCATGCTGTCATTTGCGTGAGGCAAAGACATGTAAGGCTTAACAACATCAGTTTTTTGATGATCATTTTTCATATAAAGAAGAAATAAAAGCGCTAGCTTAGCTTGAGCTTTATTCAAGTTCAAATTTTATCCATGCGCTATTTGGCTGAAAGATTGCCGCAAACTTGATTTTTATTTTCAGACTAAATCGCTTTGATAATTGCATCACGCTTATAAATATCAAAAGACGAGTAAATGGCGCTAAGCTAGTAGCCGAATTAGATGCATAGATTCTCCCCATAGGTTCATCTAAATCTATGTATAACGAGATAGGTAATGACGACAGAATATTTAAAGACAAAACAACCCTTATACATCCCTTATGCGGGCAATACCTTACTTGAGTTGCCGCTGTTAAATAAAGGATCGGCGTTTACGGAAGAAGAGCGCACTCGCTTCAACTTGCATGGTTTAATTCCACATGTTGAAGAAAGCATTGAAGAACAAAGTCAGCGTTCTTATCAACAATATTGTGCTTTTAATGATGCAATCAATAAGCACATTTACTTGCGTAATATTCAAGACACCAACGAAACCTTGTTCTATCACCTGATTGAAAACCATTTAAGTGAGATGATGCCGATCATCTATACCCCAACGGTGGGTGAGGCCTGTCAGCGTTTCTCGGATATCTATCGTCGCCATCGTGGCACATTTATTTCCTATCCAGACCGTGCGCATATTGATGACATCTTGCATAACATCAACAAGAAAAATGTCAAAGTCATTGTGATTACCGATGGCGAGCGTATTTTAGGCTTGGGAGACCAAGGCATTGGTGGTATGGGTATTCCGATTGGAAAATTGTCGCTATATACCGCGTGTGGGGGTATTAGCCCAGCTTATACGTTACCAATTACCCTCGATGTTGGGACCAATAATCAGCAGTTACTGAATGACCCGATTTATATGGGTTGGAATCAACCGCGCATCAGTGGTGATGAGTACTATGCTTTTGTTGATGAAGTGATTGCTGCGATCAAGCGTCGTTGGCCGAAAGCCTTAATTCAATTTGAAGATTTTGCGCAAAATAATGCCATGCCTTTATTGAATAAGTACCGTGATGAAATCTGTTGTTTTAATGATGATATTCAAGGTACCGCAGCCGTTTCTGTGGGCAGTTTGATTGCTGCATCACGTGCGGCAGGTAAACAGCTCAAAGATCAAACCGTTGCCTTCTTAGGTGCGGGTTCAGCAGGCTGTGGGATTGCTGAGCAAATTGTTGCACAGATGAAAGTTGAAGGTTTAACTGATGTCGAAGCGCGTGCACGCGTGTATATGGTTGATCGTTTTGGTTTAATCACTGAAAATCAGCCGAATCTACTCGATTTCCAACGTAAATTGGCGCAAAAGCCAGACGTGATAGCGCAATGGGGCAATGCTGAAGAAGTGATTTCACTGCTCGATGTCGTGAAAAATGCCAAACCTACTGTGTTGATTGGCGTATCGGGTCAGCCGGGCTTATTCACTGAAGAAGTGATTCGCACTTTGGCGTCGAACTGTGATCGTCCGATTGTGCTGCCATTGTCTAATCCAACGTCGCGTGTTGAAGCAGTGCCAGCAGATATTATTCACTGGACGGATGGCAAAGCTTTGATTGCGACAGGCAGTCCTTTTGCCCCTGTCAATTATCAAGGCAAAATTTATAATATTTCGCAGTGCAATAACTCATATATCTTCCCGGGCATTGGGTTAGGCGTGATTGCCGCTAATGCAACCCGTGTGACCGATTCGATGTTAATTGCATCGAGCAATGCTTTGGCAGATTGTTCCCCGATGTTGACCAACCCTACAGCAGATTTATTGCCTGAGATTGATGAAATTCAGAAAGTCTCTAAGCTGATAGCCTTTAAAGTGGCCAAAGCAGCAATGGATGCAGGTGTAGCCCCGATTATTAGTGATGAGCAATTGCAACACGCGATTGAGAAAAACTTCTGGAAGCCAGAGTATCGTCACTATAAACGTGTTGCCTTCTAAAGCTGAAAATGAGATTGAACAAAAAGGAGCGTAATGCTCCTTTTTGTTTTTTGAGAGCTGCGTCTTCATTAACATTATTTTACTAGATTAAAAAAAAGACATTTTGTACACTCCGCGCACAAGTATAAAAACCAATAACTTAACAATGATCATGTTCAATTCTATTTATAAAATGCTGGAATCCTTTGGATTCGGCTCACAAAAACGTGCTTTGCATATTCATTTTTCCAATCCGGCTTTGAACACACAGGTGTTTATTCAGCGCATTGAGGGTGAACATCGCATTAATCAGGGCCTAAAAGCTGAAATCCTATGTCTATCGACCAATGCTTATTTGCCTTTAAAACAGTTCATTGGTGGGCGAGTCGCGGTTGATCAGGTCACGGATGTGGGGCAGCTTTCTCGTCTGACGGGGGTGATTACCAGTGCCAGTCAGGGGCAAAGTGATGGCGCGTTAACTGTTTATAAACTGACGATTGAAGATGCAACAGCGCTGTGGCATAAGCGCAGAAACAGTCGTGTGTTTATGAGCAAAAGTGTTCGTGAAATCACTGAAACTCTGTTTAGCGAATGGCAAAGTCACAGTACATTATTTGCAGCCAGCTTAAGCCTGAACTTAGAGGGTTTGAGTCGTGATTATGATGTACGCCCCTTTTTCATGCAGTCTAATGAAACCGACGCTGAGTTTCTCACTCGACTATGGCGGAGTGAAGGTATTAATTGGTTGATCGATGAACAAGCTCCGACGGTGCTCAGTTCGTCCGAACCGATTCAGGCACAGCAACTTCGTTTGATGGATGATAATCAAGCTTTTACAGCGCTAGGCCGCCGAAAGATTCGTTTCCACCGCAGCCATGCTACCGAGTCTTTTGATAGCATCACCAGTTTTATTGCTGAACGTCACTTACAATCCACCACGGTACAGGCGCAGCGTTGGCAAGCGCAACATTTAGCTCAAGATCAGAGTCAGGCTGTATTGAGTGCACATCAGCACAGTGATCAACAAGACAATGAAAGTTTGGGTCTGGAACAAGTCTGGTGTGTCAGTCCGGCATGGACGGGTGATCTACAGGGTGAGGATCAGGCCACACCTGCTAATAGCAGTCAACTAGATCGTCTCAACCAACAACTGAACCAATATCACGAGCTTCAGGCCAAATATTTCACAGCAAAAAGTAGCATTCGAGATGCACAAGTGGGTTATTGGTTTGAAATGGTGGATCATCCTGAAATAGACCAGCATGTGTCCATAGAGCGTGAATTTCTCATTTTAGGCAAAGTCTTTTATAACCAAAATAATTTACCCAAAGAGTTGCTACAGCAAATCAATTTATTACTAAAAGGAAGTCGCTGGCAAGCTCTGAGTGAGGAACGACAAGCCAATGAACTCTTTGTCGTACGCCGTGAGGTCAAAATTGTTCCTGAATATCAAGCGTGGATACACCGTCCAGTAGCCTATCCTTTACGGGCCAAAGTCGTCGGGCCTGAAGGGGAAGAAATTTATGTGGATGCATGGGGGCGGATTAAAGTTCGCTTCATGTTTACGCGTAGTGATGACCATGCTCATGATGGTGGTGCGGGTGCAAATGACAATGACACGGACTCGGCTTGGGTCGATGTGTTGACCCCATGGGCGGGTGAAGGATATGGCGCACGTTTTCATCCGCGTATCGGAGAAATTGTGGTCATCGACTTCTTTGAGGGGGATGTCGATCGACCCTTTGTAGTAGGACGCATTCATGAAGCCGAGCGCCACCAAACCATGTTTGATGTGAAAGGGACATTACCTGCGACAAAAAAACTCAGTGGGATTCGTTCACAAGAGGTTGCAGGGCAAGGCTTTAACCAATTGCGTTTTGATGATACGACAGGGCAAATTAGTGTGCAGCTACACAGCAGTCATGGAGCGAGTCAACTCAATCTCGGTAACCTCAGTCATCCAAAAGAAACTGAGAACAGTGACGGGCGTGGTGAGGGGTTTGAGTTAAGAACGGATCAATGGGGGGCCATGCGTGCAGGCAAAGGCCTCTTGATTAGTACCTATGCACAGGATCAGGCGGTCGCAGATCATTTGGCTGCATCCGAAGCCCAGTCCATCTTGCAGCAAGGTCATGAAAGTATGCATATGCTGAGTACTTTGGCTGTTAAACAACAGACTGATGCACTGAGTGTGGTTAATCGTCTGCCTAAATTGATTCAGTCTGTAGAGCTAAAAGGGGCCAATCAAGCCCTCCAAGCAACCGTTGGTTTATTTAAAACTGCAGTTAGTCAGGATCCGATTTCGGCATTAAAAACGTGTGGTGGCTTTATTGAGGATATTCAGAAATTTGGTCAAGACACAGATAATTTAATTAATGAATTTAAAGATTATTTTAGGGATACAGAGGCTTCAATAGAAAATTTAAAAGCCTTTATTGATAACCTCGAAGAACATGGCACAGATGCTTTGAAAAGTCAGTTGCAAAGCGTGAAAGAAAAATTGAATGCGGATCCACTCGGCGCTTTAAAAGATGTTGGCAAAGTGATTGCCAATGTTGAGATGAAAGACTTTGACCTGACCAGTGCCTGCGGCAGTTTTAATAAAGGAAGTAAACTGAATGTTAATCCCATGCAGGCATTGGGCTCCATGCAAGGCTTTATGGAGACATATGCTCAAGAGGCAGAGCAAACGCAGGATACTCAGAAACAAGCTCAAGCGAAGATCTTTCGTCAGGCTTTAATGCTGCTGGCTTCCCCCAATGGTATTGCCTTAACTACGCCTGAAGATATTGTATTACAAGCTACTCAAGACATCGCTGAAAGCGCACAGGGGTCCATTAACTTAAGTGCCCAGAAGAATATTATTGCGCATGCACAGGATAAGGTGAGCTTATTTGCTGCACAAAAAGGGCTAAAGGCATTTGCTGCAAAAGGAAAAGTTGAATTACAGGCACAAGATGATGCGATAGAGGCGATTGCGCGTAAGGTGATTAAGCTAATTTCAACAGAAGATAAAATAGAAATAACCAGTCCGAAAGAAATTGTGCTCACTGCCGGTGGTTCACAGCTCAAAATTAATGGGAATGGGATTTTTACGACAACCGGTGGAAAGTTTGAAAGTAAGGCGGGTCAGCATAGTTTTGTGGGTGGGGCAAAAGTATCTTATGAGGTTCCTGAATTACCTTGCTCTTCTACTTTTAGCAATCGGCTAGATATTTATAATTTATTTTGGGCAAGTGATTTTAATCAGCTCAGTTATAAAGCTTTTATTCCTGAGACAAATGCATTTATTGCTGGGGTAATAGATGAACATGGCCGTACAGGAAAAATTAACACATCAGACCCAACAAAAGTCCAAGTGCTTGTTGGATCTGATGATGAATGGGGCTTACGAGTCGAAAGTTTTGATGAAGATGATTTTAGTATTGATAAAAATGTAAATGGTGAGAATTTAGAAATAAATCATAATGAAAATAATAAGGATTAGAAATGAATAAAAAATCATTAGTGACTATACAAATTTTAGATTTATTTGGAAGCCCAATTCCTAAAGCTCAATATAAAGTGACGAACCAAAGGACTGGACAGGTTATTGCAGCTGGTGCAACAAATTCTAAAGGGTGCATTGTCGAAATTAGCCGAGATAAAGGTACAGCATTAGATGTTCATGTCAAAAGTATGTTTGATGGTTTAATGCTAAAAGTCCAAAGCTTTGTTATGTCTAGAGATAGGATGATTGTAAAGATTACGAGCCCTAAAGTTCTTTTAAACTTAACGACATTCACTAATCAGGGAAGTAATGGAGAATATAAAAGAAAAACACATGTTGTGAAAAAAGGAGAAACTTTATTTGATATCGCTCAGAAAAATAATACGACAGTTCGTGCATTAGAACGCCTAAATAAGATAGATGATCCAAATAAGATTTATATTGGTCAAGTGATTAAGTTGGAAGTAAATATTCCAGCTGCAGGAAATCATGTGCATCAACAAAAATCAAAATCAACCGCACAACCAAAAAATCAATCATCCCCTAGTACAACATCAAAAATATCTCAGAGGCAAGAAGAAAAAAAGCCTTCTCAGGCGAGTCCGCAAAAAAAACAAGGTGATGGACTTTTTTCAGGAAATTTAGGTAATGAAATCCTCAATAAGGTGAATGAACTTTATGAAGAGGGTAAGAATATACTCAATGAAACTAACAATTTAGGCTCTAAAATCCCGACAGTTGAAGACCGTAGCCAAGAGAGTGGAACACCCAAAACGAATACTGAAAATTTATGTAAAACCAATCCTCAATGTATTTCATCAGGTAAAAGTGAATTAATTAGAGAAATTAATATTCGTTTAGCTGGGTTTGGTGGTGCATTACCCACAGATGAGTTTACTAACTTAACAGCTGCTTGTATTAGACAATTTCAGAGAGATTATATGGGGGTGACTGAAACTGGAAAAATTTGTGGAAGTGTTTTATCCGCTTTGGATAAGTTTTACTATGAGTATCCAATAGCAAGTTTTATGGCGAAGGCTTCTTGTCCGTGTGGTGAGTGTTTAGGGTATGGTAATAATATTAGAGGGGTGAAATCAGGATTAAATACTGCAAATGAGTATCCAGGTTTACATAGGTCTTTAATATGGGTGTTGAAGGCATTAAGTTTTTATCTAAAAAATGATTTTAAATCTGAAAATATCGAAGTAGCATATATAGAGTCCGGGTATAGGTGTATCGAGAGTAATAAACAAAAGAAAAGAACTAGTGTTAACCATATGGGACTAGCTTTAGATATACATTTTAATAAAAATGGAGTTAGAACTACAGCTCCTCAAGATATGAATAAAATACGTAAAAGAATATTAGTAGCTAAGATGAATGCTTCAGAACAAAGACAAGATGATAAAATTTATATGGAGCCAGAAAAGTTTAATGATGGTTCTTCGGGAGCAAGTACATGGGTACATTACGATGTGACAAAATTTTCAATGGTTGCTAGAAATGAAATTTATTTTAAAAAAACAGTTAAAGATCTAAATGGAGAATTATTCTCTGTTCTACTAAAAGAAATAAATAAGCAATCTTTACTCAGTTGTTCTGGTATTATCTTTAAAAATGAAGCTCCTAAATCTAATATTTTAGAAAGTGAGTTGATTTTATCGAATCAAGATATTATTGATATTATGAAGGTAACGGAGACTGAAGTAATTAAATTTAAAAATGAAAATAATTTTAAACAACAAGCTGCTGGAGTTGTAGATACTATATTAAATAGGACGAAATCTGGTGTATGGGGAGGTACTGTGAGAAATGTTGTCAATGCACATCGTCAGTTCTCTAAAATAACAGGACCTAAAAGTTTAGAGCCATATGGTTCTGTTCAAAATATGCCAATGTCTGCTGTTAGCTCAAGGATAAAAAATTTCGTGAATAGTTATTTGATTGAAAGAGCAAATGGTCGCCCATCCATTGTGGGGGGGCATTTGAATTATGCAAATAAATATTATTCTGATGAATATAATCGAAAAGCATGGGTCAATGTTTTTCATGATAAAGCTGTTAGAGATGGTCTAATTTTTGGTCATGGAAAAGCAATTCATGCACATGGTACAGTTTCTGAATTAAAAGATAGTATTCCAAAACCATTTAAATTAAGACTTCCAGATAATTTTAAAGGAATTTAACACCATGTTTAATTTTAATTTTCTTTATTTAATTTTTTTTATAGGATTAGGTTTTCTGAATGTGGCATGTGCAAAAACTAGCACAAATGGCTGCAATTCAAATAATGTTGAGGAAAAATTTCAATGTATTAGAAAAGAAAATTTTCTTCTTGAAAAAGAGTTGAAGAAATTAAAAAACAATGAAAGAAAAGATTTTACCCTATGGAAAAAAGGTATTGAGAATAGATGTGAGAGTAAAAAATCTTATACTCTAGGGGAGGGTGTTGGATTGGTAAAGGAAGAGTGTTATAGGGGGGAATACATAAACAGGTTAAATGAAATTGGAAGAGATAATGGTAGAGTTTTAAAAGCAATTAATAAAAAAAATGATGATGGATTTTCTGTAACTTTATTACCTTATAATAGTGATGATCACATCAACTGTATTTTGAAAAATAGTAAGGCTGGTTGTGATAAAGTAAATTTAATTGATGTTTCTGCTTTATTGAAAGTTTATAACGAACTTGATGAAAATTATGGTAGTTCAGTTATCTTTCCTGAATCAAAAAATGGTGTGATCTTAATAGCATCTCCATCGTCTTCTGACTCTGGTCGCGCTGTAATTAATCTTACCTCAGTAAATGCATTGGGACTATTTAAAAAAATTACTATAGATGCTTCCAACAATATAACAATTAATGAAAACTATGAAATCTTTTATACAAAGAATGGGAAGTTGTTGAAAATTACTCTGAATAATAATGGAGAGTTTGTTGTTAATTGATTAAATTAGGAGTAACTAAAAATGATAGTTACTCCTAATTTAAACTCACCCTTCCAACACTGCTTCCAACAACTCTTCGCTCGGCGCAAAATAATAAGCACCGTCAACAGGAGTCACAAAATGAAGCATACGGTCATGAATTCCATCACCACTGGTGCCGAACATACGCAGTAACATCGCATCAATAATGTTTAAATCTTTCGTATAGGCAATAAAAAATAAACCTTGCTCACCTTTACCATCGCCATAAGGAAGCGAGTGACGTAGGATTTCCATTTCTTCGCCTTCATCATCTTCAACCACGACACGTGCAACGTGAGAATTTTCAGGCTTAACGTCATCATCTAGTTCAATACTTTCAAGTTTTGTCCTTCCAAAGACTTGCTCTTGAGCATCAACTTTTAATTTTTTCCACTTTTCCAAATCATGACAATAGCGCTGTGCAAAGATAAAAGAGCCATCTGCGAATACTCCTGCATCTTCACTTAATAAAGTCGTTGCAGCACGATCATCGGGGAACTGCGGGTTTTCAGTACCATCAATAAAACCAGTCAAATCTCGACCATCAAAATTGCGGAAACAGACTCGTTCATCTAAAACATCAACTTTATCTTGGATGCCTTCAAAGAAGGATTGGCTAAGGGCAAAACAAATATCGGTACGCTGAGACGCAATATGAATTAAAACATCCGCAGGTGAAACAGGCATATTGAAAGAGCCGTAAATGGGCTCTAGCTGTTTAAACCCTGTAGGCGCTGTAGGATGAAGTTGTGCCCAAAGTTCAGGGCCAAAAGCAACCGCTGTTTTAATCTGCGCATGTGGATGTTGGGTAATAAGGCGATCACGAGTTGAAAATAAATCTTCTAATTTTTCTTTAAGCTCTTCAATACTTAAATCTTTTAAACGTAAAACAATAAAACGGGCATGATCTGAAGGTAATGGTAGAATTACAGATTGGGCGGTCATTCATGGCTCCTAAAAAAATTGTTATTTCTATTGGCTGTACTTATTGTGCCTTATGCAGTTTCTGCTTCATAGCCTTAAGTGATAAATTCATTGATGAATAATAAACCCTAATAGCATGAAAGATCATATAATCTAAAGGTCATTTTTTTCTCAATACCACTATGTCATTTCAAATTTGGCTTGGCTTTGTACTCGCATGTTGGATCATTAGTATTTCTCCAGGGGCAGGGGCCATTGCGTCAATGTCGAGTGGCCTTAACTATGGTTTTCGGCATGGTTATTGGAATGCGCTGGGTTTACAACTCGCCTTGTTGGTACAAATCGGTATTGTGGCGGCTGGGGTAGGGGTGCTCTTTGCCACAACGCCTTGGGCATTTTGGGCCGTGAAGTGGTTTGGTGTGGCTTATTTATTGTATTTGGCTTATTTACAATGGATGGCACCCATTCAATCGATTGAAATTCAACAAGAACAACAGAATAAATCACGTTCCAAATTGGTGATGTATGGCTTTTTGATCAATATGAGCAATCCCAAAGCAATCGTCTTTTTATTGGCAGTTTTACCGCAATTTTTGGATTTGTCTAAACCGCAGTGGAGTCAATATGCGGTGATGGCCGTCACGATGGTCACGATTGATTTGATTGTGATGGCAGGATATACGGGGTTGGCAGCGAAAGTTTTAAAACTCTTAACATCACCGCGACAGCAAAAATATCTCAATCGTACTTTCGCAGTGTTATTTAGTTGTGCGGCGGGATTGCTTAGTTTGGTTCATCAGTAAGTTTAGTCCGCGTCAATTCTGCTAAAAACTGTTGTTCGGTAACCACATGTATACCGTGTTGACGAAATAGGGCGGCAGTGATTCCTTCCCCTGCAATTTTTTGCCCAGTAAATGAGCCATCATAGATGCCATCGCTGCCACAGGACGGACTATTGGCTTTGAGCACAGCATGGGTGACGTGATTGGCTTGCGCCAATACTAAAGCTTTGTAAGCACCTTGAATAAAGACATCACTAAGTTGATGGCCATCTGAGAAAAAAACCTGTGCGTGGCCTAATAAAACATCAGCACCTGACCCGTGGAGAATTTCTGCTGCGGGACGCGGGGTTGGAAGTCCTGCACTGACTTCAGGACATGAGCTGACATAATTTTTATCGAGCAAAGCTTCAACTAACTTAGAGACTAAGCAGTCTTTGCCGTCATAACGGACTTTTTGTCCGAGTAGACATGCGCTGATAAAATAACGTTTATGGCTCATTTATTTATGTCAGTTTTTTAGACTTCTGCGCGATAAAAATCAACGCAAACAGAATCGACATGGTTAAAACAATGCTGAGTCCTGTAGAGGTATTCAGCCCTGCACTGGACCATAAACCAACCGTCACCCCAATTTGCGCAATCACAAATGCCCAAATCACCATTTGTTTTGGAGAGTGGGCAAGTAGTCGAGCGGTAAGTGCTGGAATGACAAGCAAGGCACCCATCAGTAAAGAACCCACTGCACGAAGCGCTAAAATGGTAAATAAAGCCAGTAGCAACATAAAAATCAAACGTTGCCATTTCGCACTGACGCCTTCACTAACAGCCATATCAGGATCGATCGCGATTTGAATTTGAGCCTGCCAACTTTTATAAAGCACTGCGAGTGCAACAACAATAACAGTGGCAAAAACGGGTAGGTCTGTCCATGTGATCGTGAGCAAATCACCAAATAAATAGCTGAGTAGCTCAGGTCTTAAGCTTGGAATATGTTGAATAAACATCAGACCCGAGCAGAGCAAGGTCGCAGAACAGAGTGCGAGTAATGCGTCATTCGGTAACCGTGGATCATGCAAAATCCAAAGGATTGCCACTAACAAGCCCGCAATAAAAGCCACACCCATCCACAGGGGCAACGCCATTGCTCCTGCAATCGCGACACCCAGTAACGTGCCATGTGCCATGGTGTCGGCAAAGAAAGACATGCGGCGCCATAGCATCAAACAGCCTAGTGGCGCAGTTAAAAAGACCAGAAGCGTGCCCATAATCCATGCAGGCAACAGCAGTTGTAACCATTCCATCATGACTTAAGCTTCCGGTTCAGGGTGAATGTGTGGGCGAGCGTCATGCTGACAAGGCGTTGCACTATCACCATGTGCGCAGTGATCATGATGATGTTGATAGAACACGCGGTTAGTACCAAAAATGGCTTGATACTCAGGGTGTTGTTGCACGTTTTCAGGTAGGCCGCTACAACAAATGTGTTTATTCAAACACACCACACGATGAGTTCCTTGCATGACCCACTGCAAATCATGTGAGACCATGAGCACAGCACAACCATATTTGGCGGGTAAACTGCGCACATAGTCGTACAGCTCAGCCTCAGACTGAATGTCTAAGCCCTGCATCGGTTCATCGAGAACCAAAATATTGGGTTGACGTAACAGCGCACGAGCCAGTAAAACGCGTTGTCGTTCTCCACCTGAAAGCTGCTGTACTTTAGAATTTTCAAGTTTGCTGATCCCAGTATCGTGGATAATTTCTTGCTTGATTACAGGATCGCATTTTTCCAAAGCCAAAAGATCTTTCACCCTAAGCGGTAGGCTATGTGAGGGATTAAACTTTTGTGGCACATAAGAAAACTTGAGTGGCTTTGTTGTTTTAATGTCGCCAGCATTAGGGTGAACAATACCCAACAGCACTTTAATGAGTGTGGATTTCCCCGCACCATTTGGCCCAATCAGGGTCACAATTTCCCGTTCATGTAAGACAAAATCGACATGCTTTAAAATGTCGCGTTCATCGATACGAACACTAATTTGGGAGAGTTCGACCAGAACAGGATCGAGGCTTATTTGTGGCGACACTGCTGACAAATTCCTGAAATTTCGATAATGCTATGTTGTGCCGTAAAACCATCGGCTGCGGAAAGTGCATCGAGTTGTTGTAATAATCCTTGTGCAGAGGCCTCTGTCACTGATTTGCAATCAGTGCAAATGAG
Source organism: Acinetobacter sp. BMW17 (assembly GCF_001592855.1). Classification (NCBI taxonomy): domain Bacteria; kingdom Pseudomonadati; phylum Pseudomonadota; class Gammaproteobacteria; order Moraxellales; family Moraxellaceae; genus Acinetobacter; species Acinetobacter sp. BMW17. The sequence continues at coordinate 136,081 of NZ_LSOD01000007.1, forward strand.
AAAGGCTGCTTGATGGCCTTCACGGGGATGGCAACACGGAATATAGGCATTAATCGAGGTGAGTCGGTGAATGAGGCCTTTTTCTAATAAAAAGTCTAAGGTGCGGTACACCGTCGGTGGGGCAGCAGGGCGGTCGGCATTGCTTTTAATTTTAGCCAACAAATCATACGCACCCATCGGGCCTGTCGCATTTAGGATCAGTGCCAAGACTTCTTTTCTTAAGGGGGTTAGGCGCGCACCAGTTGCTGCGCACAAGACTTCTGCTTCAGCCAAACGCGTCTCAACGTTGTGATGACCATGCACATCATGTAAAGCATGGTGGTGTTCGTGAGAACAAGCGCTCATAACAAACCTCAAGTGCAAAATTTATAAAAGAAAAACGACATTAAATCTTAACATGAAGCGCAGAGAGTTTCGATTAGGCATAGGTATTTTTGTCGATTTGTTATATTATAACACTAATTGTATTTCTAGTGATTGCTCCCCATGTCCCGTTTCTTGGCTTTTTTTGCGTTTGCGCTGTTTAGTAGTGTTGCTTGGACGCAAGACTTGGTTGTTTCTACACAGCCGATTTACTTGATTGCACAGGAAGTGACGAAAGGCATTGAAAAACCAACCTTATTGTTGGCCGATCAATCTGGACATGATGTGAGTTTGACCCCAATGCATCGTAAAATCATTCAGGATGCAGGTTTGGTTATTTGGTTGGGACGAGCACATGAAGCACCGCTGGATAAACTCCTGACCCCCAATGATAAAGCAGTTTCTATTTTAGATTCAGGCATTATCAATGCTTTACCACTACGAAATACCCGTGGTGATGCCTTAAAAAATACCATCGATACCCATGTTTGGCTTGACCCAAACAATGCAGTACGCATTGGTTTCTTTATTGCAGGCCTGCGTTCACAGCAGATGCCTGAGTATAAGGAGCGCTACTGGAACAATGCCAAAATATTTGCTCAGAAAATGTTGCAAGCCTCAGCTATATATAGTCAAAGTACCCAAGCTCGCCCGTATTGGTCTTTTCATGATGCCTATCAATACATTGAGCGACCTTTAAACTTACGCTTTGCAGGCGCCTTGACGGATGACCCACATATTGCCCCTACGGTTGCGCAAATCAAATACTTAAATGACAGCCGCCCTTATTCAAAGATGTGCCTTTTGGCCGAAGTCCATGCCAGTCAAGCACAATATCAAAAGTTGAACCCATTGGTTTTCCAAGCTGTTGATGAAAGCATGACTGGGGCAGGGGATTTTGTCAGCGCGTGGAAGCAATTGGCCGATCATGTGCATAAATGTGTGCTAAATGCGCGAAAGTGACGCAAAAATTAAACAATAATTGATTAGTTTAAAAGCAATTTAAACATAGAAAAAAACTCGACTTAGGTCGGGAAAAGATTGCATGTTCAGGGGTGTAACTCTATAATGCCTGCGATTAAAAATAATCATCAGCTAAACTTGTCAAGCATGATTGTTGTGAGTGAATAAATAATGAGCCGAACTAGTCGCTTGATTGACCGACGATTAGCGAAAGCTTTAGTCCTCTTACAAGCATGTATGATTCCTGTTTCAGCCTTGATCGGCTGGGTCGTGAAAGACTCAACCGCAGCCCTGAGTGCAGCATTAGGTGCGCTCGTGTGTTGGCTTGCGACTTGCTATTTTTCATGGCAGTCGTTTCGAGCAGCAGGAGCTCGCGCTTCTAAACAAGTTCTTGCGAACATGTATAAAGGCATGATGGGTAAGTTTGCAATTGTGATTGTTGGTTTCATTTTAATTTTAAGCAATGTCAAACCGTTGTCAGCGGTGGCGTTGTTTTGTGGTTTTATGCTCGTTCAAACCATGACGTGGGTTGCTCCATTTTGGGTGTCGCGTCAACAAAAACGAGTTTAATAAGCACTACAAAAAATTGAAAAGTTTTTTAGGAGATGAACGAGATATCAAGCAGCACGCGATGTTCGTTCTCTCTATTTGTATTTGACATTGACCAGGTGTGATTTATGGCTGCTGAAGAACATGCCCTTACTTCGACCGAGTATATCAAGCATCACTTGACGAATATGACTTATGGCAAAATGCCAGACGGTTCATGGAAGTTGGCTGAGACTGCTGAAGAAGCTCAACAGATGGGGTTCACTGCTATTCACTTGGATTCAATGGGTTGGTCTATCACTCTTGGTGTGATTTTCTGTTTGTTGTTCTGGTGCGTAGCGAAAGCTGCAAACTCTGGTGTTCCAACCAAGTTCCAGTCTGCAATTGAAATGATCATTGAGTTTGTGGACTCAAGTGTTCGCGACACTTTCCATGGCAAATCACGCTTAATTGCGCCACTTGCATTGACCATTTTCGTGTGGATTTTCCTCATGAACGCAATGGACTTAATCCCAGTTGACTTTATTCCGTATACAGCTCAACTGATTGGTGCAAGTGTATTTGGTATGGATCCTCATCACGTTTACTTCAAGGTTGTACCTTCTACAGATCCAAACATTACCCTAGGTATGTCTTTGTCTGTATTTGTATTGATCTTGTTCTACAGTATTCGCGAAAAGGGGATTGGTGGTTTCGTTGGCGAATTAGCACTTAACCCATTTAACCCAAGTAACCCAGTTGCAAAAGCGTTATTGATTCCAGTGAACTTAATTCTTGAATTAGTAACATTCCTTGCACGTCCAGTTTCATTGGCTCTGCGACTTTTCGGTAACATGTATGCAGGTGAGTTAATCTTCATCCTTATCGCATTATTACCGTTCTGGATCCAATGGGCGTTGTCTGTGCCTTGGGCGATCTTCCACATTCTTGTTATCACGCTACAAGCATTCATCTTTATGATGCTGACTATCGTATACTTGAGCATGGCAAGCGAAAAGCATTAATGGTAATGCCCAACTATCACTGGATGGTTGGGCGCACAATTTTTTAATTTAATTTGGTATAAACCTAACCTCTGAGGAATTATCATGGAACTCACTTTAGGTCTAGTTGCAATTGCATCTGCTATCTTGATCGCTTTTGGTGCTTTAGGTACTGCGATTGGTTTTGGTCTTTTAGGCGGTCGCTTCCTTGAAGCTGTTGCACGTCAACCAGAATTGGCTCCACAACTTCAAACTCGTATGTTCTTAATCGCGGGTCTTCTTGATGCTGTGCCTATGATCGGTGTTGGTATTGGCTTGTTCTTCATCTTTGCTAATCCATTTGTAGGTTAATCAGCTTAATTCCTAAATTAAACTATTGAGGAATAGCAATGAATATCAACCTCACATTGATTGGCCAAGCGATTGCATTTGCGATGTTTGTCGCATTCTGCATGAAATTTGTATGGCCACCACTAATCAATGCGATTAGTGAGCGTCAGCGTAAAATCGCTGATGGCTTAAACGCTGCTGAAAAAGCAAAAGCTGATCTTGCGGATGCGCAAGCTCAAGTGAAAGCTGAATTAGATGCAGCGAAAGCGCAAGCGGCTCAATTGATCGAACAAGCGAACCGTCGCGGTGCACAATTGGTAGAAGAAGCTCGTACTCAAGCGTCAGCTGAAGGTGAGCGTATTCGTCAACAAGCAAAAGAAGCTGTTGATACAGAAATCAATTCTGCTCGTGAAGAATTACGTCAACAAGTTGCTGATCTTGCAGTAACAGGTGCTGAGAAAATTCTTAGCCAAAAAGTTGATGCTGAAGCTCACAATGCCATGCTGACTCAGCTGGCTGCTAAACTTTAAGAGAGGCGGATTATGGCTGAACTCTTGACGTTGGCACGCCCGTACGCTAAAGCAGCATTTGCTTACGCTTCTGAGCAAAATGCAACTGACTCTTGGTCATCTGCATTGAACTTGCTCAGTGCTGCGGTGCAAGACGAAGCATTTTCAGCTTTCTTAACTCGCCCTGAGCTTACTCCTGCTGAGCAGGTAAGTCTTTTTGCAAAAGTATTAGGCGAAGACCAAACTGCAGCAGTGTCAAACTTTTTGACATTGCTTGCTGAAAACAACCGTTTGGTGCTTCTTCCTGAAATTTCTGCTGAATACGAGCAGCTCAAATCACAGAATAACAATACTGTGGATGTAGTGATTGAATCTGCATTCCCATTGACTTCTGTACAAGAACAATTACTTGCACATGCTTTAGAGAAAAAATTCGAAGCTGCGGTAAATGTTTCTGTAGAAGTTAAACCAGAGCTTATTGCTGGTGTTGTTATTCGTGCAGGCGACCAAGTGATAGATGATTCTGCGCTTAACAAGCTAGAAAAAATGCGGACTCGTCTTCTTGCTTAATTGCATATGAAGACTGAACTTTAAAAAGATTGAGGTATAGCGCAATGCAACAACTGAATCCATCCGAGATCAGTGCGCTCATTAAACAGCGTATCGGCGATCTGGACACCAGCGCGACCGCTAAAAACGAAGGGACCATTGTTATGGTTTCCGACGGTATTGTGCGTATTCACGGCCTTGCTGATGCAATGTACGGTGAAATGATCGAATTCGACGGCGGCTTATACGGTATGGCACTGAACCTAGAACAGGATTCAGTGGGCGTCGTTGTTTTAGGTAACTACTTAAGCCTTCAAGAAGGTCAAAAAGCGCGTTGCACAGGTCGTGTATTAGAAGTTCCGGTTGGTCCAGAACTTTTAGGCCGTGTAGTAGATGCTTTGGGTAACCCAATTGATGGTAAAGGCCCAATTGATGCAAAATTAACTGATGCTGTTGAAAAAGTAGCACCAGGCGTAATTTGGCGTCAATCAGTGGATCAACCTGTACAAACTGGTTATAAATCAGTAGATACAATGATCCCTGTAGGTCGTGGTCAGCGTGAGTTGATCATTGGTGACCGTCAAACTGGTAAAACAGCGATGGCGATCGATGCGATCATCGCTCAGAAAAACTCTGGCATTAAATGTGTATACGTAGCTATTGGTCAAAAACAATCGACTATTGCTAACGTTGTGCGCAAGCTAGAAGAAACTGGCGCTATGGCGTATACCACTGTTGTAGCAGCAGCTGCAGCCGATCCAGCAGCAATGTTGTACTTGGCTCCATACTCTGGCTGTACAATGGGTGAATACTTCCGTGACCGCGGTGAAGATGCACTAATCATTTATGATGATTTGTCTAAGCAAGCTGTTGCTTACCGTCAAATTTCATTGTTATTACGTCGTCCACCAGGCCGTGAAGCGTATCCAGGTGACGTATTCTATCTTCACTCTCGTCTTCTTGAGCGTGCTTCGCGCGTTTCTGCTGACTATGTTGAGAAATTCACGAATGGTGAAGTTAAAGGCCAAACTGGTTCATTAACTGCATTGCCAATCATTGAAACTCAAGCGGGTGACGTATCTGCATTCGTACCAACGAACGTAATTTCGATCACTGATGGTCAGATCTTCCTTGAAACATCATTATTCAACGCAGGTATTCGTCCTGCTGTGAACGCGGGTATCTCTGTATCTCGTGTTGGTGGTTCAGCGCAGACTAAGATCATCAAAAAATTGTCTGGTGGTATCCGTACTGCTTTGGCGCAATACCGTGAATTGGCAGCGTTTGCTCAGTTCGCTTCTGACCTTGATGAAGCAACTCGTAAGCAACTTGAACATGGTCAACGTGTAACTGAATTAATGAAGCAAAAACAATATGCTCCATATTCAATTGCTGACCAAGCTGTTTCAATTTATGCATCTAACGAAGGCTACATGGCTGACGTTGAAGTGAAGAAAATCGTAGACTTTGATGCTGCGTTAATCTCTTACTTCCGTTCAGAAAATGCTGCGTTAATGCAAAACATCGATGAAACTGGTGATTACAACAAAGACATCGAAGCTGCAATCAAAGCAGGTATTGAAAGCTTTAAAGCGACTCAAACTTACTAATTTCAACTTCAGTTGGATTTAGTTTTGGTTTGGTTCACGGATCAACCTTCGAGGGCTCGAAAGGGCCTTCGAATACTAGGTTAAGCGTATGGCAAATTTAAAAGAAATTCGCGCCAAAGTAGCTAGTATCAAAAGCACGCAGAAAATTACTCGCGCGATGCAGATGGTAGCAGCTTCTAAGATGCGTCGTGCGCAAGAGCGCATGGCTCAAGGCCGTCCGTATGCCGAAAATATGCACCGTGTAATTGCTCACTTGGTTCAAGCGAATCCTGAATACAAACACCGTTATATGGTTGAACGCCCGGTTAAGCGCGTTGGCTATATCATTGTGTCTTCAGATCGCGGCCTTGCTGGTGGTTTGAACATTAACTTGTTCAAAAAAGTGGTTAAACACGTACAACAGCAACAAGAGCAGTCAATTGAAGTTCAATTTGCTTTAATTGGTCAAAAAGCGGTTTCGTTTTTTAAAAACTACGGCGGTAAAGTGCTGGGTGCTACGACAAATGTCGGTGATACACCAAGCCTTGAACAGTTATCTGGTTCTGTACAGGTGATGTTAGACGCATTTGATAAAGGCGAGTTAGATCGTATTTATCTTGTGTCAAACGGCTTTGTCAATGCCATGACTCAAAATCAAAAAATCGAACAACTTGTTCCTTTAGCAACTGCTGAAGAAAACAAGACCCTTAACCGTCAATACGGTTGGGATTATATCTATGAGCCTGAAGCTGAAGAGCTTTTAAATGGCTTATTGGTTCGTTATATCGAGTCTGTGGTATATCAAGGCGTGATCGAAAACATCGCGTGTGAGCAGTCAGCTCGTATGGTTGCAATGAAAGCTGCAACGGATAACGCAGGTGATTTGATCAAGAGCCTACAACTTATTTATAACAAGCTGCGTCAAGCCGCGATTACTCAGGAAATTTCTGAGATCGTTGGTGGTGCCGCTGCCGTTTAACATTATTTTGAATTGAGGAGACAGCAATGAGTAGCGGTCGTATCATTCAGATCATCGGCGCGGTTATCGACGTCGAGTTTGAACGTAACAGCGTTCCTAAGATCTATGACGCTCTCCACGTTGATGGCACTGAAACTACATTAGAAGTTCAGCAACAACTTGGTGATGGCGTAGTTCGTACTATTGCAATGGGTTCTACTGAAGGCCTTAAGCGTGGTTTGAACGTAACGAATACTAACGCTCCAATCTCTGTACCAGTGGGTACAGCGACTTTGGGTCGTATCATGGACGTTCTTGGTCGCCCAATCGACGAAGCTGGTCCAGTTGCGACTGAAGCGCGTTTGCCGATTCACCGTCAAGCACCTTCTTATGCTGAACAAGCAGCTTCTACTGACCTTTTAGAAACTGGTATTAAAGTCATCGACTTACTATGCCCGTTCGCTAAAGGTGGTAAAGTTGGTCTGTTCGGTGGTGCCGGTGTTGGTAAAACTGTAAACATGATGGAGTTGATCAACAACATCGCGAAAGCGCACTCAGGTTTATCTGTGTTCGCTGGTGTTGGTGAGCGTACTCGTGAAGGTAACGACTTCTATCACGAGATGAAAGACTCAAACGTTCTAGACAAAGTAGCAATGGTCTACGGTCAGATGAACGAGCCACCGGGTAACCGTTTACGCGTAGCGTTGACTGGTTTGACCATGGCTGAGTACTTCCGTGACGAGAAAGACGAAAACGGCAAAGGCCGTGACGTACTATTGTTCGTAGATAACATCTACCGTTATACACTAGCAGGTACTGAAGTATCAGCACTTCTAGGTCGTATGCCATCTGCAGTAGGTTACCAACCGACACTTGCAGAAGAAATGGGTGTTCTTCAAGAACGTATTACATCGACTAAGTCTGGTTCGATTACGTCAATCCAAGCGGTATACGTACCTGCCGATGACTTAACAGATCCATCGCCTGCAACTACGTTTGCTCACTTAGACGCAACTGTAGTATTGAGCCGTGACATCGCATCTTCTGGTATTTACCCAGCGATCGATCCACTTGACTCAACTTCACGTCAGTTAGATCCACTAGTAGTGGGTGCTGAGCATTACGAGATCGCTCGTTCAGTTCAAAACGTTCTTCAACGTTATAAAGAATTGAAAGACATCATCGCGATTCTTGGTATGGACGAACTTGCAGAAGAAGATAAGTTGACTGTTTACCGTGCGCGTAAAATCCAACGTTTCTTCTCTCAACCGTTCCACGTAGCTGAAGTGTTTACTGGTGCTCCTGGTAAACTTGTACCGCTTAAAGAAACGATTCGTGGCTTTAAAGGTCTTTTAGCTGGTGAATATGACCACATTCCAGAACAAGCGTTCTATATGGTTGGTGGTATTGACGAAGTAATTGCTAAAGCTGAGAAACTTTAATTAGTTACCTAATTTAGGAGATTCTCATGTCGACTATGCAGTGTGATGTTGTAAGTGTTCAAGAGTCTTTGTACTCTGGCACTGTAACGATGCTAATTGCTAAAGGTGCTGGTGGTGAATTAGGTATTATGCCTGGTCACGCACCGCTAGTAACTTTACTCAAGCCGGGTACAATCCGTGTTCTGCTTGAAAACGGTACAGAAGAGTTAATCTATGTATCTGGTGGTGTTCTAGAAGTTCAACCGCATGTTGTTACGGTTCTTGCAGATACTGCAGTCCGTGCAGAAAACTTAGATGAAGCAGCAATTCTTGAAGCGCGTAAACACGCTGAACAATTGCTTGCAAATCAAAAGAGCGACTTGGACTCGGCTGCTGCTTTGGCTGCTCTTGCAGAAACTGCTGCTCAGTTGGAAACCATCCGCAAAATCAAAAACCGCGCTCAATAAGAGACGGTTTGAGATTAAAAAAAGCCACCGAAAGGTGGCTTTTTTTATGTCTGTTGATAAAAATGCGTAAATTGTTTATTTCATGATGAGTTTTTGGTTTTTGGGTTACCATTGTTCAAATGGATTGGATCGGTCTGTTATATACGCGTAATCTTTGTTTTGCATGATAGTGCTTCGTCTTTTAACTGTATGCTGGCTTGTAGAATATTTTGAATACACAATTTTTAAAATTCATCTGAACCTACGCTCCTATGCTTGATATATTTCGCTAAGCAGGGGCACGGTTATCTAAAGTTGCATATCTTTTATTCAATAGAGGTTATATTTTGAAAGCTTCTCTGTGAGGGTAGATGAAGATGAACCTGATTACACATGAATCCCACTTTTGGGAACTTTACCAAGATTTTGAGCATTATTATCTGAGTATCGCAGTCGATATGAGTTCAGTGGTGTCGTGTTGGGACTTGGTACTGACTTCAGAAGAAATATTGCAATATGAACATCGGGGTCGCGCGAGCATTCAGGAGCTGACCAAAGCCATGATTGAAGCAGCTTATAAAGGTGATTTCTCAATGATGGAATCACGTTTAGCCAAGCCATATGAGCGTCACGCTATGCAAAAGGCCTTTAAAGATTGGTTAGCGCAGAGCAAAACTCAGGAACAGTCTTCGTTTTGATGAGGTGTGAGCTCAAAGCATTATTTTAAATTTATTGCAAAAAGCTTTGACGCAATTGGCTGAACATCATGCGGCTAACGCTATTGTGTTGAGTCTCAATCAACTTTTTGATTTGCTCAACTTGAGGTTTATCTTCAGCAATCACAATCTCTGGATCGATTTCGATATCCGAATTGGACATGGTATTGGACGGCTGTGCAAGCAAATTTGAAGATGGGTGTTCGGCATGCCAAAGCTGTGTTTCGAGTGACATGATGTACTTATATTCATCGGTATTGGGGTTAAACCGCTTATATAGCCTTAAGTCTTGCATCGCATCTTGACGGCTTCGATCAGGCATATCTGTTTCGACTTCCAACCATTCATAGATAACGGGATGAATTTCATGTTGCATCAGTTGGTAATAAAGCCAATCGCTGAGCAGGCTATGATCGATGTCAGACAGATAAGGGCTGTTTTGTTGTAGCAATTGTTGTAGGTGTTCGATAACCAAAACTTCTTGCTTTTGTAAGGCATAGCGCGCTTCAGCATCAAATTGTTGGTATTCTTCGGCTGGAATTTCAGTGAAATGTTGTTGTTCAACGAAGGCATCTACAATATGCGTTTGAAATAAGTTATTCCATTGCTCTAGCGCATGAATTTCAAGCTGTTGTAGCTCTTTAAACGCTTTGCTTTGATAGCGGTTGAGTTGCAAACGTTGAATATTTTGCTGGTTGAACTCAATTTTTTGTTTGATGTATTCAGCATAAGCGCCTTGTTGTTTGGGGCTGATAGGGCTTGTAACATCCACCAAAAGTAACTGCTGCTGTTGTTTGTATTTGAGCCAGTCCTGAATACGTTGAACTTCTTTATGCTCTTTAGAAAAAAACTGGGTTAAGTGTGGCGTGGTTTTTTTAGGCATTAAAAAGTGCATCCCGCCAAAGACGATGATTGCTAAACAGGCGATCACAAGAATGACTTTTTTCATTATAAAAATGTTTTTCTGTGTTTCTTATTTGTACATGGTAGCCTAAAAATGAGAAATAGTTAATGTTTTTTCATTAACGCTTCAAATCTGTATGGGTGAAATTGAAAATTCACCTTGCCCAAGAATACGAACTTTATACAGTGCATCAAAGCCTGCGGCCTGAGCACTGGCAATATAACGCGCACGATCGGCTGGCGTAGGGTTGGTATTATCAATCACCATTTTGGTTTTTGAGGCCAGTCCTGCTTCAAAAATGATTTTTTCACGATGCCGTGTTTTCAGCATATCAAGGTTGATGCGCAAATGGCTATGTGCCAAATTCAGCAGATAATAGCTCGGTTTTCCCGAAGCTTGGATGCCCATAAAAATAATCAGCTGCATGTGAGAAATCGTGCCTCAATCAAATTAGGAGAAAATGGTTGCAGTCATTTTCTCCTACTCTATTGCTGAAAGCACCACTATTTAAATGTTTTAAGATTGGTTTGTGTTTGAACTATCATTCTCAGCTTGCTGAGGAATCATCATTGCAGCCAATTTCAACATTTCAGATTGGATTGTACCCATTTGCTGTTGCATCTTTTTAAAGTCGACTTGGCTGAAATCCACCTGTCCATTTAAAAAAGGCGAAGCTAAAACTTGTTGGTTGGCAGACAGTAGTTTTTCACGGATATCATTGATTTCTTGTGTTTTAAGATTCAGGCCATTCAAGGCATTATTGAAACCTGTGAGCTGTTGCTGCAAAGCTGTCGCGGCGTGTTGCAACTGTTGTTGATCATGCTGTTCAATTGCGGCCTGCAAGTCACTTTGGGTTTCTTGCAGCTGAGTGACGTATTCACCTGCTTTTAATTGCATATCTGCCACATCACGCACGATATAGAGCATGTTGCCACTTTTCAGTTCAGCTTTTTCAGGGCTTTGTGTATTCGCAGATTGGTTTTGCTCAGAGGTCTCAGTCTGGATGTCTTGCTGATTCGGCTCTGTTGCTTGCTCACAGCCAATGAGTAGAATGCCTGAACTAAACAGTGCAAAAGGAAGAACTAAGTTTTGTAAAAGCTTTTTCATCATCAAATCAATATTGGGCTATGTGTTTTTTAATATAAGGGCAAAATGTGTAGATAAAATGCTGGGTTTCAAAGTCATAACAAAACTTTTTAAAATAAAAAAAAGAGTGCTTGAGCACTCTTCATTTACAGTAGTTTAACCAGCAATGATTTTAATAATGGAATGATTGCGAATGTCTGTCAGTACATAGTCGCCATTCACTTTAATCCACTGTTGGTTTTTACCGGGTTTGCTGAGTTTTTTGTATTTTTGGTGATCTACTTTATAGGCATTGCTATGGTAAGCGCTTGGGAGTTTTTGACCTGCTTTCCAGTCTTGAGATGGACGGTTGGCTTTTTTGACAGTGGCATGGGTTGGTTGTTGATGTCCATTTGATGTGTGCTTTTGCGCATGTCCATGTGACTGAGCGGTTTGATGTTGCTGATGTTGTTCTTGTGGTGCTGCTAGTGCAGGCAGGGCAATCAATGCGGTTGAGATAGATAAAACTGCTGCTTTTATAAATGTATTCATGAGCTTCACTTCGGGTTGTCTTGAGCGGATAGATGCATCATAGAGTGAAGTGTTTGATTGATCGTGAATGAAGTGTTGTAAAATTATCAAAATAAAGAAGAAATCATGAAGATCGAATCGATTCGAGTGTCATTACTCATTTAAAAAAATAAAAATATAAGCAGCCGTTAAATTCGACTGCTTATAAACAGCTTCAGGCTTATTTGGCCAATTCGGCATTGATGGCATCGACAATACGCGGATCATTGGCCGTAATGTCCGGTGCAAAACGCGCAACCACTTCGCCATTTTTATTGATTAAGAATTTCTCAAAGTTCCACAGCACTTCAGGTGGTTCGTTCGGTGTTAAACCATAGTCCACCAAGTCTTTCCACCAAGGGCCTTCACCAATGCGTTCAGGCACCGCTTGGGTGAGCGTTTCATATAACGGATGCTTATCATCCCCAGCAACCGAGATTTTTGAAAAAAGCGGGAAATCAACTTGATAGTTTAAAGAGCAGAATTCTTGAATTTCAGCATCTGAACCCGGTTCTTGTGCCAAGAAATTGTTGGCAGGAAAACCTAGAATCTCTAAACCCTGTGATTTTTTGTCTTGATAGAGTTTTTCTAAACCTTCGTACTGCGGTGTGAGGCCACATTTAGATGCCACATTCACCACCAAGAGAACTTTACCTTGGTATTGGTTTAAGTTGATGTCTTCGCCCTGAATGGATTTGACAGGAATGTTATAAATCGAAGTGCTCATTTGCGTGTCCTTATACGATGTGCATTTTATTGTGTTGGAAGCGTTCGACAAAGTCACGCCCATTTGCGGATTGATCGCAACAAAAAAGCAAGCTAAGGCTTGCTTTAAAGGGTAGGGAGGTCATTAAGACGCTGGCGCTGCTTTGACTTTTGCTTCCAAAGCCGTTACGTCAGCAATGATCGATTTCTGCAATTCAGTTGCTTTGTTTTGTAGTTCGGTGATTTTGGCGCTATCTGGCGTTGTTTTTGTACTTTCTTTGGTGAGCTCGACACCCAGATCATTGGCGTCCTGCATTTTTTCACGTAAAGCATCTACTTCAGCACTTTTTAAGGTTAAGGCATCTAATTCATCATTAAATTGCTTCACATAGGTTTCTGTTTTTTCAACCATGGCTTTAATTTGAGCGGGATCCTTTTTCTCTAAGGTTGCACTCACTTCTTTTTGAAACGCGGCGGCTTCTTGAGCTTTGGCATTCGATAGCGTTTGTACGGCTAACAAATCGGCTTGAATATCGGCAATATTATTATTGCTATGATTAGCAACGATAGTGGTTGCTTCGGTTGAGGTCGCTTCAGATGCAGACGTCGTTTGTTCAACGGCTGGCTCAGTTCCTTTTTTTTCGCACGCAGCCAAAGTAAGTGTGGCCATACAAACTGTGGTTAAAAGTAACTTTTTCATAACGACATCCTTCTATCGGGAAATATGTTTTTGTAGGCCAGAGTTTAAGAGCAATGACCAATCAATTAAAAAATACGTTCGCTAGAACAGCATCAATACGATGCAGAGATCGTTGACATTGTTCTATGGTGTTTTTGTAGAGTGAAGCTGCTGAAATACAGAAATTTATTGAAATGTATAGTTTTATATTGCCTTAATATTATGTTTTTTATGAAGTTTATATTTTAAGATAAATGTATCAATTATGTGTGATACCCAAATGATATTCGAATAAATCATAAAAATGTTTTACCATTCATTTAAATTTTGCAAACAAAAGCTAAACGGGAAAAAGAATGAGTACCACACCACAACGTATGTATTGGGCTTTGAGTCTCCCTATCATTGCCGTACTCATTTGGTCGATCAATATCGTCGTTACGCGTTATGTAGCTGATTTCATTTCGCCAGTCAGTATTAGTTTTTATCGGTGGTTCTTTGCCTTCATTCTTTTAACGCCTTTTGTCGTGCGACCTTTATGTCGGCAGTGGGCATTAATCCGAGCGCATTTGGGTCAGTTGGCAGTGCTAAGTGCATTTGGTCTGGTGTTGTATCAGGGCTTGGCCTACACCGCAGCGCACTATACGACTGCGACCAATATGGGACTGATTAATGCCTTTATTCCGATCTTTACCATTTTTGTTTCACTGCTGATCTTAAAAGATATTCCAAATCGTTTTGCGATGATCGGTAGTATTTTATCTTTTGCAGGTTTGGTTTATATCATTGGGCAGGGCAATCTTGCAGGCTTAGTTCAATCGGGTGGGCATTTGGGTGATGTCCTGATGGTGGTTGCGGTATTCTTCTATGCCTTTTATGGGGTGTTTTTGAAAAAGTGGCAATTGCAAATTCCCTTGATGTTGAGCCTCTATGTGCAGATCTTTTTTGCACTGCTTTACCATTTACCTTTTATTGCCTATTTCGGTCTCGATTCAATCAATAGTCAAAATGCGGCAAGTGTTATGTATGCCAGCATTTTCCCTTCCTTAGTTGCCCCTTTACTGTGGATGTTGGCCATTACCCATTTAGGGCCGAATCGAACCAGTATTTTCATGAACTTGATGCCTGTCTTTACCGCAGTGATTGCCTATGTCTGGTTGAAAGAGGCGTGGACGGTTTATCATACGGTCGGTGGAGTGGTCATTATCTGTGGTATTTTACTTGCACAGCGTAAAACAGCATTAAAAACGCCACATTTAGCAAACTCGATGGATTGATATTGATTAAAAAACAACCATTTAAATTATTTTTTTAATAGAATAATTCATTAATAAGTTAATTTATTAATGCTATTTAAGATGATGAATGTATTTAATGTATGCAAAAGCTGATTAAAAATAGGTAGATAATTTGAATTATATTTTAATTATCTCCATTAATCAGCATTTTAACGCTGTTTTTAATATAAAAAATCTATTTGTTTAGAAATGCAATTTGCTACATAATACGCGCACTGCAAACTTAGGCCAATGTCAAAACGGGTATTAAGTGTTTGCTCATCAGTTTTCAGACCCTCTGGATGTGATTACACATCCTTTTTTATGCTCAGCCATCCCTATATGGCTGAGCTTTTTTTTATCTATTTTTCATTAAAAATCCTGAGAAAGAGCACGCTTTTAAGCACGAACCACTACTCCAGTTTCGGCATCGAGTATGCGACTCGGTTCTTGGCTCAAGCCTAGATCACCATTCAGATAATTCACTTGTTGTGCAAAGTAGTGATTGGCATCTTGTAGTGAACGAGCAGGTGGCAATCCAGCGGGGTTGGCACTGGTGGAGACAATAAAGCCTTGAAAAGCATTGCAAAGCGCCACACAAATCGGATGCGTGGTTACCCGTACAGCAACTTTAGGGTGATTGCCTTTAATCCATTTCGGAATGTGTTCATTTGCAGGTAACAACCACGTGGTTGCGCGTTCTGATGGACTGCTATCGCTCCAGCTGTCGATCACTTGTTGACGGATGTGGGGATCTAAATGTTCTAAAAGCGGTTCAACTTGAGCAATTTGCCCAGCCAGTAAAATTACCCCTTTTTCAATCGGGCGTTGCTTAATCTGCAAAATATCTAGAAAGGCCTGTTCGTTATACGGATCACAGCCTAAACCCCATACTGCTTCTGTTGGATATGCTAAAACTTGACCTTGTTTTAAACATTGCGCCGCTTCAGTCACAGAGGTGGTAATCATTACACTTTGTACCTTTTATTGATTCATAAAGGGTTATTGTGAACCTTATTGGCTGGAACGGCAACGCAGATAATTGCCAGCTTGTTGTTGTGCAAGCCCCAAAATTTCCAGTTCCATTAACTGGCTGGTGAGTGTGGCAATATCGGTGTTAAGTTTGAAATTAAGTTGATCCATATTTTGTCCCACCCAATCCAGTTGATTATAAAGTTCGAGTAAATCAGATGGGATCTCAATACTAGCGCTTTGGGTGGTTTCTTGTGACTGGGATTGGCTATGCCATTGAGTGGGGAGTGCCAAGTCTTCAATGATTTGCTCAGGATGATCGACCAAAATCGCCCCTTCTCGGATCAGTTGATGACAGCCTTGATGGTGTTCACTGTAAATATGACCGGGAATCGCAAAAATGGTTTTCCCTTGCTCTGCGGCTCTTTGGGCGGTTCCTAGAGAGCCACTTTTGAGTGCTGCCTCTGCAACCACAACCCCTAAACTCAGTGCACTGACGATGCGGTTGCGTCGTGGAAAATTATGCTGTAAAGGCGGTGTATGTGGTAAAAATTCAGTAATAATACAGCCATTATTTTCTAATATTTGCGTACGCAGTGTTTGATGTTGGGAAGGATAAGTGAGATCTAAGCCCGTGCCCATCACTGCAATGGTACGTTGATATTTTAAGCCGCCCTGATGTGCTGCTGCATCAATGCCTTCAGCTAAACCACTGCAAATATAAAAGCCCTTTTCGGCGAGGTAATAGGCAAAGTCATAAGCCACTTGCTTGCCGTGCGGACTGGGTTTTCGACTGCCGACGATAGCAACTTGAGGCTGGAGTAGACTTTGTGGATTGCCCTGACCAAATAAAATCGGTGGTCGGTCAGCATAGGGCAGCAGCTGCGAGGGATAATGACTTTCAGTATCAAGCAAAATAAAATCACAACTGGCTTGGACGTCCTGCAGTAAAGTTTGTAATTTGATTTGTCCAGCAGGTGTTTGAATTTCTACGACACGTTGTAGATGACTTTTGTGTAAGCCGAGATTTGGCCAGATCTGAAGATTGGAGGCAGCAACGGCTTTTGTGCTTGTGCCAAAATGTTGTTGTAGTTTTTGAAAGCTTGATAAAGAATGCTGAACCAAATACCACAGGGTGATTGTTGCAATCTGTTCATGTGATAAAGAGTTCAGCATATATACACCTTAAGGCAACGGATTATTCATCCACGACAGAGGGAGAAAGTTTCGCGCCCAAGTTCATTGGTAGTTCGCTGTCGAGCACATAAGCATAGCTGACACGGTCAAAGGTTTTAAAGACCATGATGTTGCCGATCCGCTCCGTTGGAAGGGTCAGTTTTTCATTGGTTTTCGGATCACGAATTTCTTGACCTTTTTGACTAACCGAGAACACATAACCCGATTGAACGCCATCCACTGTGCCACGGTCAATGGTTACAACTGAATGCTTCGCAGCTAGACCAATCGAACCTTGAACACGAATCACTTGTCCACCCCCAGTCACATCTTGTGCATGTGTTGGGTAGAACAAGGTTGGAAGCATGGCGTCGTATTCAGGCAGTACGCGATAACCACGACGTACTTCAGAATTATACGAATCTGTGATTTCTAAAGTGGACATGTCATTTTCACCACGAATGGCAATGGCTGAAGCAACCTGAGTCAATTCTAGACCTAGATTTTGTTTTTTGCCCTCTGCATCCGTCACAATGTACGGTTCGCCTTCACGGTAAATCGCGTAGCGTTGACCGACTTCAATGCCTTGGCCACGTGCATAAACGGTTTGACCTTTACCTGCAATCACACGCTGATCGGCAGCACCAACGATATACGGTGTACCTTCCAAAGATTCCTCTGAAAGAATAGTGCTGTGTTCAAGCCAGTTTTTAATGTATTCCAGTGGAATGACAGGAATGGCATTGTTTAAAGACTCAACGCGTGCTTGAGGTTGAAGTTTAGTGCCGCCTGTATAACGACGAATAATCCCTTCACAGCCATCACCTTCATCTTTACCAATAATTGGACGGCCTTCATGAGTACACATCAGTAAACGGTCGCCTGGGAAAATCCAATGCGGATTTTTGACGTGTCTATTGCTGGCCCAAATTTCAGGCCAACGCACAGGATTGTTTAGGAAACGTTTAGAAATATCCCACAGGGTATCGCCTTTTTTCACCACATAAACATTCGGTGCATTGGCTTTTAAAGCAGGTGGATTGTAATTTCGTGTAGGCGCCGCTTGAGCTGTTGAAATGACGCCTGCGCCAACACTTACGCAAACCGCAAGTGCTAACATGTGTTGCTTAAACCCCAAGGCACTAAAAGATGGCATGCCCATAAAAACCTTTTTCATTATCATAATTCCTAAAATTATGTATGTAGTTGCGTTATAATAACGATATTACACACATTTTTTTGATCAAGCATTCCCTTCATTTGGTTTTTTGATCAATGGCATAATTGAGGACGCAGTATGGCCTTATTACCTATTTTAAGTTTTCCTGATCCCCGTCTTCGTACCATTGCAGAACCCGTCGAAGAAGTTACTGATGAAATTCGTCAGCTGGCTGCAGATATGTTTGAAACCATGTATGAAGCGCCAGGCATTGGACTTGCCGCGACACAAGTTGATCGCCATATTCAGTTGATTGTCATGGACTTATCTGAACATAAAGATCAACCTTTGGTATTCATTAACCCCAAAGTTACCCCATTGACTGAAGAAACGCAGCCCTATGAAGAAGGCTGCCTATCAGTTCCCCAAATATACGACAAAGTTGAGCGCCCGTCACGCGTAAAGATCGAAGCAATTAACCTTGAAGGTCAAGCATTTGAGATCGAAGCTGACGAACTTCTCGCTGTTTGCATTCAACATGAAATGGATCACTTAAATGGCAAATTGTTCGTCGACTATTTGTCACCACTGAAGCGTCAACGTGCACGTGAAAAAGTGGAAAAATTGACCCGTCAGCGCCAAAAAGACAAAGTAGCTGTGAAACGCGGTTAAGTTTTTTTGCTTAAAAATCATCTTTAGAGTGAGCCCAATTTTGATTGGGCTTTGTTATACTGGCCGCGTTCTCAATTCGGATGGAATGGATTGTTTTTTAGAGCTGCGTTGCTACTGTCTTGTGTAGCCGTGTTTTTACAGATTGCTGTTTTTTTACAGCCTTTACTACCGACGCAATATCAAATTGCGCCGGTCTGTGAAACCATTTCGCGTGCGCTTTTACTCAAACCAGTTGAACATCTCAGTTCTCATGCTGAAAAGCATTCCACACATCATCATGAAATGCAGGCTCAGCATGAACTCAGTTCACAACCTGCTGAACACAATCATCATGATGCAAGTCATCAATGCCAATACTGTACGGTATATGGCAATCTCGTGTTGCCGCCTGATTTAGAGTTGAAAGCGGTACTTGACCGTATTCAAGTCCGTTTAATTGCATTCCAAAAAGCCTTTACGCATGTTTGGTTTGCACTGCAACAGCTCTTTTTACTACCTCAAGGACGAGCACCGCCACTGTTTGTATAAACCTAGACATATATTTTTCGGGTCTTAACGGACTCTAGCCTAGTTGTATTTATAGATTCAGTGAGAATAAAAATGGCTCAGCCTACATTCTTTTTACAGCCTCTTGCGGCTGCGATTTCTCTTGCTTGTTTTTCAAGCGTAGTATTTGCCGCTGAAGCAGACAGTGCGAACATTTTAGCACCTATCGTGGTGACAGCTCAGCAGGGCAATGATGCCCATGGTCTGATTGTACATGCCGACCCTAAGCAACCCACTCAGCCGATTCCTGCGGTTGATGGTGCAGCCTACCTACAAAGTATTGTGGGTTTTAACCAAATCAAAAATGGCGGCGCGAATGGTGACGTCACCTTCCGCGGTATGTTTGGCTCACGTATTAAAATCCTCACAGATGGTACGGAAAATTTAGGCGCATGCCCAAGCCGTATGGATAATCCTGCTTCTTATGTTTCTCCTGAAAGCTACGACAAAATCACGGTCGTAAAAGGGCCGCAAACTGTTCAGTATGCGCATACTGGTTCAGCCGCAACCGTTATTTTTGAACGTGAACCTGAACAGCTCACTTCGGCGAAACCTTATCGCGGACAAGCCAGTGTCATGCTTGGCTCTTATGGTCGTTTGGATCAGAATGTTGAAGCCGCTGTTGGTGATGAAACGAAATACGCACGTTTAAATGCCAATCGTTCGATTGCAGATAGCTATCAAGATGGAGCAGGCAATACAGTTCCGTCCGATTGGGAAAAGTGGAATACAGATCTCGCGCTGGGCTGGACTCCAAATGAGGACACATGGGTAGAGCTGAAAGGTGGGAAGAGTGATGGTGAGGCAGTCTATGCTGGACGTAGCATGGATGGCTCTAAGTTTGCTCGTGAAAGTCTAGGTTTACATGTTGAAAAGAAAAACATTGGCGAGGTGATCAAGAAAGTCGAAGCGCAAGTTGACTATAGCTATAACGATCATGTCATGGATAATTTTCGCTTAAGAACACCGCCGACAATGACCATGACGATGCATGGTATGCAGATGACTGTGCCAAATAAGATGGAAATGGAAGTAACGCGTCGTACTTTGAATGCACGTGCTGCAATGACTTCTGAATGGGACCAAGTTAGCCTGATGACAGGAATAGACTCGCAGCGCAATAAGCATGGTGGCAATATGATTATGTATGCTATGCCGAGTATGAATTCTCCCTTTAAAACCAATATGGAATTTGAGTCTTATGGGGCTTTCGGTGAGCTGAGTTATGCATTCAATGATCAGCATAAACTGGTGACAGGTGCACGCCTCGATCAAGCGAAGATCGATAACTTAGCCACTGATACAGAGCGTAAAGAAACCCTGCCAAGTGGTTTTATTCGAATTGAAAGTGAACTTGCGGAACATGTTAAAACTTACGCAGGTTTGGGTTATGTAGAGCGTGTGCCTGATTATTGGGAATTGTTTAGTACCAAATACCATCAAAGTACAGGTACGACCTTTGCTGATTTAGAGAATGAAAAAACCGCGCAGTTTGATGCAGGCTATCAATATGAACAGGGTGCATTTAAATCATGGGCTTCAGTTTATGCGGGTTTGATTCAAGACTATATATTGGTGGCATATACTCCGACAGGTTCAATGGGCAAGTTGGAAGCCAAAAGCCGAAATGTCGATGCAACCATTGCAGGTGCTGAAGCAGGTGTGGCTTACCAGTTGACGGATCAAATTCAAGCGGACATCAGTGCCATGTATGCATGGGGTGAAAATACGACGGATCACACCGCTTTACCGCAAATTGCACCATTAGAAGGACGTTTCAATCTACGCTATGTGCAAGAGAAGTATAATCTCGGTTTGTTATGGCGTGTGGTGGCAGCACAAGATCGTACTAGCTATCGAGAAGGTAATATCATTGGATACGATTTAGAAGACAGTAAAGGTTTTGGAACTCTGTCTTTAAATGGGACTTATAATATCCAAAAAGATCTAGACCTTTCAGTCGGAATAGATAATGTGCTGAATAAAAACTATGCCGAGCATTTGAATAAACTTGGAAGTTCAGGTTTTGGTTATGCTGCAACAGAACAATTCAATAATATTGGACGTAATTATTGGGCGCGTATCAGTATGAAGTTCTAAATATATTGTGATTAGCGGAAACAGCCATTCTAGAAATAGAATGGCTGTTTTGGATTCTAAGATAGAAATTGACTGAGAAAACAGCATTGTGAGTGGATATTCACCATAAAAAGTAGAAAGAAACAGCGATTTAAATAAAATATTTAAATATTATTTCAATATATTTTTATTTAAATGAATTAAAACAATGTATTAAGTTTAATTTGTGCGAATGTGATGATGCGGTTTATGGCGCTAGATAGGAAGTAGATAAATTTATTAAAAAATATTTTACATAAATAACAAATACTTATTGTTTTATGAGTTTGAAAAATAAACATGCGAAAATATTTATTAAGAAAAGGTGTTGCAAGGGATGTGAAATGCTGTAGAATGCACATCCATCGGCGGTGATGTTGATTAAAACTTGTTGAGAAACAAGGATTTAGCCCAAGCGGTAGAATCTGGAGGTCTTGAATGAGTTTGAAAATAATTAACAAAACCAGTTGACTTCTTCTTGAAAGAGAGTAGTATAGCCGACCTAGCTTGCTGATGACGAATCAGTGAGAAGATCATTAAGAGATTATGAAGAACAACTTGTGTGGATTTTTACTGATTGATCGATCGAAAATATTTCATTGATTGAATGGTAAAAATTAC
>NZ_LSOD01000070.1:0-239 GCF_001592855.1 Acinetobacter sp. BMW17
GAAACTGGAATTTGCGGCCTTGTACCATGTCATTTTCTTTGCCATTTTCAACTGCAACAAACTCAGGAATATCATTGCTGTGATTCAATCCTATGCTGAGTTTCATGCTGGCTTTTGAGTCATGAACTTTGGCCCATTCACATAAGGAAAGCGACAGGTCAATATGACTGGCATCCAAGGAATACAAGGGATTCTTAAAGCGAAATTTATGAGCTACTTTTGAGTGTTCATAGTATTTA
>NZ_LSOD01000071.1:0-215 GCF_001592855.1 Acinetobacter sp. BMW17
AATTTGGTTTGATCCCAAGACTCAATGGTACGCTCAACCCAAAGGTAAACATGGTCGAAATCAAACTTATTCAGATACAGCCATCCAATGCTGTTTAATGATCAAATCCTTATTTCGTCTTTCTTTACGCATGGTCACTGGCTTTGTGCAAAGTCTCATTCATCTTTGTAGATTAGATTGGACAGCACCAGACTATTCCACCATCTGCAGAAGAC
>NZ_LSOD01000008.1:0-170627 GCF_001592855.1 Acinetobacter sp. BMW17
CTCTGTACACGACAAAAATAGATAACTCATTGAAATAATGTCACAATAATTGTTTTCTAACGACGAATACTATGACACATCTCAATGAGTTATATCTTATCTTAAACAAATCTCTAAAATGGAACAAGTCACATTTAAAGTGCTTTGCGCTCATCATGCTTGTGATTATTTTAAAGCAAACATGTAATCTTTCTTCTGCATCTAAAGCCTTGCCCATCAAGTGTTTACCACAATCATTTTATCGACGTATGCAGCGCTTCTTTGCAGGTCAGTATTTTGATTATCGTCAAATTTCTCAGTTGATTTTCAATATGTTTTCATTCGACCAAGTGCAACTGACTTTAGATAGAACCAATTGGAAATGGGGAAAACGAAATATTAATATCCTGATGCTCGCAATCGTTTATCGTGGAATAGCGATACCTATCCTTTGGACATTGCTTAATAAACGTGGAAATTCAGATACGAAAGAGCGTATTGCTTTGATTCAACGCTTTATAGCCATTTTTGGTAAAGACCGTATTGTGAATGTGTTCGCAGACAGAGAGTTTATCGGTGAGCAGTGGTTTACATGGTTAATTGAACAAGACATCAACTTCTGCATTCGTGTTAAAAAAACTTCATTGTCACCAATCATTTAGGAAAGAATCATAAAATTAGTGATTTATTTCGCCATCTTAAAGTTGGTCAAATTGAATGTCGTAAACGACGGATTTTGGTTGGTCGGGTGAAACTATATATAAGTGCACTACAGTTAGAAAATGGAGAGCTTTTACTCGTCGTTTCTCCTCAGTTTAATGCCAATGCTATTCAGGATTATGCATTACGCTGGGAAATTGAAACCTTATTCAGTTGTCTCAAAGGACGCGGGTTTAATCTTGAAAATACGCGCTTGACAGACCCTAGACGAGTGAAAAAATTGATTGCGGTGTTAGCTATAAGCTTCTGTTGGTGTTACTTAACGGGTGAATGGCAACATAATCAAAAAAAAGCGATAAAAATAAAGAAGCATGGACGACTCTCAATGAGTTTATTTCGCTATGGTTTAGACTATGTTCAAATGGCGATTCAGCGTTTAATTGGTTTTGGGAAAAAAGAAGAGTTTAAGGAAATTTTGGCAATTTTAAGAAAGCAGAATCCTGATAGGATAAGGGTTCTGTGAAATTTGTCGTGTACAGAGATAAAAATTATTATATTGCACCGTCTTATAATTTTGACTTAGGTGAAAAAGACGAACTGTCTGTAATTGCCAGCTATCAGCATCGGGATTTTATTCGCCAGCAGGGGATTCCCTATAGTAATGGCGCTTATAAAAAATATTCACAGATCTTATTTTTTGGCGCGCCGAATCTAAGCAATACGGTTGATGTTTTGCGCTTAGGTTCGAACTATGCGCATTATTTTGATAATGGCTGGACCTTTAAACAAAATTTTGCGGTCACCAAAACCGATGCAGATAACAATCCTGTATTGGCGGGGAGTAATAACACTTTACCGACCATCAAACGGACGGTGGAAAGACAGATTAAAGACGATGTGAATTTTGCGCTGGATCATAATTTGTCACGTCATTTTGATTGGGGCAAAACCCAATATGATTTGATGGTTGGTTTGGACATGATGCATGAACGCAGTGACTATGAGCGCCGTAGTAACAGCTTGTCATCCTTTAATGCCAATAATCCGATCTATACCCCTATCGCAAAGGCGACCACGACCAAATCGCATCAAATTACAGATACCCAATATATGGGCGTATATCTGCGTAATAATTTTAAAATTGATGATCATTGGATCTTGGGCTTATCGGGTCGTCATGACTGGACACAGGTCGAAGTCGATGACCTTTTCAATGATACGACGCTGAAAAACTCGGACAATGCTTTCACAGGTAATGCATCCTTGATGTATCAAATCAATGATAAGTTTGCTCCCTATGTGAGTTATGCAACCTCATTCTTTCCTGTGAGCGACACTGGCGCTGGCGGAACACTGTTGGACCCTGAAGAGGGAGAGCAGTTTGAGGTTGGGGTTAAGTTCCAAGGGCTGAATCAACGGCTGCAAGGTTATGTGGCTTATTATGATTTAACCCGTCAGAACGTGACTGAGTCGGATTCTACCCTCGGTTATTCTGTGCAAATCGGTGAACAAAAAACCAAAGGTTTTGAAACGGAATTATCCGCTGCATTGACGGATCAATGGAACCTGACTGCAACCTATAGTTATATTCCTACTGCGGAAACGACAGAAAGTACGACCACAAGTGATATTGGTAAGCGGATTAACCATGTGCCTAAAAATGCCGCCTCTTTATCAACCCAATACTTCTTTGCGGATGAGCAACTGGGCTGGAATATTGGTGCCAGTGCGAATTATCAAGGCGAGCGTACAGCACAACGTGGGACTTCTTATGTACCGCTATCGAGCTATACGCTCTATGACGTCAGTGCTGGCTATGAAGCTAAAAATTGGGGCGCAAAGTTCAGTGTAAAAAACCTGTTTGATAAAGAGTATCTAGTCGGCACCACGCCAAATGCGCAATTGGTCAATTGGGGCGATCCACGTACTTTCCGCTTCAGCCTAAATTTCAAATACTAAGCAGAATTGCACTGCATCACATCTGGATTCAATAACAGTTGAGTCCAGACCATTCTTTCCAGTAAGCCTCAATCTTTGGTTGAGGCTTACTTCTAAAAACAGTGATATGAGCACAGATTTAAATTTTATAGCATGGCGCTAAGTGTTTAGAGAGAAGCGTCATGCTTGCTTTTGTTATTTTTGTTTTTGCTGTCGCAGGCATGATTAAGGGTACCATTGGTCTGGGTTTGCCCGCCGTGTCGATGGGACTTTTATCTTTGGTGATTAGTCCATTTCAAGCGGCAACTTTGCTGATTATCCCTTCAATGGTCACGAACTTTTGGCAATTGTTTGCAGAAGGGCGTGTACTGCGACTGGTACAACGCTTTTGGCCGTTGCTGGTGGGCATGATCATTGGTTCAGTTTGGAGTGTTTTTCCTACACTTGGACATGGCGAATTTCAAAGTGAAGCGCTGTTGGGCGGGATGCTGGCCATTTATGGTCTATATGGTTTGTTTGCTAAAAACATGCCCAACTTAGCCCCGTATGAAAAATATTTATCACCAATCATGGGATATTTGGGCGGTGCTTTGACGGTGGCGACAGGGGTGGTGGTGATTCCCGTGGTTCCATATTTGCAGTCCTTGCATTTGAAACGGGATGATTTGGTACAATCGCTCGGCCTTGCCTTTACCGTTTCAACTTTATGTCTTGCTGTGTATTTACATCTAAATCCTGTTGAAGACACTCCCATTGACTATCAACTGTCGTTGATCGCTCTGCTTCCTGCATTGCTCGGAATGTGGTTGGGCACTAAAATTCGCTACCGCATCCCTGAACAAGCCTTTCGTAAGGTGTTCTTTGTGGGCCTAGTGCTATTTGGCAGTTATATGGTTTTACATCAACTGGGCTGGCTTTAATGCGCAATGAGTTGGTCATGTTGGCTCAAGAGGAATTGACTAAAGCGTTGGTAATCTGCGGGGAGCTGATCAAAACACTGTGCGGCTAACAGCAACTTACGGTTTGCCCATTTGCCTAAGAGTTCAATTTGCTGAAAATCATACTGTGCTTTTAAACGCAGTGCTGCCCGTTTGGGAATAATCGCAATGCCGACGCCATTGGCAACGACTTGGGCGATTGCAGCAAAGTTCGGCACCCGTAGACGATAGTGGATGTCACAGCCTAAGCGTTTGGCTTGCGCTTCTATTGACTGTTGTAAGGAGTGATATTGCATGAGGCCCACAAACGGATGTTGCAATAATTCACCCAGTTCTAGTTGAGCCGCAGTGGCAAGTGGATGCTGGCTTGGGCAGATCAGTACCAACGGGTCTTCAGCAAACTCTTGGGTTTCAAGCTGCCCTGCATCAAAAAAACCGGAGATCAGTCCTAACTGTGCCGTGCCTGTGCTGAGGGCCTGAATGATGTCATTGGTTTCGGCTTCTTTCAATTCAATATGAATCTTCGGATTTTCCATCAAATACTGCGGCAGCAAGTGCGGTAAGTACTCACTCTGTGCCGATGAGTTGCACCACAATATAATGTTGCTCGTTGCACTGTGGGCAAAGGGCAACATGGCCTGTTGTAATTGCTGCTGTTGTTGCAGTAAGTGCTGCGCATGTTCCGCAAAGGTTTGTCCAGCAAGGGTCGCTTTTACCCCAGTTGCATGGCGGGTAAATAAACTGACTTCAAAATGCTGTTCTAATTTTTTAATCCGCTCACTGGCGGCCTGTAAAGAAATGGCGGAACGTTCTGCACCTTTGGTCAGACTGCCTGTACTCAGGATATTGATAAACAATTGCAGATCAAAAAAATCAAGGCGCATGGCAGGGTCAAAGCGAAAAATGTTGCTTTATCTTAGTCCTTTTTGCGTTTTGAGACATCCTTTAGCGTAGCAGCGTGTGTAATCGGAGCCAGAGTATTCGACCAAAAAAAGCAGCCCGAAGGCTGCGATCAAAATGGATAATCAAAATATCAGGCAGATTAATCTTTTTGTCCTAAGCTGAAGAACCAGTTTAAGAACAACGCTGCAAACGTAGCAGTACCAATACCACCCAAGTTAAAGTTGCCAATTTGTAAGGCAAAATCACCTGTACCTAAAATGATGGTGACTGCAGCGACCATCAGGTTTTTGTTCTGTGAAAAATCGACTTTGTTTTCAATCCAGATTTTTGCACCTGCGATGGTAATCAAACCAAACACCACAATTGACGCACCGGTTAAAATCGCGGTCGGAATGGTATGGATGATGGCACCAAACTTCGGAGATAGACCTAAGAAAATGGCAAACACACCTGCGATGGCAAAAATGATGGTCGAGTAAACTCGTGTGACTGCCATGACCCCAATGTTTTCACCATAGGTGGTCATGCCTGGTGCGCCGACACCACCCGCTAATGTCGTAGCGACACCGTCGGCAACAAACGCTTTACCAATGTGCGGATCCAGATTTTCACCAGTCATTGCACTCACGGCTTTGATGTGACCGAGGTTTTCTGCTACCAAAATTAACGCGATCGGTGCAATGATCATCATGGCATTGGCATTAAATTCAGGCGCATGAAAAGTTGGTAAACCAAACCAAGCGGCTTGTTGAATCGGGGCAAAATTAATCGCTGTGCCATAGCCCATAACATTGGTCACGATGAAATAGACCAAGTAAGACAGT
Source organism: Acinetobacter sp. BMW17 (assembly GCF_001592855.1). Classification (NCBI taxonomy): domain Bacteria; kingdom Pseudomonadati; phylum Pseudomonadota; class Gammaproteobacteria; order Moraxellales; family Moraxellaceae; genus Acinetobacter; species Acinetobacter sp. BMW17. Next base: position 5,243 of record NZ_LSOD01000008.1, read on the forward strand.
AACAAACCAATTAATAATAAGAGACGTTGCAATAAACCTCGGGTAAAGACTGCAATTGAGCCCATACATAACACGGTAACCAGCGCCATCCACATATTAAAGGAATTGCCCGCAACGCCTTTGACCGTCACTGGGGCAAGGTTGAGACCAATAATCATCACCACAGCACCTGTCACCACAGGCGGCATCAGTTTTTCAATCCACTTAGTGCCCGTTGCCATGACCATAAAACCAAACAAAGTATAGAGCACGCCGCAGGCAATAATACCGCCGCCCGCCATAGCTAAGTTTGGATTGAGTGCTCCTGTGCCCGATGCGGTATAGCCCGTTGCTGCAATCACGACCCCAATAAAGGCAAAACTTGAACCTAAATAGCTCGGAACACGTCCACCCGTCATAATAAAGAACAAGATGGTACAAATCCCGGACATTAAAATAGCAAGGTTGGGATCGAAGCCCATCAAGAAAGGTGCAAGAACCGTTGCTCCAAACATGGCAAAGGCATGCTGCACACCTAAAATTGCACTTTGTGAAGCAGGGAGGTATTCACTTGTGCCAACAGGACGTGCATCGATATTGCCTTCGTACGGGCGCCATTTGGGAAACCAATTGGACATTTTTTGAGCACTCTAAAGATAAATTGTGCACATCATACTCTTGTTTTTTAGAAGATTTAATCAGTGATACAAAAAATTGTTAAAACTAATCTTATGACTTTTCAGAACTTTTTACCGCATGGTAAAACTTTATATTTTTAAAAATAATGATAAATCAAGGTTTAATTGGTAAATTTAGCCAATCGCACATTCATAAATATTTATGATTGGATTGATAAAAAAATTATAAAAGGTTTGACCATGCGTTCAATAAAAAAGCACATCATAGTGATGTGCTTTAAATGGAGCGGGCTTAAAACTTTATCCTGTGTTACGAAGACCCGCTGCAATGCCGGCGATACTTACCATAAGTGCATGATCTACAGGTGTATTTGTTTCCTGACGCTCTTCTAGGTAACGGCGGCGACGTTTCATTAACTCTGCTTGGAGTAAATGCAGGGGCAATAAATACGGTTTGCGTACTCTCATCGACTGATCTAAAACTTCGTTACTGCTGAGGAGTTTAGACTCACCTTTAAGTGCCAATAGGGTTTGCACCGCATACTTTAAGCGCTGACGTAGATGTTCACCGAGCACTTTCAAGTCTTCATCATCGGTCAGGTGCGACTCATAATACAGCGCCACATGAGCATCAGACTTTGAGAGCACCATTTCCAACATATCAATCAGGGTTTGGAAATATGGCCAAGCCACCAGCATTTCATCTAAGGTGGTTTTATGTCCTTGATCAATCACTTGGTTAATTGCTGCGCCTGTACCCAACCAAGCGGGTAGCATCAAACGAATCTGGGTCCACGCAAATACCCAAGGAATGGCACGTAAGGACTCAATGCCGCCAGTGACTTTACGTTTTGCTGGGCGTGAGCCAAGTGGTAACATTTGCAGTTCAAGCTCTGGCGTGACTGTACGTAAGTACTTTACGAAGTGCGGGTTTTCTCGCACGGTTTGACGATACACCTGTACCGACAAATCGGTCATGCTGTGCATTAACTCGCGCCACTCAGGTTTTGGGACGGGCGGTGGCAGTAAAGTGGCTTCTAAAGTGGCAGCGGTATAAATCTCTAAGTTTTGCAGCGCAATGCCTTCTAAGCCAAACTTGAAGCGAATCATTTCACCTTGTTCAGTGACTCGAATTGCACCTGAAATCGAACCGGGTGGCTGTGAAAACAGGGCTTGTTGCGTTGGCGCACCCCCACGGCTGATGGAACCGCCACGACCATGAAATAGTGTGAGTTGTATGCCATGCGTTTTCGCAATCGCGGTTAATTCTTCTTGCGCACGGTACTGTGCCCAATTGGCTGACATAAAACCTGCATCTTTTGCCGAGTCAGAATAGCCAATCATGACTTCATGTTTGCCCTGAATATGCTGTTTATACCAATGCATATTGAATAGGGTATTCATGGTGGCTGCGGCGCCATCTAAGTCTTTCAATGTTTCAAACAATGGCACCACACGTAGTGGATGTTGGATGCCTGCTTCTTTTTGCAAAAGCAGTACCGCCAGCACATCACTTGGATATTCAGCCATCGAAATAATGTAGGCACCTAAACTTTCTTGAGGCTGCGCTGCCAAAGTACGCATGGTGGCAAACACTTCTTGCACTTCAGGTTGTTCAATTAAACTTTGCGCAGGTTCATTTAAATGCTTCGGCAACAGTGGACGTTTGCTTTGTAGCTCTTGCAATAAGAAGTTTTGACGCGCTTGTTCGGTCCACGTTTCAAAATTACCCAGACCCAAATATTCAGTAATGGCCGAAATTGCTTGGCGATGACGGCCTGACTCTTGACGAATATCCAGTTTTAGCAGTTCAATCCCGAAACAGTTCACCCGATGGATAAAGTCCAGCAGTTTCCCATTGGCAATTTCAGGCAGGTTGCTGGCAATTAAAGAACGATAACACAGCAGTAAAGGCTGTAGCAGTTCCTCTTTGGCTTTAATCACCAAGCTATCATCGGCATCGGCACCGCGCAGTTTTTCTGCGAGCCAATGGCGTGTAGCTTTTAAACGTTCGCGGGTATCGCGTAAATATTCGCGGTAGGGTTCAGGATGGTCTTGACCCAAGGCTTGACGCAGTTCATCGCTACAGCTTTGAATCGACAGTTCCCAACGCAAGTCTTCAATGTCACGTAAGTAAAGATCAGCCGCTTTCCAACGCGATAGCCACAGGACTTCTTGAGTAATGTTGTGTGTCACATTCGGGTTGCCGTCACGGTCACCACCCATCCATGAAGCGAAACGTACAGGTGCCACATGTAAAGGCAGACGTTGCCCACAGTGCTCAATCACCATGTCGTCTAGTTCACGCATGAACTTCGGCACGGCATTCCATAAGGTTTGCTCAATAGTAGTAAAGCCCCATTTTGCTTCATCGACTGGGGTTGGACGGTGTTGACGAATTTCATCGGTCTGCCACGCCGAACAGATCAGTTGTTTTAAATCTTCAAGGACTGTTTGGCGTTCACGAGGGGTTAGTTTTTGCTGATCCATTTTAAATAAGGCATCGTTGATACCATCATATTTTTGGATCAGAGTACGACGGCTGACTTCAGTGGGGTGAGCAGTCAGAACCAGTTCAATATTTAAATCACAGATTTGCTGGAACAGCGTATCGGTTGAAATGTCGTTATTTTTAAATTTAGCAAAGAGATGGTCGAGCGGATTTGGAGAGGGTGCGGTCTCATCAAATTCACTTTGACGACGGCTACGGACCACATGGTATTGCTCTGCAATATTGGCAAAGTTCAAAAAGTGGGTAAAAGCACGCGTCAGAGGTAAAATTTCATCATCTTCAAGGCTAAAAAACAATTGTTCCAGCTGTTTTTCAGCTTCGACTTGACCATCACGAGCACCTTTAGACAATGCGCGAATTTGCTCGACCTGATTAAACAAATCTTGTCCTGCATGCTCCTTGAGGGTTTCACCCAATAGGTTGCCGAGTAATCGGACATCTTCACGTAGTGGAGCATCAATTTGTTGAATCATGATTATTATTCCCTCGTTGTTCTTAATTTGACTATACCCCGATTCGATGACAATCCAAGTAGGGGCAGACAAAAGTAGGGGATTAATTGCTGAATTTAGAATCAAATGAACAACTTAGGGCAAGAAATTGTTTTAAAGGAAAGAGGGTTTTTAATTTCAAGCATTTGAATTAATTATAAAAAATATAAATTTAATTAACCGAGTCTTAAGGTTTTTGTAAGGGGTATTTTAATAAAAAAACCGCCATAGCCTCTTGAATCAGTTGCTCGCGTTGTTCGGCATTTGGCACTTCATTCATCCCCAGTAACATTTCTTGGTGACGATATCCAAACAGCAAAGACATTAATAAGGTGATGACCTCGTTGGCCTGTTCAAACTGAAGAACGCCTAAGGTTTGGGCTTGGTCAAAGAACTGTTCCCAAATCGCCCGCATTTTGAGGTGAGAGGCTTTATAGAAGTTCTCTAGCAATGGGTTTTGTTCAGCGGCTAGCTGCAAGAGCAGGTGCTCCAGCTTGATGGCCTCAGGCAGGTTAATAATATGCATTGATAACGCACAGATCTGTTCGAGCATGGGCACAAAGTCTTCGGCACGTTGCAATTGAAATGAACGACCCAGCATCAGCTTTTCACAGGTTTCCTCAATTGCACAACTGAACAGATTGGCTTTGTCCTGAAAATGGTTATACACCGTAAGTTTGGTGACATGTGCTTCCTTGGCAATATGATCCATGCTGGAGCCGTGGTAGCCATGTTGTAAAAACAACTGACGTGCCACCTCCAAAATACGTTGCCGTTTTTCTAAATCCTTGGGACGTCCTGCTGAAGCTTGCACACATTTTCCTAAAAAAAAGTTCAAAAAGTCATTTACATCTGAGCATATCTTTAATTAGTGTACTATACAGTATATTAATTAAAAAATAACCAAGTTAAGTCTGGATATTGTGCCTGATTAATTGGTGGTTATGGAAGAAGAGCAGACTTCATGAGCAAAATTCAGACCCTTGTGGCAAGTATGATGGTGGTGTGTAGTATCACCTTGTGGGGATGTAGCAAAGACACGACCGAACCAGAGTCAGTGCCTTTGGTAATGGTGAGCCAACCGAATACCACGCATCTAGAACAAAAAAGCTATGCAGGCGAAGTGCAAGCCCGCCAACAAACGGCACTGTCTTTTCGTGTTGGGGGACAAGTCACGGAGCGTTTGGTCGATGTGGGTGACCAAGTTAAAGTCGGACAAGTTTTAGCACGCTTAGATGTACAGGATGCCCAGTTGCAATTAAATGCAGTCAAAGCACAGTTGGAGAGTGCCCAAGCGGCTGAAAAAAATGCGCAGGATGAACTCAATCGCTTTAAACAGTTATTACCGAGTAATGCAGTGAGTCGTTCACAGTACGACAGCGTTGAAAATCAATATAAAGCCGCACTGTCGAGCTTGAAACAAGCACAAGCCAATTATAACGTTACGCAAAACCAAACCAGTTATAACCAACTGATTGCCAATAAAAACGGTGTGATTACCGAGCGAAATATTGAAATTGGACAGGTGATTTCAGCAGGGCAACCCGCGTTTCAACTGGCCATTTCAGGTGATCGTGAGGTGGTGATTGGTGTGCCTGAACAAGCCATTGCTCAGATTAAAGTTGGACAGGATGCAGTCGTCACTTTGTGGTCCAAACCCGATGAACGTTTTGCTGCCTACGTCCGTGAAATTTCGCCTGCAGCAGATCAGTCACGTACTTTTAGTGTCAAAGTGGCTTTGCGTGAAGGACAAAATACGATTCAACTGGGACAGAGTGCTCGGGTGTTTTTCAGTTCAGCTGAAAGCAATGTGTTGAGTGTACCGTTAGCCAGTGTTTCCGCTGCAGGTAAAAATGCCTATGTCTGGGTGGTGAATGCTGATAACAGCATTCGTAAAGTCCCTGTCAGCGTGGGGGAGTATGGTCGAGACAGCGTTACCATTCGTTCAGGTTTACAGCCAACGGACTATGTCGTGGTGGGTGGGGTGCATTTACTGCGTGAAAAACAAAAAATTCAACCGATTAGCCGTGACAATAAAACGGTCAAGATTGCGACAGGAGGTTAAGCATGAACTATAACCTGTCGGAATGGGCCTTAAAGAATAAGGGCTTGGTCCTTTATTTGATGTTGTTGCTGGGCATCGTGGGTGTGGTGTCTTATTCCAAACTAGCACAGAGCGAAGACCCGCCTTTTACCTTTAAAGTGATGGTGGTACAGACCTATTGGCCGGGTGCAACGGCGCGTGAGGTGTCTGAACAGGTGACCGACCGTATTGAAAAAGAGCTGATGACCACGGGTAAGTATGAGCGCATTATGGCCTACTCCAGACCCGGCGAGTCGATGGTGACTTTTGTGGCACGAGATGCCATGCGCTCCAGTGAGATACCTGATGTGTGGTATGACGTACGCAAAAAGGTTGGAGACATCAAACATCAGCTGCCCAATGGGGTACAAGGACCATTCTTTAATGATGAGTTCGGCGATACATTTGGCAACATTTATGTGCTGACGGGTAAAGACTTTGATTATGCAGTGATGAAAGAATATGCCGACCGTCTACAGTTACAACTGCAACGTGTCAAAGATGTCGCCAAGGTCAACTTGGTTGGACTGCAAGATCAAAAGATCTGGATTGAAATTTCCAACACCAAGTCGGCACAGCTAGGCATTCCTGTGACAGCGGTGCAACAAGCCCTGCAACAGCAAAATACCATGGCCAGTGCAGGTTTTTTTGAAACAGAATCAGATCGTATTCAACTCCGAGTCACAGGGCAAATTAAGAGCGTTGAAGAACTGCAACGCATGCCTTTATTGGTGAATGGAAAAACCATCCAGCTCAGCGATGTTGCCGACGTCTATCGTGGCTTTAGTGAGCCTGCTCAACCCCGAATGCGCTTTATGGGGGAAAATGGCATTGGTATTGCAGTGTCGATGCGTAAAGGTGGCGACATCTTGGCTTTGGGTAAAAACTTAGAAACTGAGTTTTCCAAGCTGCAAAAAACCTTACCTTTAGGTATGGAGCTGAAAAAAGTTTCAGATCAGCCTGTTGCGGTGAAGCGTAGTGTCAACGAGTTCATGAAAGTTTTGGCTGAAGCGGTGATTATTGTACTGCTAGTCAGCTTTTTCTCGCTGGGTTTCCGGACTGGACTGGTGGTGGCATTCTCCATTCCACTGGTCTTGGCCATGACCTTTGCAGGCATGAATATTTTTGATGTCGGTCTACATAAAATTTCTTTGGGTGCCCTGATTTTAGCGCTGGGCCTCTTGGTCGATGACGCCATTATTGCTGTGGAAATGATGGCAATCAAAATGGAACAAGGCTACAGCCGACTACAAGCCGCAGGGCATGCATGGCGAACCACTGCCTTTCCTATGTTGACGGGAACTTTGATTACCGCTGCGGGCTTTTTACCAATTGCCACGGCAGCGTCCAGTACAGGTGAATACACTCGCTCTATTTTCCAAGTGGTGACCATTGCCTTAATTGTGTCATGGTTTGCAGCGGTGCTTTTTGTACCTTATTTGGGTGACAAACTCCTGCCCGATTTTAATAAAGAGCTGATTCAAAAAGCGCCGTGGTATAGCCGTCTGTGGGCACGTTCGCGCAAACAGCCAGAACCTCAGCCGATGGTGCATCATACAGGTGAGCATCACGATCCTTATCAAACCAAGTTCTATCAAGGTTTTCGCCGTTGGGTCGATCTGTGTGTGACCTATCGCAAAACGGTCATTGCGACGACTGTGGCTATTTTTGTGCTCTCGGTGTTGATGTTTAAGTTAGTACCACAGCAGTTTTTCCCGCCTTCAAATCGTGCCGAAATTTTGGTCGACTTAAAACTTGAAGAAGGTGCATCTTTAACGGCAACTGAAAATGCGGTGAAAAAAGTTGAACAGTTCCTGTCGAAGCAAGAAGGCATTGATAATTATGTGGCATATGTGGGCACAGGCTCGCCACGTTTTTATTTACCGCTCGATCAGCAGCTACCACAAGCCAGCTTTGCTCAGTTTGTGGTCTTGGCCTCTTCACTGGATGATCGCAATGAAATTCGTAAATCCTTAGACACCCAAATCCGTCAGTTATTGCCTGATGTGCGTACTCGCGTCTCTTTACTTGAAAATGGCCCCCCTGTCGGTTATCCACTTCAATATCGCGTGTCGGGTGAAGACTTGACCCAAGTGCGTGCTTGGGCGGATAAAGTCGCGGCGATGCTGAGTGTTAACCCCAACACCACCAATGTGCATTTGGACTGGGGTGAACCAAGCAAGATGATCAATTTAGAGATTGACCAAGACCGTGCCCGCCAAATGGGGGTATCGAGTTTAGATTTGGCCAATTTCTTGAACAGCTCAATTTCGGGTGCCACCATTAACCAGTACCGTGAGAAACGTGAGCTGATTGAAATCCGTTTACGTGGCGATCAAGCCGAGCGGGTTGAAGTAGCATCATTGGCAAGCCTTGCCGTTCCAACCTCAAATGGCGGAACAGTACCATTGGCACAAATTGCAAAAATTGATTATAGCTTTGAAGAAGGTTTGATTTGGCATCGTAACCGCCTACCGACTATTACGGTACGTGCAGATATTCGGACCAAGTTACAACCGGCCACTGTGGTGGATGAAATGGCGGAGCACATGAATCAGCTGCGTGCGGAACTGCCGAATGGTTATTTGGTTGAAGTCGGCGGCACAGTGGAAGAGTCTGCGCGTGGGGGTAAATCGGTTGCAGCGGGTATGCCTTTGTTCTTGGCCGTAGTCATGACTTTGCTGATGATTCAACTGCGCAGTATGTCTCGTGCCACGATTGTCTTGCTCACCGCGCCTTTAGGTTTGATTGGCGTGGTGTTGTTCCTGTTACTGTTCAATAAACCTTTTGGCTTTGTTGCGATGTTGGGCACCATTGCCTTGTCGGGCATGATCATGCGCAATTCACTGATTTTAATTGATCAGATTGAGCAAGACATTCAAGCGGGGCATGAATCATGGGATGCGATCATTGATGCGACGGTGCGACGTTGTCGTCCAATTGTGCTGACGGCATTGGCAGCTGTTCTGGCGATGATCCCATTGTCTAGAAGTATTTTCTTTGGACCTATGGCCGTTGCGATCATGGGCGGACTGATTGTGGCGACGCTATTAACCCTGTTCTTTTTACCTGCCTTGTACGCGCAGTGGTTTAAAGTAAAAAAAATTAGCCATAAGCTGTAAATTTATGCCAATATCAGGTGCGAAACGTTGAAAATTTCAATATAGTAGCACCTGAAATTTATGGCATTTTTATAAAGCAGTTTTTTGCTACACATTAAAAAACCAACGATGTGGCAAATGGGGTTAAACGCATGATGCAAGACAATGTAACCAAGTATCGCCGCTCTATCGCGATTTCTTATGTCTTCATGTTTTTGGCTTTGTTTACTGTGATTAGTGGCGCATTTTCCTATTGGTATGCCCGAAAAGTCACGCAAATTGATCATGCCGAAGTGTGGTTACAAGCGCAAGCACTCTGGGTCATGCGCAATATTGTGATTTATAGCATTTTGGCTTTATTTGCAGCACTGTGGTTTATTCCTCTTATTTTCTTCACTTGGGACAGCGCATTGTGGGTGACTGCATGCACGGTTGCAGGTGTGGTTTTTAGCTGTATTGCATTTCTCTTCCTTCTAAATGCATGGTTTAAAGGCCTGTCTAAATTTTTGAAAAATAAAGCAGTTTTCTAATTCTACTGATTTTTTTTCAAACACCCCCTTGTAAAACTTGGTTTGAACCCAATTTCAGACCACAGTTGAGTATTAAATAAATTCCGTGAGGAGCATCGCCAGACATGGCTAAACGTGATTATTATGAGGTTTTAGGTGTTGCTAAAACCGCTAGTGATGATGAAATTAAAAAAGCCTACCGTAAGTTGGCGATGAAATATCATCCGGACCGCAACCCTGACAATGCTGAAGCTGAAGAGAAGTTTAAAGAAGCGGCTGAAGCTTATGAAATTTTATCGGATAGCGAAAAGCGCAGCATGTATGACCGTATGGGCCATCAAGCCTTTGAAGGTGGTATGGGCGGCGGAGGCGGCTTCGGTGGTGGTTTCAGCGCAGAAGACATTTTCAGTCAATTCGGTGACATTTTCGGTGGCGCATTTGGTGGCGGCGGTGGTCGTGGTCAACAGCGTGCACGTCGTGGTTCTGACTTACGTTATGTGATGGAACTGACGTTGGAAGAAGCAGTAAGAGGGGTGAAAAAAACCATTACTTTTACCGCACCAGCGCCGTGTGAAACCTGTGACGGTAAAGGCTCTAAAAACCCGAATGATGTTGAAACCTGTAAAACTTGTCATGGTGCAGGTCAGGTTCGCATGCAGCAAGGTTTCTTCTCTGTACAGCAGACTTGTAGCACCTGTCGCGGTCAGGGTAAGATCATTAAGAACCCATGTAATACCTGTCATGGTTCAGGCGTTAAAGACCGTCAACAAACCTTAGAAGTGACGATTCCTGCGGGCGTCGACAACGGTGACCGCGTTCGTTTAACGGGTAAAGGCGAAGCGATTCGTGATGGTCAGTCAGGCGACTTGTATGTAGAAGTGGTGGTGCGTGAGCACGAAATCTTCCAGCGTGATGGTGCAGACCTGTATATGGATGTCCCTGTGAGCATTGCCGATGCTGCTTTGGGTAAAGAAATTGAAATCCCGACACTCGAAGGTCGTGTGAGTTTGAAAATTCCTGAAGGCACACAAACGGGTAAAATGTTCCGTTTACGTGGCAAAGGGGTTAAACCTGTACGTACCAGTATGCAAGGTGACTTACTCTGCCGTATCGTGATTGAAACGCCAGTCAACTTAACAGCACGTCAACGTGAACTGTTGAAAGAGTTGCAAGAAACTTTAGATGGAGATGATCACAAATCATCACCAAAGAAGAAGTCTTTCTTTGACCGACTGTTTGATTAATTGAATACGGTACGTCTGAATTGGTGTTGAAAAGAGCGGGAATATTTTCCCGCTTTTTTTATGTTATTGCGCTTCTGCTGGCAGCTCAGGTTGATCGATCTCTTCAACCGACACCATTTCTTCAGCCATAGGTGCAGTGGCTTGTACTTGTTGCTCGGCCTGTGCTTTGGGATGTGTGCTGGTGGTGATCTTTACCTGTGACAAACTTTCTAAGGTGTCGCCCGCTTGAACAGCGGGTTCAGCCTGAACCTGTGCCCAACTGCCCCCAAACGCCATCGCTAGAAAAAGTACCTTGGCTTTCATTCTATTTTCCTCATTTTAAAGTTGTTTTTAAACGCGAACCTAGTCTGCGTAAGATTGATTGCAAATTTGTGAAAAGCTGGAGAAATCATGTTTGAAAATAAAGCGATTTTTTCGATGAAAATGGTCAACAAACCTTAGTCTGGGCAATCAGTTTTGCTATAGTAAGAGCAATTTTGAAGCTAGATTAGGAATATGTTATGTCAGCAGCTCCACGCATTGGTGTCTTAGGTGCCGGCGGCCGTATGGGTCGCATCCTTATTCAAGCGGTACACGAAGCAGGCTATCAACTCGCTGCGGCAGTGGAACGCCCTGAAAGCTCACTGGTTGGTACAGATGCAGGTGAGCTTGCTGGTATTGGCAGCCTCGGCGTGAAGGTGGTGGGTAGTCTGGAAGCGGTAGTGAAAGATTGTGATGTGATTATTGATTTCACTGCACCAGTAGCGACTGTTCAACATTTAAAAATTTGTCGTGAAGCTGGGGTTGCCATTGTCATTGGTACCACGGGTATGAATGACGAACAAAAAGCTTATTTGGATGACTCTGCGACTCAAACACCTGTGGTCTATGCAGCCAACTATTCTGTGGGGGTCAACGTTTCGATTAAGCTGTTGGAATTGGCGTCTAAAGTCTTTGGCGACACAGTGGATATTGAAGTGATTGAAGCGCATCACCGTCATAAAGTCGATGCACCATCAGGCACAGCGTTGATGATGGGTGAGGCCATTGCGGGTGCTTTAGGTCGTGACTTGAAAACCGATGCAGTGTATTGCCGTGAAGGTCATACAGGACCACGTGAGCGTCAAAGTATTGGTTTCCAAACCATTCGTGGCGGCGATATTGTCGGTGAACATACGGCTATGTTTATTGCTGATGGTGAGCGTGTTGAAATTACTCATAAAGCGACCAACCGTATGAACTTTGCTTCGGGTGCGGTACGTGCTGCGGCTTGGGTGGTAGGACGTGAAGCACGTAAATATGACATGAAAGATGTACTGGGTTTTAACGACATTCAAGTTTAAAAACCTGCTTCATTCGCCATAAAAACAAGATAAAAAACTAAAATAAGACGAAGAATAGAATGAAAAAAGTCATATATATGGCTTGTGTTGTTGCCGTGATGACGACAGCACAAGCCAAACCTATGGATCAAGCCAAACTCAGTATTCATAAAAATAATATTAAAGTTTGGACCTATCAAAATGCGCAAAACCCAGTCTTTTTATATAAGGCTGAAACCACGTTTGATGTACCGATTGAAAAAGCAGTGTCATTGATCTTAGATGTTGACCATGCGGTGAAATGGGTGCCGTATATGGGCAGTGTGAAAGTCTTGTCGCGTGATGATAAAAAAGGCGAGTTTCAGCTGTATATGGTGCTGGATTTTCCTTTTCCTTTAAAAGACCGTGACTTGGTGGTGCAGGGGAAAATGACCAAGGACAGTCAGGGCATTATTAGCATTAAAAATAAAGCGATTGATAAAAACATTCTTAAAAATCCAGATTATGTGCGTCTAAATCATTATGAGGGCGATTGGACTTTTCAGAAACTGGGATCAAATAAAGTCAAGGTTTCGACCTCAGGTTATGCTAACCCTGAGGGATCGATACCACTGAAGTTTGTGAATATGTTTGTCCAACAACAACCCTATCAAATGCTGCAAAAAATGAAAAATCAATTGCTGGAACAAGAGGGGACACCTGCCCACTTACCGACTGCCTTACATTAATTTTAAAGACGAAGAAGCCTGCAATGCAGGCTTTTTTAAAACTTAAGGCTGTTGATAAGCGTTCAGCAGCTCTAAGGTTGAAGCCTTAGGCAGGTCTAACTGGATTAAACTGAGCATGGCATGTCCTTCACCAGCGAGCGAGATCTTGAAGTTTTCAGCACTGCTTTGGTCACATTGAAACTGTAAATTTTTCTGGCGAGGCAAGTTCATCTGCATTTCACGTTCATTGTTCAACCGATATTGATAGGTTCGTTGGGTCGAGGTTTCAGTCAAGCTCGGCGCTAAACTTAAAAACTGATAATCCGTTAAATTTTGCGTTTTCAGAAAGCCTTCAATCAGTGCTTTACAAATAAAATGCTGCTGCTGTACCTGCTGCGAAATATGTGGCGGTTGGCAAGCCGATAAGCTCAATAAGCAAAAGAGAGATATGATTATTTTTTTCATAAAAGTGCCTATTTATGGTTGTGAACGAATGACAGAAGCATAATTCTGTTGGCATAATGGATACAGATACATAAGATTTAAAAAAATAGGTACAGATGAATGGCATTTCAGTATCAAAGCTTGGCTGCACAGTTGCTTGAAAAAATTCAAAATGCTGAATTACCCGCAGGGCAAAAGTTGCTGTCGTTACGCCAGTTTGCTAACTTACAAAAGGTCAGCTTGAATACGGCCAAGAGCTGTTATGAGCTACTCGAGTCGCAGGGGTATATTCATGTGAAAAATAAGTCGGGTTATTTTGTCAGTTATCAGAAAAATACCAGCCCATCTATTCCTGTACCACAGCATCCTGATTTTCAGTCTCAAGCCCGTGATATTTCTAATTTAGAGCTACAGCTAGAAATTCAACAGTCTTCCATTAATAGCCGTCTCATCCATTTGGGCGCGATTCAGCTTTCTCCAAAACATGTGCCTGTAGAAGCGCTCCGCCGCTCCATTCAACGCGCCTTAAAACACAGCCAACCTGAAGATTTTTTATATAGCGATAAGCAGGGCCATATTCGCTTACGGCAGGCCTTGTCTGAGCATTGGGCTGAAGATGGCTTCTATATTTCGCAGGATGATATTTACATCAGCAATGGCTGTATGCCTGCGTTGTCGGTGATGATCCAACACCTCAGCAAGGAAGGGGACAGCGTAATTGTGCCCACCCCGAATTTTAATGGTCAGTTGCAAATGTTGGCGGGGTTAAAACGAAAAATTATTGAAATTCCAGCCGATACCCAAGGCTTTGATCTTGAACGTTTAGAGCAGGTCATGCAAAGTTCAGGCGCAAAAGCGTGTTTACTCACGGCCAATTATCAAAATCCATTGGGGTTTTGCTTAAGCAATGCAGAAAAAGAAAAAATTGCACAACTGGCGGCGCGCTATCAGTGCTATGTGATTGAAGATGATATCTATGGTGAATGTAGTTTCAGTTCGAGTCGTCCGTTGCCGATTAAGTATTGGGATCAGCAGGGTTATGTGATTTTCTGTGGTTCGGTTTCCAAGTCACTTTCAACTGCGTATCGGGTAGGTTGGTTTTGTATTCCGCAGCGCTTAGCGCATTTGAAGGCTACGTTACTGATGCAAAATATCACAGTGAATACACCCTTGCAGTTGGCACTGGCCGATCTCATTTATAGTCGTGCTTATCGGGAGCATTTACAGCAGTTAAAGCCGATTTTGAAACAGCAAGTTGAGCAATACCGACACATGATTCAGCATGCCTTTAACGGAATTGAGTTACGTATCAATCAACCCTTAGGTGGTTATGCGCTGTGGTTACAGCTACCCGAGTGTATCGATGGTTTAGATATGTACTATTTTGCTCAGCAGCACGGTATTAATATTGTGCCAGGCGAAGTCTTTGGTGAAGGGCAGCGTTATAAAAACTGTATCCGCCTCAATGCAGGTCATGAAATTTCAACAGATATTCGAGCAGCGGTCACCTTGTTGGCCGATTGGGTGAAAGCGCAACTCAGCAGTTCGACGTTGGTCAAACAAGCGGTATAAAAAAAGCGCCTGTTTTGAGGCGCTTATGGATTAAAAATCGGCTTTGAGGACGATCCGATAGCGGGCTTTTCCAGAATGTAACCGTTCCAGTGCTTCATTCAACTGTGACATAGGATACAGTTCAATTTGTGGCGCAATGTTTTTACGTGCAGCGAATTTGAGTAGCTGACGTAATGCCGCAGGGGAGCCAGTGGGTGAACCCGTGATAGACTTTGCTCCAGCAATCAGACTACCTGCATTTAACTTGATGGGCTCAAGGGGCAGGCCTAGCAGATGGATCGTGCCATTCGGTGCCAGTGTACTAATATAGGCAGGCCAATTGAGCGTGACATTCACCGTACTGAGCAATAGATCGAATTTGCCTCGCTGGGTTTTAAGCGCATCCACATCACGGCTATTCACCACATGATCTGCGCCCATAGCTTTGAGCTCGTCAGTTTTGTCTAGGTTCGAGGTGAATGCAGTAATTTCACAGCCCCATCCTCGAAGTAGCTTAATGGCCATATGCCCTAGACCACCAATCCCAATTACCCCGACATGGTGAATGGCTTGGATTTGGTGTTTTAAAATCGGATCAAAAACGGTAATACCGCCGCACAATAAAGGACCCGCTGACTCAGGATCCAGCTCTTCAGGTAAAGGAATAATCCACTGCCAACCTGCGCGGACTTTGTCGGCAAAGCCGCCTGCATGACCGACGATGGTTGCTGTCGGTCCTCCTGTACAGAGCACTTGTTGGCCCGACACACAGGGATCACAGTGTTGGCAGCTTTCTGCCGTCCAGCCAATACCGACGCGCTGTCCAAGTTTAAGCCCTTTGGCTTCGGAGCCTAAGCGACTGATGGTGCCAATAATTTCATGACCAGCGACAACGGGGTAGACCGAAGAGTTCCATTCATTGTTAATGACTGAAACATCGGAATGGCACAATCCACAATATTCGACTTGGACTTCGACCTGATGTGGTTGCAGTTCACCCGCATCGAATTGATAGGGTTGTAGTGCTGCACCTGCTTGCATTGCCGCATAGGCACGAATGGTGTTATCCGTCATATTCTATATCCTTATTTTCCTGTTTTTTATGTACTTTTATTTAAAATGACAGCTGTTTTCGTGATCATTGACCATACCGACTGCTTGCATAAAGGCATAGCAGGTGGTGGGTCCGACAAATTTAAAGCCCTGTTTTTTTAGGGTTTTAGACATATTTTGGCTTTGAGGTGTCTGTGCAGGTGCTGTGCGGTAGTCCGGGACATTATTGTTGATTGCGTGTTGCCCGACAAAGTTCCAGAGCCACTCAACGGGGTCAATGCCTTGTTGCTTTAGGGCTTGCCATGCAAGCGCATTGTCACGAATGGCGGTCAGCTTCCCGATATGGCGAATTAAGCCGATATCTTGGACTTTTTCGGCTAAGTCTGTATCACTCAAAGCCGCAATTTGTTCAATGGAATATTGAAAAAACTGGCGATGATAATGTTCACGCTTTTTCAGGACGGTAATCCATGACAGCCCCGCTTGTTGACCTTCGAGGCAGAGCATCGCAAATAACTGCTTTTCATCATGTAGTGGTTTACCCCACTCATGATCATGGTAGTCGATGTAAAGTGGGTCTGAGGAGCACCATCCGCAGCGTTTAGTGGTCATGAACATGCTCCTGATCTTTTTATAGGGTAAAAGGTGCCCATTGGTCGTGTTGATTGTCCCAATAAAACAATTGGGCGTGTTCGAGGTCGGAAAAGTTAATCCAAACATCTTTTCCTGTTTTTTCAGCAAATCCAGTACTGATTAAAAGCGCATCTTCGGTAATTTCCATGATCCAACCTTGGTGGTTTTGTCCGGCCAAGATGATTTTTTGTTGATTGCCTGATTCAGCAAATTCGACCAGACGGTTGATCAACGCTTCTGACATGAAAAATTCCTAAAGTTAACGTAAATAAGGATAGGGATTTACTGCACCACGGCCTTTACCTTGTAAATAAAGTCCATAATGCAAATGTGGGGCTGTGTGCCGTGCATTGCCTGTATTGCCGACATAGCCGATCAGGTCGCCTTTTCTGACATAGTCGCCGACACTTAAGCCACGTTTATGGTCATCAAGATGAGCGTAGTAATGCCAAGTGCCTGCTGGCCCCATAATCCAAACCACTTTACCACCCAAATTGTTATTGCGTAAGTCTGCGACGAGCCCTTCTGTGGCAGAAAAAACTTTTGTTCCACGTGGAGCCAGAATGTCGATGCCTTCATGCGTCCGTCCACTACTGCGAGACGCTCCCCACGTATCTGTGAGTCCATGACGTTTAATGCCTTGAACGGGTACAGGCAGCTGCTGAGCTAAACGCATGTTTTTCAGCTGTTGGACTTGTGAGGCAGGTAACTGGCTTCCACTTGGTGCAGGCGGCGTGGTACGGCAAGCTGCGAGTAACAGAATCACAAAACTTAAACTGGCAAGCGCAGAAAGGCGGGGCAAACAATTACGCACGAACAATCCTTTATTATTTCAGTGATCTAATTTTAAAGTCTAAGGGTGAACCCAATCGATCACCCAACTATGTCACAGTTGAATTGCTGAGATCAATTTTTTCATCGCAGTTGGGATGCCCATTTCTGTGACGTTTTGTATGTCTATCCATGTGCTGGCCAATTCTATACTTAAATGTTCGAGTTGATCGGCATCGACTTCAAAGCAAAGCGCTTCCAGTTGCCAAGTGAAATGGGTGAAACTATGCGAAATTTCAGCACGTTGCGAGACTTGTTTCAGTCCTAGACTTTGGCACAGTTGCGTGAGTTCATCACGATTTTCAAAAATAGGTAAACACCATAAACCACCCCACAGTCCACTATTGGGACGCTGTTGCCACAGCCATTGATTGTGATGACGCAGCACCAAAACTTGGGCTGACTTCACAGGCACAGCTTTCTTGGGTTTTTTAAAAGGCAGCTCAGTTTCTAGCCCTTGTGCATGGGCCTTACAGTGTTGCTGCATTGGGCAGTATAAACACAGCGGTTTTTTAGGGGTACAGACGGTTGCCCCCAAATCCATGATGGCTTGGGTATAGTCGTGGTTACGTTCAGTTGGACAGAGTTCAGTGGCCAGTTGCCACATGCTGCGTTCATGCACAGGTTTGCTTAGATCATCCTCAATGGCAAAAAAACGCGCGAGCACGCGTTTTACATTGCCATCCATAATGACGCCGTACTGACGTAAACCCAAAGACATCAGCGCCCCTGCGGTTGATGGACCAATACCTGGCAGTTCAATCCAGTCCTCTAAAGTTTGAGGAAAGTGTCCCTGACGTGCCACAACCCCTGCGGCTTTATGTAGATTACGTGCACGGGCATAGTAGCCCAGACCTGCCCAGTAAGGTGCGACCTCATCCCATGATGCTGTCCCTAAAGCTGCAACGGTTGGGAAGCGTTCGATAAAACGCTCGAAGTATTGCAGCACGGTTTTGACTTGGGTCTGTTGCAGCATAATTTCAGACACCCAGACTTTGTAGGGATCATTGGCTACTTGCCATGGCAGGTCATGTCGACCATGAACATCGAACCAAGTCAGTAACGCATCTGAAAAAGAGAAAGGAGACATCTGAGGCACAAGCAAGAAATTCGGCTTAGTATAACTGAATGTCTTTTCTGAGCCCGAGTTTTTGCGCATAAAAAATGGCGCTTACGCGCCATTTAAAACCATAAAAACTTAGTCTTTTGTCATGCCCCAACGTGCATCGAGTTTTAGCTCTTGGTCTTTGTAGCGTGGAATAATATGGATATGTAAGTGTTCAGATACATTCCCAAATATTTCACCGTCATTAAAACCAATATGAAAGCCTGAAGGTTGATGACGTAATTGAAGTTCATTACGTGCCAGTTCCAGCAAAGACATTAAACTTTTACGTTCTTTGTCGGTAATGTCAAAAAATGAGCTCACATGACGTAGAGGGATAATGACACAGTGACCTTTAGACAATGCATTGGGTTCGGGCAAAATCACCCCAAAGTCATTTTTATCAAGCACGTCATATTCATCAAAATTACAATATTGGCAGTGGGTCTCAGTCATTGTTATCTCCTCTAAAATCTAATTATGTATCCTGTTGGATCTGAAAAATCAAATAGTTGAATTCTCAGCTCTAGTTAAGCACTGAGATTGCGTTCTAGCAAGTCATACATTGCATCTAGCCCTTGTCTTTCTGCTTCTGGGTTATAGCCCAAGTCTACGCCATTGGCTTTGGCACGCTCATCGGCCAATGGGTTGCTAAAACCGTGCTTCGCATCTTCAAAAATGATGACTTCATGGTCCACTTTTGCCGCATGCATTTCTTCACGGAAGCTGGCAACATCATCCAACGTGACCATGCTGTCTAACTCACCATGTAAAACTAAAATTTCACCCTGAATTTGACCTTCGACCGCAGGGGCTTTCGGTGCCAATGTGGCATGGAAAGTCACCACTGCTTTTAGTGGTGCGCCTGAGCGAGCTAAGTCTAAAACCACTTTACCGCCATAACAAAAACCAATCGCCGCCAGTTGAGTGGGATTCACTTCAGGCTGGGCTGCAAGCGTATCTAAACCTGCTTGCGCACGGTTGACGATGGTGTCTGCATCGGCAAAAGTTTGCATCATCCATTCATAGGCTTGTTTCGCATCTGTGGTGACATTTTTGTCGCCGTACATATCAATCGCCAGTGCGGCATAACCGTGTTCAGCCAGTTCGCGAGCACGTTGTTCAGTATATTCATTTCGGCCCCACCATTCGGGTGCAACGATGATACCTGCATGCGGTGTTTGAGAGCTTGGTGCTGCAAAATAACCGACTAAGCGTTGTCCATCGGCTGCGTTATATTGAATTTCTCGAGTTTGAATACTGATTGTCATGCTCAAATCCTGATAGATGATCTGTTCTGATTAAAGCATAAAAACTTTTACAAGGATTTGAAAAATATTCCGATCTACATGAGAAGTGTGAGAAATTATTTTTAAAGGCACACATAAAAAAAGAAGGATCTGAATCCTTCTTTTTTTTATTAATAGTCGCGTACTTTAGACTTTGCCACGGGATAAAAATCCGACAATCGCTAGAATCACAGCAATCACCAATAAAATAATCGCAAAGTCTTTGGATAAACCTGCTACGCCGCCAAAACCAAGTAAACTTGCAATCAGTGCAATCACTGCGAAGATAATCGCCCAACGAAACATAATTTTTCTCCATAGATGTTCTTATTTATTACTCTATTAGTATAGAAAGAAGGCTCGGACACACTGTGTTGCTTTTGTTTAAAAAGTGTTCTGTTTGTATTTTAAGTTTATGAATATGATGTAAATATTGAAAATTTGATGGTGCTGAAAAGTACAGTTACTATAGGGTATAATGTGCTATTGAGTTTATCGGCAAGCGTCATGTCACAGGAATTACGACTAGAGTTTTGGAAGCATTATGCGCTCACTGAGCTACGTTCAGCAGAGTGGGAAGCGTTGTGTGATGGTTGTGGTCTGTGCTGTTTGGTGAAACTTGAAGATGAAGAAAGCCAAGAAGTCGCCTATACCAAAGTGGCCTGTAAACTGCTGGACTGTCAAACGGCCAGTTGTCGGGATTATCCGAACCGCAAGCAGCATGTGCCCGATTGTATCCAGCTCACGCCCGAACTTTTAGACACGATTCATTGGTTACCACCGAGCTGTGCTTATCGCCGTCTGCATGAAGGTAAAAATTTGCCCAGATGGCACTATTTGAACACGGGCTCACGTCAAAGTATTCTGAAAGCGAAAAAGTCTGCAGCAGGACGCTGTATTTCTGAAGAAGAGATTCAGGATGACGACATCGAAGACTATATTGTGCGTTGGGTTCGCTAGCCGATAAAAGCACAATCAAATTGCATGAAAAGCTTGTGTCATTTGCCTGAATTTGCCATAACATAAGCATTCGATGAACGCATGATAAGTCCTAGCCCTATGTCTGATAGCAATATTCCACTGCCTGAACGTTTACGCCCGCGTGATTTATCTGAAATTATTGGGCAGGATCACTTATTGGGTGAGCAGGCACCGCTCCGCCAAATGATCGATCAAGGGCATTTGCCATCGATTATTTTTTGGGGGCCGCCAGGCGTGGGGAAAACCACCATTGCTTTACTGCTGGCGCAAGCGATTGATCGACCTTTTGTCAGTCTATCTGCACTCAATACGGGTGTTAAAGAGCTCCGTGAGATCATTGCTGATGGTGGAGATTTAATGCCACCTGTGGTGTTTATTGATGAAATTCATCGCTTTAACAAATCACAGCAAGATGCCTTACTGAATGCTGTGGAGAAAGGCAAAATTACCCTCATTGGTGCCACCACCGAAAATCCTTCTTTTGAAGTCAACAGTGCATTGTTGTCGCGTTGTCAGGTCTATACCTTAAATGCGCTCGATGCCGATGCGATTCAAACTTTATTACTGCAAGCGATTAAGAACGATCCGTTTTTAAAAGAACGTTATATTCAAATTGAAGAATTTGAAGCACTGGTGCAGTTTGCCGCAGGTGATGCCCGCAAAGCCTTGAATTTAATTGAACTGATTGCGGGCACCTTCGAGCCTGACGTTGAAAATATCGTGACCAATGCAATGGTGGTCAAAGTTGCACAGCAAAATATCGCCCGTTATGACAAATCGGGTGAGCAGCATTATGATTTGGTGTCGGCTTTTATTAAGTCAATTCGAGGGAGTGATCCTGATGCCACCTTGTATTGGATGGCACGTATGCTCAAAGGCGGTGAAGATCCTGTTTTTATTGCCCGTCGGATGTTGATTGCAGCCTCTGAGGACATTGGCAACTCAAACCCCAATGCACTGCTGCTTGCTGGAGAATGCTTCCGTTCTGTTCAAGCGGTGGGCATGCCAGAGTGTCGAATTATTCTTGGGCAGTGTGCGGTGTATTTGGCGACCAGTGCCAAAAGTAACAGTACTTATCTTGCGATCAACAAAGCGTTGGATTTGGCTGAAAAAACAGCGAATTTACCTGTGCCGTTGCATTTAAGAAATGCTCCGACCAAGTTGATGAAAGAGCAGGGCTATGGCGTCGACTACTTGTATCCGCACAACTATCCAGAGCATTTTGTGATGCAAGAATATTTACCCCCTGAGCTCAAAGGAACCAAACTGTATGAGTCAGCACGTAATAAGCGTGAGGTTGAAGGTGAGCGTTTACAGCAACGCCGTTGGCAACAAGAGCAGCAACAGCAGCAGTAATAAAAAAGCCTGATGAAAAAATCAGGCTTTTTGCTTTTGAGGCATAGGATTTAGTCACATTTATTGAGCAGTTTTTTCTTTAAGTACTGTAGCGTTTTTATGTTCCGATGTGCGTATTCATCAATTTTAATGCTGCAGGTAACACAGCGACCAATAAGGCGATTGCCATCGTTATGTTAAAGCTCAAGGCAAAGCGCGGTTTCATTAGATATTGGCGTAAGAAAAGACCACCGACTGCCCAAACCCCGACACATGGAATGGAAACCACCATTAAAATCAGGGCCGCATAAAGAATATCACTGACATAATGGTTTAAAGCAAAATATGTGGCAATGGTGCTGATAGAGATAATCCATGCTTTGGGATTGACCCACTGAAAAAGAGCCCCTTGTAGAAAACCCATCGATGGTTTTTGTTCTAATTCGATGTTGAGTGGCCCACTGGACGCGATTTTCCATGCGAGCCACAGAATATAAGCAGTGCCGATCAAACCTAAAATAAATTGGAGCTGGGGCAGGGCTAGAAACATCTGATTTAACCCGATGCCAATGGCGAAGAGTTGCACGGCCACACCAAAGGCAATGCCTAAAACCAGAGGTAGGGTTTTACTGATGCCAAATCGTGCACCAGACAGCATGACCAGTGCATTATTGGGTCCAGGTGTGCAGGTCATCACGACACAGAACAGCAGATAAGAGACAAACAGTGACGCATTCATAAAGGGGATGGCGTAATCAAATAAATATCATTTTATTGTTGATCTAGCACAATTTGGTTGTATATTGATCGTTAATACTGAGTTTTATGCAACAAATGATTGAATTAGATCGATTAGACCGAAAAATATTGTGTGAGCTTGAACGCGATGCACATTTAACCAATATTAAACTGGCAGAACGCGTGGGTTTGTCACCCTCGGCCTGTTTACGACGCGTGCAAGAGTTAGAAAGAATTGGTGTGATCCGAGGCTATAAAGCGGTGATTGACCGTTCGCTTTTGGGTGTTGGTTTAACGGTTTATGTGACTATTGGGCTGTCTTGTCACTCAAAAGAAAGCTTGAGTCAGTTTGAGGATGTGATCACTGCAACGGATGAAGTTACTGAGTGTCATACCATTACAGGCTCGGTCGAGTATTTGCTCAGGGTTGAAGTGGCAGACATCAAGTCTTATAAAAAGTTTCATACTGATGTTTTAGGAACGATTCCATCCATTAGCTCGATCACCAGTTTTTTGGTGATGGATACCACTAAAAATCGATACACCAATCTATAAAAACTTAGGTGGAAAGATAAAAAAACCGAGCGAAACTGCTCGGTTTTTTATCTGAATGCATATAGTTTCGCGGGATCAGATCAAACGAGGCGCTTTATCTTTTCAACAGAGCATTGAATGTTGAATCATTGCTGAGACAAGCTCTTGAAAGCTATTCAATTATTTAAAGTTACCCTCTAAAAACTGTTGCAGGCGTTCACTTTTGGGGTGAATCAAAACTTCTTTTGGATCACCTTGTTCTTCAATTTTGCCTTGATCTAAGAAAATAACATGATTGGACACATGGCGTGCGAAGCCCATTTCATGGGTGACCACAATCATGGTTCGGCCTTCTTCAGCCAAACTTTGCATCACTTTCAATACCTCACCCACCAGTTCAGGGTCTAGAGCACTGGTCGGTTCATCAAATAACATCACTTCAGGTTCCATCGCTAAGGCACGGGCAATTGCAACACGCTGTTGTTGTCCTCCTGACAAAAAAGACGGATATTTCTTTTCGACATTTTCTGCGAGCCCAACTTTTCTTAAATATTTTCGCGCACGCTCTTCTGCCTCACTCCGCTTTAGCTCCAAGACATGAATGGGCCCTTCAATAATATTTTCTAATACCGTCATATGCGACCATAAATTGAAATGTTGAAAGACCATCATCAGTTGGGTGCGCATTTTTTGCAGTTGTTTAGGGTTTGTCGCTTTGAGATCGCCATTTTTATCTAAAGTGGTCTCTAACTGTTCGCCATTGAGTTGAATGCTGCCTTGGCTCGGTTGCTCTAGAAAATTGATACAACGAAGAAAGGTACTTTTACCAGAACCCGAGGAACCAATAATACTAATCACATCACCTGCATGTGCCTCAAGTGAAACCCCTTTTAAGACTTCATGATCGCCAAAACTTTTACAAAGGTCTCGAATCACCAGTTTTGCTGAATTTTCCATTGTTTCTCCTAATGATTCGATGGTTTTAAAAACGCCAGCCAGCGTTGTTCCAATTTACGAAAGATCCAAATGAGGATAAATGCCAGACAGGCATACAGCACAGCGGCAATGCCAAAGGCATCAAACGTGGCATAAGTGGCAGCATTGACATCTCGTGCAATTTTGAGAATATCAGGCACGGTTGCAGTGAAGGCAATGGTGGTTGCGTGCAGCATCAAAATGACTTCATTGCCATAAAACGGCAATGCTCGGCGTAGCATCGACGGAATAATAATGCGGGTATAGCGTTTCCAAGGCGACATTCCAAAAGCTTTTGCTGCCTCAATTTCGCCATAGGGAATCGAACGTATGGCCCCTGCAAAAATTTCAGTGGTATAAGCTGCTGTATTGAGTGCAAACGCTAAAATGGTGCAATTAAGCCCCTCTCTAAAAAACTCATCGAGCCGTTCATGGGCATGGACAAATTCGAGACTATAAATCCCAGTATAAATAATCAGTAGCTGCACATATAAGGGGGTACCACGGAAAATATAAGTAAAAAACCAAACAGGTCCACGTACAAAAGCATGCTCAGAAACTCGAGCAATTGACAAAGGCACAGCCAGAACAAAACCAATCGCAATCGATAAGACCAGTAGCCACGCGGTCATGGCGACCCCAGTCATTTGAAAACCATCGGTCCACAGATAGGACTGCCAGTATTGTTGAATAATTTCAATCATAGTTGTCCCTTTTTCACACCAGCAGAGTAACGACGTTCCAGCCACATGAGAATCAAATTCGAAAGGGTGGTGATGGCCAGATAAATGACGGCTGCAACAATACTGAAATAGAACACTTGCATGCTGCTTCGACCTGCATCTTGGGTAATTTTGACGATGTCGGTCAAACCAATTAAGGACACCAAGGCAGTGGCTTTGATGAGGACTTGCCAGTTATTGCCAATCCCCGGTAAGGCAAAACGCATCATTTGTGGAAAGAGGACACGCCTGAAGACTTGAAATGGGGTCATGCCATAGGCATATGCAGCTTCAAGTTGACCTTTGGGGACGGCTTGAAATGCGCCACGAAAGGTTTCCGTAAAATAAGCCCCATAAATAAAGGCTAAAGTAATCACCCCTGCCACAAAGGGATTGATGTCAATTTGCTCCATATGGATCGATTCGGTAATCGAGTTCAATCCAAGTTGCAGGCTATAGAACAGCAACAACATGATCACCAGATCAGGAACACTACGAATGAGCGTGGTATAGAGGGTTGCAACATGACGTAAGATTTGAATACGAGAGAGTTTGGCACTCGCCCCAAACAATCCAATAATGATCGAAAGCACTAGTGATAACAAAGCAAGCTGTATGGTCATCCAAGTGCCACTGAGTAATACGGGACCATAGCCAGACAGAAACATACTCAGTTTCTCCGAGTAAAAATATAAAATTTTATAAATCAGCAATATATATAGGGTGTCGGTATTTAACCGACACCCTATAAATTAATAAATGCTGAAAGAGAAGTATTTTTTCTCGAGTTTCTTATAGGTGCCGTCGGCAATAATTTCAGCTAATGCTTTATCAATATTCTTTTTCAGATCAGCATCTTCTTTACGTAAGCCGATTGCAGCCCCTACACCTAGTGTTTTGGCATCGACCACATTATTGCCTGCAAAAGCAAAGCCTTTGCCTTTCGCCGATTTTAGGAAACCAGCATCGACCATAATCGCATCTTGTAATGTTGCATCTAGACGTCCCGAAACCATGTCTTGGTAAAGCACATCCTGGTTTGGGTAAGGAACCACATTCACACCTTTAGGTGCCCAATAGGCTTTTGCATAGCCTTCTTGAATCGTACCTTGTTGTACACCCACACGTTTGCCTTTTAGGGATGCAGGCGTAGGGAGTAAAGGAGAGCCTTTCTTCGCGACCATACGGGTAGGCGTGTTGTAAATTTTATTGCTAAATGCGATTTGTTTTGCGCGATCCGTAGTGACCGTCATTGAAGACAGAATACCGTCGAATTTTTTCGCTTTGAGCGCAGGAATCATTCCATCAAAGGAATTTTCTACCCAGACACATTTGGCTTTTAATTTGGCACAAATGGCATTGCCCAAGTCG
Source organism: Acinetobacter sp. BMW17 (assembly GCF_001592855.1). Lineage (NCBI taxonomy): Bacteria > Pseudomonadati > Pseudomonadota > Gammaproteobacteria > Moraxellales > Moraxellaceae > Acinetobacter > Acinetobacter sp. BMW17. The sequence continues at coordinate 31,370 of NZ_LSOD01000008.1, forward strand.
ATGTCAAAACCGACCAGCTTATTGTCTGGTGTTTTATATTCAAAAGGTGCATACGCAGATTCTGTGCCAAAACGAATGGTTTTCCATTCTTTTGCTTGGACAGTACTACTTAGTGCTACGGCTACGAATGTAGTGGAAAGTAGTAATTTTTTTTGCCAGTTTTTCATTTTAAATATAGCCATCCGTAAAAATCAAATCTAAGAAATAAGACGAAGATAGAACTTACCCTACTGAGTACTTTTGAATAAAAGCAACATCTATACCAGTTTTCTGCTCTTAGGGGATCGATGGATCTTGTCGCCATGAGAGATGAGGAAATAAGGGTATTTTTTCGGTTGGAATAATTTTTATCTGAGAACGTCCTGTTCATATGTTTTTATCATATTAAAAAATGAAGTTGAGACATAGCTGAAATATACCTGAAGTCTTGTGCGCTATGACGTACAGGATTGTTGATTTTTTAACAGTGGCCCAATGTTTTACAAGACTATTTTTCAGTGCTGAATAGCTCACAAATAAACTGAAGTACTGCAATAGCTGTGGATCTGAAAACAAAAAACCGAGCGATTAAGCTCGGTTTTTTATCTTATTGCATGTTTAATTATGCAGATTTAGCAAAATCAGAAAATTCAGGTTCTTTTGCTGTATCCAGATATTCTTGCATTTTGGCACGAATTCTTTGTTCAATTTTACGAACATTATGTGCATTAATTCTTTTGCTCATAGCTCGGATTGGAATAAATAATTTTTCACCCATACCATCGACCAAGACAAATTCGGGTTGATTGCTTCGTGTTTCGGTATACATAATGCCTTCGATATTCACATCGTTATACACAATATGTAGTTCACAACAATCATTAAAAAATTGATCTAAGGCTTTTGCATGTTGTTCAGTAAATTGATGTGTTTGACAAAGCTTAGCCAGTGTTACCCCTTGCTTGGTAGGGCTGACAATTTTTTCAACAACGAGTCCCAAACCTTTGTTGGTTTGTACTAAACCATATGGGGTTTCAACTGGAAATTGGAAACGATTTTGACGGTAGTGATTTTTACACAATTGCAGGTATTGTAGAATTTCTCGACGAAATTGTTTATACGGACCTTGCGCGTGCGTGCGTTTGAATCCTTTGAGATGAGCCCATTCACCATCAGCAGTAAATCGGTTTGGGTTCATTATTTTAATGGCTTTATCGTGCTCTGTCGGGTGTTGGTAAACGATTTTATAACCACCTTGTCCTAAGAGTTGCAGCTGGTCGAGTTGATAAATCATAATTTTGGCTTCAATCAAATAAAGTATGCGGAACAAATGGAATACGGACTTATTGCATAAGATTATTCATTTGTTGACGAATTTTATTTTCAACTTTATGGATGTTGCTGGTATTGATGGACTTGAACATGGCTCTGAGGGGGATAAACAGCTTTTCACCCATACCATCAACCAAGACAAATTCGGGTTTATTATTACGAGTTTCGGTATACATAATGCCGGCGATATTGACCTCCCCAAAAACAATATGTAAATCACAACATGCCTTAAAAAACTCATCTAAAGCTTGCGTATGTTTTTCTTCAAACTGTTTGGTTTTGCAGAGTTCAAATAAGGTCATACCTTGGTCATTTGGGCTGACAATTTTTTCGGTAATTAGACCTAAGCCATGACTGGTTTGAGCAAAGCCATAAGGGGTTTCGACAGGAAAGACAAACTGATTGTGCTTATATTGGTTTTTACACAGTTGAAGATACTGGAGAAGTTCTCGGCGAAACTGTTTGTAGACTCCTTGTGAGAGCTGGCGCTTAATTTTTCCGTGACCTTCCCAGCCGCCATCACTTCCTACACGCTCAGGATTCATGATTTTAATCACTTTATTTTCATCAACAGGATGTTGGAATACGATTTTTGAACAACCTTGTCCTATTTTTTGTAGATCAGTAATTTCATAAATCATGGTACTTTCCGAAACAAATGAGAGCTACACGATTGAATCATGTAGGGTAAAAATCTGCGTAGACTTACAATTGTACACAGAATATAGGCAAAACTCATGCTTTTGCCACTTTGTTTTAATATTGTTTTAATAATTGTACGTTATAGGAGTGCATTATTTTGAATAAAAAACAAACAAATTAGAGATTTAAAAGAATTTTATAAACGATTAAAATTTATACATATGTGACCAGTGGTTATCATTTTTTATAAGTAAGGTTTTTCTTTTTTACCGCATTCAAAATGCATCATCAGTGTTTAATGGATGTTGCATAAAAAAACCGAGCGATTAAGCTCGGTTTTCTTGAATCTGTAACTGATTAGATATCAGAAAGGTCGATACCTAAACGTGCAGCAACTTCTTCATAAGCTTCAACCACACCGCCTAAACCTTGACGGAAACGGTCTTTGTCGAGTTTTTTCTTGGTTTCTTTGTCCCATAGACGACAACCGTCTGGAGAGAACTCATCACCAAGAACAATTCGGTCGTGGAATACACCAAACTCAAGTTTGAAGTCCACAAGTAGCATGCCACCTTGGTCAAATAAGTTTTTAAGCACTTCGTTTACTTGGTAAGTGAGGACTTTCATTTGCTCAAGTTGCTCGGCAGTTGCCCAACCTAAAGCAATTGCTTGAGACTCATTGACCATTGGGTCACCAAGCGCATCATCTTTGAAAAATAATTCAAAAGTCGGCGGGGTTAATTCCTTACCTTCTTCTACACCTAAGCGACGGCATAAAGAACCTGCTGCATAATTACGAATTACACATTCAACAGGGATCATGCTGAGTTTTTTCACTAGAACTTCAGTTGGAGAAAGAAGTTTTTCAAAGTGAGTCTCAATGCCAGCCGCAGCCAATTTATCCATGATAAAGGCGTTAAAACGGTTGTTCACCTTACCTTTACGATCTAGTTGTTCGATCTTTTCACCATTGAATGCCGAAGCATCATCACGAAAGACTAAAATCAGGTGGTCTGCACTGTCTGTTTCATAGACAGATTTCGCTTTACCAGTATAGAGCAAGGTTTGTTTTAACATGAGGGAACCTTTTTCAAAAAAAAATGCCTAGTACGACTAGGCTGGCCAATTTTGGTAAATCTGGGTTAACAATTCTGTGGCTTTTTCAGGCGCTGCAAAACTGTTATCGGCATTGAACACAGCGAGGTTATTGCTGCTGCCGACCGCGGTTAGTCTTAACACATAGACCTGTTGATCGATTTTAATGGTTGCTTCATAACCATTTTTGCTTTGACCAACAATTTGATGGTTGAGGCTGCTGAGGGTGGCAAGCGTATATTGCCAAATTGTAGCAGAATTTCCCTCAATTTTGAGCAGCGGATTCTTATTTCCGTCAATAATCAATTGAGGGCGGCTCACAGCTGTATCAACTGTTTCCGTTGATTCTGCATTCGACATGACTTGAGCAGCTTGAGGGCGCGGCATTGCAAAACGGTTTCCGCGCTTATTTTCAAGTACAGGTGCATGTTCAAGAGCGAGCGCTTCAACCGTTGGAGCTGGATACAACGGCGTTGCAGGTCGAACCATAGAGCCTTCAGGGTACTTAAGAGGTTCTAAGGTTGCTGTTTCTTTATAGTCCAAACTACCGTTATTGACTGCAAGGGAACTACAACCCGCTAAACTGACAACTGAAAGTGCGAGAGTAAGACCTAAACGTAATTGCATATTGATGTGCTCTTTATTTAATGACACCCGCTGTTGTGAGTGCTTCACGGAGCGGTGTGCGATATTGTTCTGCAAGTGGTGTTAATGGTAAACGAATACCCGTTTCGATTAACTCCATTTCATGAAGTGCCCATTTCACAGGAATTGGGTTTGATTCGCAAAATAGAATTTCGTGTAAATTTGCAACTTGGGTATTTAGGTTTTCAGCTTGTTCAGCTTCGCCTGCCAGTGCTGCCGCACAAACATCGCTCATTTCTTTTGGGGCAACGTTCGCAGTCACAGAAATATTACCTTTTGCTCCCGACAGAATCAGTTGATAAGCCGTTGCATCATCACCTGAATAGACGGTCATCGCTTTGCCAGCAAGGCCTTCGAGCAGTGCTTGGCCACGAGGGACATCACCTGTGGCATCTTTAATGCCCACAATTTGAGGAATATCGGCCAAACGAATGACCGTTTCATTCGCCATATCGACACCTGTACGACCAGGTACGTTATACAGAATTTGAGGAAGATCAACAGCTTCAGCAATAGCTTTATAGTGTTGATATAAGCCTTCTTGAGTCGGTTTATTATAATAAGGGGTAACCAGAAGAGCAGCATCTGCACCGAGTTCTTTGGCTTCTTTCGTCAACTCGATGGCTTCACGCGTTGAATTCGCGCCAGTCCCCGCAATAATCGGGATACGTTTGTTGGCGACACGAATGATTTCTTTAATCACTTGTGTATGCTCTTTCATGCTTAGAGTAGACGCTTCACCCGTTGTACCGACAGCAACAATGCTATTTGTGCCTTGTGCGATGTGCCACTCAACGAGCTTCTCTAGACCCTTCCAATCTACGCTGCCATCTTCAAACATAGGGGTGACGATTGCGACAATTGAGCCTTGGATGGTCTGTGCTTGCTGAGTCATTTTAAAAAAATATCCTATTTGTCCATCCAGTTAGGCCAGAAAAACATAAGATTGGATGGGTGCGTATTTTAATTTATAGCATTTTCAAAGCGCTGATGCATTGAATAATGCTTATGCAAATTATGAACGAACACAACATGAAGAACAATATGCTTTAGTCAAAGTGTATAAAAACTTTATCTTTCGCTACAAAAATACAGCTTGTTCAAATGGTAGACAAAGAAATGCTTTTCATTTTGCATCTGAAAAGGGCATTTTGCATAACCTATGGCCGTGGATTGAGGTATTTAAAGAAAGAATCTCTTCATCTCAATCGAGCATTAGAAGCCGATCAAATTGAATATTGGGTTATAAGCTTCTATAAACGTCAGGATTTTGCATGATTATACGAGTTCTCTAAGTATGTGTGACATCGTCCTTTTAACGTTATAGATCAATGTCCAGTATTTTGTTCTATATTCTATCTTCGCTTCAATTTGCCACAATACCCATTGCACTCAAGGCTGCGGTCATTTAATTTTGACCCGCGAGGATGAATACTGTTTTATAAATTAAGCTAAGCTTGGCCTTCGAGCGCAGAACTAAAAGGACAGAGAAGAATGCAGAAGAATATGGCATTGATTGTGGTGGATGTACAAAATGGTTTTACGCCTGGTGGAAATTTAGCGGTAGCAGGATCAGATCAAATTATTCCTAAAATTAATCAGCTTGGCGATTATTTTGACACTATTATACTCACCCAAGATTGGCATCCTGAAAATCATATTTCTTTTGCAGACAATCACCCCGATCAACAAGCCTTTCAAACGATTGAATTAGACTACGGCACACAAGTGCTCTGGCCACGTCACTGTGTACAAGGTACACAGGATGCGGAATTGCATCCCGATCTTGACCTTGCCAAAGCGCAGTTGATCATTCGTAAAGGATGTCATACGCACATTGATAGTTATTCGGCTTTTTTAGAAGCCGATCATAAGACCCAGACGGGACTCGCAGGCTATTTAAGAGAGCGTGGGATTGATACTGTATTTATTGTTGGGATTGCAACTGACTTTTGTGTGGCATGGACGGCAATAGATGCCTGTAAACTCGGTTTTCAAACTTATGTGATTGCCGATGCCACCAAAGGCATTGATTTACATGGTTCTTTACAACATGCATGGCAAGAGATGCTGGCCCATGGTGTGAAACGTCTGTATTGCAAAGATATTGTGCAACAATATGCCGTGAACTGATGCGCTGAACCAATCGGCTCACCTCAATCACTAATATCGACATTATAAAAACATGCAGTAGGGAAAGGTCATGGGCACTTTTTTAAAATTTACCGCTTGGATTCAAAAAACCTTTGCTCTATGGGTGGTGTTATTTGCATGCATTGCGCTCCTAAGCCCTGAAACTTTTGTCTGGATGAAAGCTTATATCACGTGGATGTTAGGGCTGATCATGTTTGGTATGGGCATGACCATGACACTGGATGATTTTAAAGGGGTGATGCAAAGTCCTAAAGCAGTTGCAATTGGGGTGGCGGCTCAGTTTGTGGTGATGCCAAGCGTGGCTTATCTGTTGTGTTTATTATTTCGCTTGCCGACTGAAATTGCGATCGGGGTGATTTTGGTGGGTTGCTGTCCGGGTGGCACTGCATCCAATGTGATTACTTATATGGCGAAAGGCAATACGGCTTTGTCTGTCGCATGTACTACGGTATCGACCTTATTGGCACCTGTGTTGACTCCCGCGATTTTCTATCTGCTAGCCAGCCAATGGATTGAAATTAATGCATGGTCGATGCTGAGTTCAATTTTACAGGTGGTTCTGTTCCCGATTATTTTAGGGCTGGTGGTACGTGCCGTGCTGAAACAGAAAGTCGAAAGCTATATTTCGGTGATGCCCTTAATTTCTGTAGTGGCGATTGTGCTGATTGTGGCAGCGATTATTGGCGGCTCAAAAGCACAAATTTTAGAATCAGGCTTATTGATTTTAGCTGTGGTGGCGTTACATAACGCGATTGGTTATTTACTTGGCTTTGCAGCAGCACGGATGTTTCACTTGCCACATGCCGACTGTAAAGCGGTTTCGATTGAGGTCGGTATGCAAAACTCAGGACTAGGTGTGGCTTTGGCAGCTGTACACTTTGCCGCTTCGCCAATTACGGCTGTACCTAGCGCAATCTTTAGTTTGTGGCATAACATTTCAGGGCCAATTTTAGCCAGCTATTGGGCCGCGAAAGCAGACGCTACAGCCAAGGAAAAAAGTGAAAAGGAACATATGTCGGTTTGAATACTGTACGCTGTTGCAGCTTTAAGCATAAAGTCAGGATGAATTTTCTATTTGGCATGAGGTTGTAACTAAACTGTCATAAAGACTACCTAACATCCCCGCCAAACACTTCATAACAGACTGTTGCAAACAGCATTGAGAGGGTATGGATAATTTTCAGCATTCATCGGCGACGTATTTTAACCGAGAGTTATCGTTATTTGAGTTTCATCAGCGGGTTTTAGCACAAGCATTAGATCCGAGTTTGCCAGTGCTGGAGCGTTTAACTTTTTTAATTATTTTTTCACGTAATTTAGATGAGTTTTTTGAAATTCGTATTGCGGGCTTGATGAAACAACGCGATATGAATGTGATAGCACGAACCCCTGATGCTGTTCCTACTGAAGTGATATTAGAAGGCCTGTCCGAATCCATTCATTGTGCCGTCAAAAAACAGTTTGAAGTTTTAAATCATTCGATTTTGCCTGAGTTACAAGCGCAAGGTATTCAGTTCATCCAGTTCCAAGATATTTTAGAAAAACATAAAGCGTGGATTGCAGAATATTTCGCCAAAGAAATCCAACCCGTTTTGACCCCAATCAGCTTAGATCCATCACATCCTTTTCCTCGCCTCGTGAATAAAAGCCTGAATTTCATTGTGAGTTTACAAGGTAAAGATGCTTTTGGACGAAGCATTGAGATGGCGATTGTCCCAGCGCCGCGCTCATTACCGCGTTTAATTCAGATGCCGAAAAACGTGGCAGGCAATATCGACACGCAGATTTTTTTAACCGCAATGATTCAACAGCACATCAGTGATCTGTTTCCAGGGATGAAAGCCACGGGCTGTTATGCTTTTCGTGTGACGCGTAATGCAGATCTGATATTGTCGGAAGATGTTGATGATTTGGCAGTGGCACTAAAAGATGAGTTGTCGTCACGCCGTTTTGGTCGCGCGGTGCGTTTAGAAATCGAAGATGACTGCCCCGAAGCGGTGATTGATTATCTGCTCAAGGAATTTGATTTAACTGAGCAGGAGCTTTATCGCATTGATGGGCCGATCAATCTTTCACGCCTCAGTATCAGTTGTGACCGACCTGAATTGAAGCATCCAGTTTTTATTCCAGTCATTCCCAAAGTTTTGCGTAAACAAAAAAGTACCTTTGATACCTTAAAAGCACAGGATGTGTTATTGCATCATCCTTTTGATTCTTTTCAGCCTGTGATTGGTTTATTAAAAGAAGCAGCGAAAGACCCAAATGTGCTGGCGATTAAACAAACGCTCTACCGCAGTGGGCCTGACTCTGAAATTGTACAGGTCTTGGCAGAAGCAGCACGAAATGGCAAGGAAGTCACAGCCGTGATTGAGTTACGGGCGCGTTTTGATGAAGAGTCGAACATTATCGTGGCGAATATTTTGCAAGAAGCTGGGGCGGTGGTGGTGTATGGCATTGTCGGTTATAAAACTCATGCCAAAATGATTTTGATCGTACGCCGTGAAAATGCCCAGTTGATCCGTTATGCCCATCTGGGCACAGGCAATTATCATGCGGGTAATGCGCGTATGTATACCGATTATGGGTTGATGACCACACAGCCTGATATTTGTGAAGATGTACACCGTATGTTCCAAGAACTGACGGGAATGGGCAAAATGGCCAAGTTGAAGGCGTTGTTACATGCGCCTTTTACGTTACATAGTGAACTGTTAAAACTGATTGAGCAAGAAATTCAGTTTGCACAAGCCGGTCAAAAGGCGCGTATCATCATTAAAGTCAATGCCTTAACGGAGCCGCAGTTAATTGCCGCACTGTATCGTGCGTCACAAGCGGGGGTACAGGTCGATCTGATTATCCGTTCGATCTGTTGTTTGATTCCACAGGTCCAAGGCATGTCTGAGAATATCCGTGTGCGTTCGATTGTGGGCCGTTTTCTGGAACATACCCGCGTGTATTGTTTTGAGCATGGCGGTGAGAAAAAGCTGTACTGTGCCAGCGCAGACTGGATGGGCCGTAATTTATTTTCGCGTGTGGAAACCTGCTTTCCAATATTAGATCGCGTTTTGAAAAAGCAGATTTATAAAGACGGATTAATCAGTTACTTAAATGATTGTTTGAATGCTTGGGAGCTACAAGCCGATGGTCATTGGCTTAAAGTGGCCTGTACCGATCCAGAGCAAAGGTATAGTGCGCAGCAACATTTAATTGCGCAGAAGCAACTCAAAATTTAACAGTTGCCATAAAAAAGCCTGACGTAGGTCAGGCTTTTTTATGGTTGGACTTAGTTAAGAGGCCTTAGATTGTTTTGCTTTTAAAATTTCCGTTCTTAAGCTTTGTGCCAACTCTGCAGACTCCGCACCCATGCCATTGACCATAAAGGCATGACGGGTCAAGACATTGGTTGGATTAGGTAAATTCACCAGTTGGTAACTTTCAGAAATGTCTTTCAATAATTCGTTGCTTAAATGTATGGCACTTTCTTTGGCAGACAACTGTTGGACCAAACGCTCAGCAGCTTGATTTGCAGACAGCTGCATCGCATCGACTGAGGTTGAAATGCCACAGCGCGTTTGCAAAACAAAGCGCTTTTCTTCGCGGTAACGTTTATATAAAACCTCAGATAGCAGTTGGAACACACTACTGATCATCATTAAACACGGCACTGCATTCGGCGTGTCTGTCGACATGCTGAGGGTGGCACCATGTTCATTAAAGGATTGAACTGTAGTGATGTCCGTGCTGTTGAGTTTGTAGTGTTTTAGACAAAGTTCTGTGCTTTTATTGAGGAAAATTTGACACAAATTAAAGTATGGAATAGACACGGTTGTATTCACCGAGTCCATCAACTGTTTCGGGTCATAAAATTGAATATTGAGCGCAACCGAATGATTATCCACGATCACAGGTTTCTGTTCTTTGGGCTTCGCACTGGTTTTGATTTGTTGTTGTGCTTGGGCAATCGCGACCGCCGTATGGTGTTTTTCCTGTTCAAGCGTTTGGGTTAAAACTTGAATTTCATGTTTTAAGCGGGATTCGTTATTGATCCGTGCCAAATATTCGGTACGGCTTGGGCGCGCAATGGCGCGATAAGCCAACCACAGTAAACCATGAATCGCTAAGGACAATAAAATCGCTAACCACTGAGTACGTAAAATCTCACCCATACTTGGTTTAATGAGCGTGATTTCAATGCTACCTACTTTCTTTTCATTTTGCAGCGCATCACGGACAAATACTTCACCATCACGTGTTCGAACTTGGCCACCTGTGGCCAAGACTTGATTGTTGGCATCCAAAATACGAATGGAAGCTACGCTTGGGTTGGTCGCATAGCGATCCACCAAAAGCGCAAGGGAAACCGTGTTGGCAGGCTCCAGCTCTGCAAGACTGTCTGTGACCAATTGAGAGGTCATCAGTTGGCCTTGGTTGGCACGGTTTTCATTCAGTTGATGAGTCGTTGCCAATACCAATAAAAAGGTATGTAAAGCAAAACTTACAATTAATAGGCTAGCAAATAGCCCTTGTCTAGGCGCATTCAACGTAAACTTCCAAAGAAAATATATTCAATTTCGATTATGATTCTAACAATAGTCGTAGCTCAGACCCGAGTCAATTCATGCGAGAAATCATTCTTATTTCATTTTTAGGACCAGACCAGCCGAATCAGTTCACTCGATTAATGCAGGTATTGTCCACTCATTCATTACAAATTTTAGATGTCGGACAAGCAGTTATTCATAACCAATTGACCTTAGGTATTGTTATTTCTTCAGACAACCAAACCGCAACAGCTTTGGCGATGAAGGAAATTCTAATTTTAGCACATGATATTGGTTTAACTGTACGTTTTAAACCAATCACTACAACTGAATATGACCAGTGGGTGAGCGAAGGTGGGCGGACGCGTTATATCGTCACGGCTTTGGCGCCAGAGCTTGAGGCGTCTCACTTACAAGCAGTTACAAATATTGTGTCCAACCAAGGTTTCAACATCGAAACCGTGACCCGTTTGTCAGGTCGTCCAGTCTTAAATGGCGAAGTCGATGGGCCGAAACGCGCCTGTGTTCAATTCGGTTTAAGTGGTCAAATGCTGGATGCCGCAGCCATGCGTGCAGCCTGTTTACGTTTGTCACATGAACTAAATGTCGATGTAGCGGTACAAGAAGACAATGCCTACCGTCGTAACCGCCGTTTGGTCTGTTTTGATATGGACTCGACCTTAATCGAGCAAGAAGTGATTGATGAGTTGGCGATTGAAGCGGGTGTCGGCACACAAGTCGCTGAAATCACAGAACGTGCAATGCAGGGTGAGCTGGATTTCCAACAAAGCTTCCGTGCACGTGTCGCACTGCTCAAAGGGATGGATGCCTCTGTCCTACCTAAAATTGCAGAACGTCTGACTGTTACAGAAGGTGCTGAACGCTTAATTTCAACTTTAAAAGCATTAGGTTACCGCACGGCTATCCTGTCGGGTGGTTTTCAGTACTTTGCAGAGTATCTACAAGCTAAACTTGGTATTGATGAAGTCCATGCCAATGTCTTAGACGTTGAAAATGGGTTGGTGACGGGCGAAGTTAAAGGTCACATTGTCGATGGTGCACGTAAGGCATTATTATTACGTGAGTTAGCCGATAAGATGGGCATTTCTCTTGAGCAAGCGATTGCAGTGGGCGATGGTGCGAACGATTTACCGATGCTGTCGATTGCTGGCCTAGGTGTAGCTTTCCGTGCGAAACCGCTGGTGAGACAAAACGCCAATCAAGCTATTTCAAGTGTCGGCTTAGATGGGGTGTTGTATTTATTGGGTGTGCACGATAAAGATTTAAATCGTGCTTAAAGCATCTCAGTCTTATCAAAAACGCAGCCTTTGAGCTGCGTTTTTTTGTTGCAAATTTAAGCGAAAAACGATGAGCGGTCAGTGAAAAATGTCGATAAAAACAACGATCAATAGAATTGGAAAAAATATTTTTAAGTGCTGAAAATACGGGTTTTATTTTGTAATGACACGCCAAGACTGAGCGCGTCTTTGTTTTGGAAAAGTTCAAATCTAAAAAAATGTAATGACAATATAATATGGCGACAAGGTATGTCGCATTCTAAAAATACAAGCCTTTTTTTCTTTTCAAAACTGCTCATAATGCATGCATAGAGTTTGAAAGATACACAATCCATTAATTTTAAACGGTATCGGGGATGAGTTCAGCACAGTGTATCAGTCGCCTGAATTTATCTTAGACGGAGGTTTTTATGGTAACAGCGAATTTAGCAACCATCGTTGGCTTAAGTTTAGTCGCCGCTGCGTTAATTGCTGTTTTCTTTTCGCCTTATCGTCGCTGGTTGAGTTTTATGGTGGCGGGTATGGTGTTTTGGGGAATATTGGAAGTCATTCGCCTAGGTGTGCAAGCAGTGTTTGAAATGCCGATCACTTATAGCTACTTAACTGCTTTAACTTCAGCGATGCTTATTGTGACGATGTTGCTTCTACGTGAAGACCGTCGCGCAGAACGTGCACTGGCGCAGCGCCGTTGTATTGAACATACACCTGTATATGAAGATGACCAACAGCAGTGTTCTAGCCGCTAAGTCATAACCTCATACCGTAAAAGAAGATGCCTAGAGCATCTTTTTTACGTTCTTACATGATTGTTATACAAAGCCTAGCGGTAAAAATGGCAACTTGTGGTAGCATTGAAAACAGTCAATTTATCAACAATTACAATAGGCTTTCATGTCATGAAACTATCTTCAATTCCTGTGGTTAAACTTCCATTGGTTGATGTCAGCACGGATCCGCTGGATTTAATGGTTACTGGTTTGGCACTTCGTATGAAACAGCTGGCGCGTACCAGCCCAAAATTTATTGAATTAGTTCATGAACGGCAGTTCCGTATTCAAATTGGCACGGATCTGGGTATGGCACGCCAAATTATTGTGAATAATGGTCAGATTGATACCGTTTCAGGTGATGCTGAAAAAGCCGATTTTATTTTACAGTTTGCGGACAGTGAGCAGGGTGTGAAAACTTTAATCAAAGGCGACCCAACCGCATTTATGACGGGTATGCAAAACGGCAGCATTAAAATGGAAGGTGATTTTGGTCTCTTGGTTTGGTTTAATCAAGTTGCAAAATTGGTTCCACCAAAGTTACCAAAGCCTGTGAAAGCAAAAATTAAAGCCGCTCGCGCGTTTTTGAAAGAAAAAACCGGTAAGTAAAAAGATTTTTTAAACATCTCGATTCCGTCTCCTTTATAAAAGGCAGATTGAGCGCAATGAAATCGAAAAAGCCCTCTATCGAGGGCTTTTTATGCATGGTGTTTTTATTCGATTTCTAAATTGAAAGTTACGGGCCCATCATTGACCAAATGTACTTTCATGTCGGCAGCAAAAATACCGGTTTGCACATGCTCAAACTGGGTCTTGGCATAGTCAACCAGTTGTTCGTATAAGGCTTGAGCATCATTCGGTGGCATGGCTGGTCCAAAGTCAGGACGTAAGCCTTTTTGGGTGTGCGCCATCAAAGTAAATTGAGAAACCAGAAGAATCCCACCACCGGCTTGGCTGACATTCCAGCCCATTTTGCCTTGTTCATCGTCAAAAAAGCGATACTTTAAAATTTTATCGATCAGTTTTTTGCCTTTGTCTAAAGTGTCTTCTTTCCCAAGGCCTAAGAAAACCAAGATACCGTGTTGAATTTCGCCTGTGGTTTCACCATCGACCACCACTTTGGCTTCGAGAACGCGTTGTAATAAGGCCCGCATGACTGATTCTATCTACCATTTGATTGTGTAGACTGAAATTGTAGCAAACCTAATGCAGCACAGGAGAAACATCGATTGAAAAAACAAGGCTGTTGCGTTGATATCCATAGCAATGTTTAAGTAAAAGAACATAGGCCAAGAGCGATGACAATAAAGACATCAACACTTGGATTCTGAATCAAGAGAAACAAGGATCTATCGAGTAATTGGTCGAATAGCAAGACCGAATTACCAAAACATGGCTATGCAGTTTAAAAAAATGTGCTTTAATGCAATAAGTTGCTAAAAACCGAAAATGATATGTCTGCCATCATCCAATCCTTATTAGATACTGATCTGTACAAATTTACGATGCTACAGGTGGTCCTGCATAAGTTTCCCCAAGCGCATAGTGTGTACCAGTTCCGTTGTCGCAATTTGGATGACACGGTCTATCCTTTGGTCGACATTCTCGATGATTTAAATCACCAATTAGATTTGCTCTGCCAATTACGTTTTCAAGACGATGAGCTGCAATACCTGCGTGGTTTGCGCTTTATCAAAAGTGATTTTGTCGATTATTTAGAATTGTTTCAGCTCAAACGCCGTTTTATTGTGGCCAGTATTGATCACCAAGGCCGTTTAGACATTCGGATTGAAGGGCCGATGGTTCAAGCCATGATGTTTGAAATCTTTGTGCTTGCTATCGTCAATGAGCTGTATTTCCGCCGTATTCGAAGTGAAGAGGTCATGGTTGAGGGCGAACGTCGCTTACAGGCCAAAGTGGCATTATTAAAACACTATGAAACATCGCAAACGCCAAGTGATCCCCCATTTTTAGTCTCTGATTTTGGTACGCGGCGCCGCTATAGTTTGGCGTGGCAAAAACATGTGATTGAAGTGTTTAATCAAGCTGCACCGCATATTTTCCGTGGTACCAGTAATGTCTTAATTGCGAAGCAATTGGGCCTAACCCCGATTGGCACCATGGCACATGAATTCCTACAAGCATTCCAAGCGCTGGATGTACGTTTACGTAATTTCCAAAAATCAGCACTGGAAACCTGGGTACAAGAGTACCGTGGTGATTTAGGTATTGCTTTGACGGATGTGGTGGGGATGGACGCATTCCTGCGTGATTTTGACTTGTACTTTGCCAAATTGTTCGATGGCTTGCGCCATGACAGTGGTGACCCGTATGAATGGGGCGATAAGGCCTATGCCCACTATAAAAAGTTGAAAATTGACAGTAAAACCAAAATGCTAACGTTTAGTGATGGACTGAATTTAGAGAAAGCATGGGACCTGCACAATTATTTCAAAGACCGTTTCCAAGTCAGTTTCGGAATTGGTACCAATTTGACCAATGATATGGGACAAACGCCATTAAATATTGTGCTTAAACTGGTCGAGTGTAATGGCCAGTCGGTTGCGAAAATCTCAGATAGTCCGGGTAAAACCATGACGGATAACGACACCTTTTTAGCGTATTTACGTCAGGTTTTTGAGATTGCTGAAGCAGAAGCCAATTAATCCAAAATATAGGCAATGCCAGAATCCGTTCTGGCATGGTTGTATTAAAAAACTGATGAATAGTGATATCTATAATTCTGCTAAAAGAATGCAAAAAATCAGAATAATTGTAAAAATGAGTTGTGCTAAGATCAAAGCATAATCTGAAAACATACGAAATAATATGACACATTCTGCCTTTGATTTTGGCTTGTTGATAGACGCAGAGCAGTTGGTTCCGCATTTAGGGAATGACAAATTACGCATCGTCGATTTAAGTCGAGCTTCAGTCTATGACCAATTGCATATTCCTCATGCTTTACATTTAAAGCCAAAATTTTTGGTGCGCCAAGATGAACAAGCCACCGGTCTACTTCCTGATGTAGAAGGTTTACAAGAGCTGATTCGTTATTTGAATATTTCACCCGAGCATCATGTGGTGGTTTACGATGATGAAGGTGGCGCTTGGGCGGGGCGTTTGATTTGGAATTTACACTGCTTAGGTTTTGAAAATACCAGTCTGCTGAATGGTGGAATTCATGCATGGCTTGCAGCAGGACTTCCAACCACTTCTGAAGTGGAGCAGTTTGAACCTGTCCGTGCTTTGGTACAGGTCGATCAAGCCAAAATACAGCAGTATCGAATTGAATATGCTGAGTTATTAGAGAAAGTTCAAAGCAGCCAAGTCCAACTCTGGGACTGCCGAACAGAAGACGAATATACGGGTCTACGTCTTGCAGCGCGACGCGGCGGTCACATTCCAAATGCACTACATTTTGAATGGAGTACTGCCCTTAACCGTGAAAATCATTTAAGATTGCACCCTTTAGAACGCACGCAGCAACGCTTAGAACAATTGGGTTTTAACTTAAATGAACCTGTGGTGGTGTACTGTCAGTCACATCACCGCTCAGGACTGGCTTATATTTTAGGTCGTTTATTGGGTTGGAATATTCAGGCGTATGACGGTGCGTGGAGTGAATGGGGCAACCGCCTCGACAGTCCTATCATTACCGGAGAGATGCCGTCTTGAGCCTCACATCACGCTTAAAAAAACAAATTTTCATTCAAGCTCAACGTGTTGTACCCCAACATCAGTTATCACGTGTCGTGGGTAGAGTCGCAGCCAGCGAAAATCCGATTGTGAAAAATGCGGTCATCACTGCGTTTAAAGCGCAGTACGGCATTGATATGTCGATTGCTGAGCAGAGCAATGCACTGAAGTTTAAGTCCTTTAATGAATTCTTTACCCGTGCATTAAAAGAGGGTGTACGTGATATTGATACCGATGCGACCAGTATTGTATCGCCTGCGGATGGTGCGATTTCACAGTTGGGTCCAATTGTGGAAGGTGATATTTTTCAAGCCAAAGGACAAAAATTCACCGTTGATAATTTAATTGCAGATCCACAGTTGGCTGAACCTTTTAAAAATGGTCAGTTTGCAACAGTGTATTTATCGCCTAAAGATTATCACCGTGTGCATATGCCATTTGCAGGTACATTGACTGAAACCTTATATGTGCCGGGTGAATTATTCTCGGTCAATCAAACCACTGCTGAAAACATTCCAGGCTTGTTTGCCCGCAATGAACGTATGGTCTGTTTATTTGATACAGAAATCGGCCGTATGGCCGTAGTTCTCGTTGGCGCCATGATTGTGGCGGGGATTGAAACGGTTGCAACAGGAAAAGTGAAGCCGACTGGCCGTTTAGAATTAAATCAGCATAACTTGTTCTTGGACAAAGGCGCTGAACTGGGTCGCTTTTACTTAGGCTCAACCGCTGTGGTACTGTTTGAAAAAGACAAAATGACGTGGGATGCAGCCTTTAAAGCCAACTCGACTGTGGTGATGGGTGAAGCGATGGGACATACAGTTTAATCGTTTCAGCTCTCGGTCACCGTCCTTGTTAAACGGACGGTGAGAGACAAAAAAAGCACCGATATCGGTGCTTTTTTCATGCTTTTGAAGAAAGAGCCTTATTCAGGATTATAGGTGCGTTCTTTGGGGAAAATCACTTTAAAAATAGAGCCTTGATTTTCTTTGGATTCAATTTCTAAATGAGCTTGGTGTTGCATTAACACATGTTTCACAATTGCGAGTCCTAAGCCTGTGCCACCCGTTTGTCGACTGCGCGCGCTGTCAACACGGTAGAAGCGTTCGGTTAAACGGGGCAGGTGCTTAGGATCAATGCCGATACCAGTATCTTCCACAGTAAAATAAGCCTGTTCACCATTGTCATGCCAACCCATGGTCACCGTTCCGCCTTTCGGCGTGTATTTGATGGCATTGGTAATCAGATTACTAAAAGCGCTGGCCAACTCCATATCTGAACCGATTAAGTCACAGTGACTGTCGATATCGAGATTGAGCGTATGCCCATAATCAATATTATAGGCATGTGCATCGTCATAAAGTTGGTTCATTAAGCTAGGCATGTCAATGATTTGATTTTTAGCAATTTGCTTGTCATTTTCTAGGCGTGACAGTAACAACAAATCATTCACCAAGGCATTCATGCGTTTGGCTTGTGCCTGCATTTGGTCAAAGGCCCGCTTCCAACGTGGGTTGAGGTCTTCTTGGTCGGTAAAGGTCTCAATATAACCACTGAGTACTGTGAGTGGTGTGCGTAGTTCATGTGAAATGTTATCGACAAAGTCTTTACGCATTTGTTCGAGATTGTGCATGCGGGTCACGTCATAGGCGACTAGTAAGCGACTTTCACCACCAAATCGAGTCATTTTGACTTGAACATAATGTTCATCAAAACTGGATGACTTCATTTTTAAGCCATCTGGTGCAGCATCAATATTATTGTAATAATCCACAAAACTCGGTTGGCGTAATAAAGTCAAAATATTACGGCCACGGTCATTTTGTTCGATGCCTAATAACCGTTCTGCAGCAGGGTTCCACCATTCAATTTGTTGCATGTCATCGATCAGCACCACTGCTTCTTGCAAAGCGACCAAGGATGACTGCGCCCGATCAATCAACCCGACCATTTCCGCTTGTACAATACGTTCTTGGCGCTGTGCACGATAGACATTGAACAATAATGCCCCCCAAATGCCCCCAAGGTTGGGTGGAACTTCGTAGGGACGATTGGAAATCCAGTCATTGACTAAATACAAAGAGCGCATTTGCAGAATAAAAAAAACGGCAAAAGCAAAGGAAATACACGTCCAAAAATAACCGACGCCAAAGCCAATCAAGCTTGCAATCAGCAAGAAAAAGGCAAGGAGACGTAAGTCCTGTTTGGCAAAGCCCCATAAACTGCTGTATCGCGTTTTTTTATGCTCGCGTGCAAGTTCAGGGACCGGGTAGGGTTCATACATAAAACAAAATTAACCTAGGGCGATATCCGCACGTGTAGAGAATCGATAGCCTGTACCCCGAACTGTTTGCACAAAGCGATCTGCCGCATAAGGCTCAAGCACTTTACGTAAGCGGCGAATATGCACGTCGATGGTACGGTCTTCAATATACACGTTTCCGCCCCAGACTTGGTCAAGAAGTTGTGCACGGGTGTAGGCACGCTCAGGATGAGTCATGAAGAAGGCCAGTAAACGATACTCGGTTGGTCCCATGTCGAGGAAATTATTGCCAAAGCTGACCCGTTGGCTGACAGGGTCTAAGATTAAGCCATTGGCATCAATCGATTTTTCACCACTGAGCGCGTTAGCGCGGCGTAAAACTGCTTTAATCCGTGAAACCAATTCACGGGTCGAAAACGGTTTAGTCATGTAGTCATCTGCACCAGCGTCCAGACCTTGCACTTTATGGTCTTCTTCACCACGTGCCGTGAGCATAATGACTGGAATTTCAGAGAGATTTTCATCGCGCTTGAGACGGCGACATAAGTCTACGCCACTGACGCCACCAGGCATCATCCAGTCGAGCAAGATCAAAGCAGGGCGCTGATCCACAATCATTTGGTGGGCTTGTTTTGCATCTTCTGCTTGTAAGCATTGAAAGCCTGCCATATCCAACGAGGTGTGAATCATTTCTCGAATGGGAAGTTCATCATCGACGATTAAAATGTAGTCATCTTTCACAACGCAATATCCTATTGTAGGTAACGGCAGGCCGTTTTAATTTTATGACAGGCTTATTACAAAGATTAATTATGACAGTATCATTGCAAAAAACAGACGATTGATGAAATTTGCAAAAAAATGTGACAAAAAATCGTCATATTGGGATTCAAAATTAATGGAAGTTTAACCTAAATTGCATTCGGAAATGCCGATTGCATCCAAATGAAAAGTCTTAGACATCCAATTTTGCCCGTGTATTCGGGTCTGAAAAAGTTTCTAGAAGTGAAATAAACACAATACGGCTGGAGGATAAAACTTCTTCAAAGGATTGTTTAAATCCACTGACCACCCAACGGATCGCAATTTGTGTGACATAGCCATTGAGACCAGTGGCGACCAGCGAAATTTCTCGTTCGGACCGGTTAATTTGCGGCATCATTAGCATCACAAAGGCTTGAATCATTCGGTCAAAACGGGTCATGGTTTCATGAATGGTGGCTTGGTTATGTAATTCTTGCACCAACATTGCATCGATATAAATAATACGCGCCATGCGGGGATTATCTTTTAAGGTGGTGAGCAGGGCACGCAGACCAGCATCAATCATTTTGTGTGGATCTGAAGAGGCTTGCATGATGGCTTGCATAACATTGTGCTGTAACTCATCGATCAGCTTTAAAAAAATGGTTTGAAATAGTTGCTCACTTTTTTTAAACGACTCATAAAAATAACGTTCAGTAAGTTTGGCTTCATTACAAATATCTTTCACCGTCACGGCAAAAAAGCCGTGAGTGCCGTAGGCTTCAATGCCTGCTTCAATCAGTTTTTCACGACGCAGCTGTTTACGTTCAGAAAGCGATAAGCCTTTGAATTGTCTTTCTTTAATTTTATTGTTGTCGCTGTTTTTTTGTACTGGTTCAGATGCCGTCATCAGATTTCATCGCCCTATTTGAAAGCCAAGGTTTTGCATAGTTTAGCAATAAACCACGACTCTACCTATGCGTAGGCTCTAATCTCTAGCTGGTTTTCATGGACTTGACACTTTTGGCTATTAAATTTATGACAATTGATATTGTCAATTATAAAAAAAGCATCTACAGTCGATGTACAAAGATAAAGGACAACCACAATCTCATGAAGAATTTTAAAAATAAAGTTGCGGCAATTACAGGTGCAGGATCGGGTATTGGACAACAATTGGCACTTTTATTGGCCAAGGCGGGCTGTCATGTATCATTGAGTGATGTCAATGAACAAGGGTTGGCGAAAACAGTTGAACTGCTACAAGGCACCAATGTACGTGTCACCACGAAAAAATTAGACGTCTCAGACCGCTTAGCGATGCAAGCGTGGGCTGAAGAAACCGTACAAAATCATGGTTCTGTGAATATGATTTTTAATAATGCCGGCGTTGCTTTGGGTTCAACCGTAGAAGGTGCATCCTATGAAGAGCTGGAATGGATCGTGGGGATTAATTTCTGGGGTGTGGTCTATGGCACCAAAGAGTTTTTGCCTTATATTAAAAAAACAGGCGATGGGCATATCATCAATATTTCCAGCTTATTTGGTCTAACGGCTCAACCGACTCAATCTGCTTACAATGCTACTAAATTTGCGGTGCGAGGCTTTACGGAGTCATTACGCCAAGAGTTAGATATGGAAAACTCTGGTGTGAGCACGTTGTGCGTGCATCCGGGTGGGATTCGAACCAATATTGCCAATACTGCCAAAGTGAATGACAGCTTGCGTAGCATCGGGATGAACCCTGAGAAGTCTGCACAGACCTTTAATAAATTATTACGTTGCCCACCCGAAGAAGCGGCACGTCAAATTTTAGAGGCGGTACAAAAAGACAAGCGTCGTTTATTGATTGGTAATGATGCGAAAACGCTAGATTTGATTCAGCGTATCTTACCGACGGGCTACCAAAAAGTGACTGCTTTTGCGACCAAATTAAGCCAAAGAAAGTCTTAATGTCGTGATGTAAAAAAACCCGCATTGGCGGGTTTTTTATGCTTATGTTAAAAAGTGTTGTGATCAAAAACGTCTTCTATCAAATATCTATTTAGCTTTAAATGAGCGTTTCAATGGTCTTTTTCTTCCAAACAAATTGATAATAAAGTCCTTGCATGATGCATAAGCTGACAAAGGCCAGCGCATAAGCATACCAAATCCCTTGCAGTCCCCACCATTCACTAAATAAGTAGGCACAGGGCACTTCAATCGCAATAATCGCAACGATATTGATCACCATGGGCATGGTGACCGTACCGCTGGCCCGCATAATAGAGGCAAAAATGGCACTTGCACCAAAGAATAAAATGGACCACAGCACAATGAACAACAGCTGTTGCCCCAGCTCGACCACCGCATGGTCCGTGATAAAGAGTGCCATGAGGTATTTGGAGAAAAGATAAGCCAAGACCACCAAGGAGCCTGTAATGATGATATTCATGCCGAGTGCCGTACGCGTGACTTTGGCCAATAACTCGGATTTGCCTGCGCCAATGGCTTGTGCACCAAAAATCGATGCAGCAATGGCAATCGACAGGGCCGGGAATTGAATATAATTCAGAACCTGATTGACCGCGCCATAAGCTGCGGTCGCACCGGCCCCATGGCGGTTGACTAGACCTACAATCACAAGGCCTGCGACGGAGGTGGTGATCATTTGAATGCCTGTTGGAATTCCTAAGCGGAGAATGATTTTACTCAACTGACGGTCAAAGCGAATATGACGTAGCAGTTGTGCATCAAGCCTGAGTGGGTGCTGTTTATAGTTCAAATAGAAATACAAAAAGGTCAACACGGAAACAAAACCTAAAATGGTCGCAATGGCAGGCGCAACAATCCCCAGTTTGGGAAAGCCAAAATAACCCGCAATCAGAACGGGTGTGACACAAAGCCCAATCAAGATGGTCATGCCAGAGGCAATCAGAGGCGTCGTGCTATCTCCGACACCGCGTAAAATTGAGGTATAAATAATATATACAAACAGGAGGGGGCTACCTGCCAACATCCATTGCACATAAGGTAGCGAGAGATGCATGACATCTTCATCGATACCCAAAGCCGATAAAATTGGTCGCGCAAAAATCACCCCTAAAAATGCAATAAAGCTGCCACCAATGAGGGTCATAAAAATAGTGGAGCCGACTACCGCACGGACTTTTTCAATATTTTGTGCGCCCCATGCTTGACCAACCAAGACGGTAGAACCCGCGGATAGTCCAATTACGAAGGCCATTAAGCAAAATAGGATGGGGAAGAACACTGCAACCGCTGCAATCGCCTGCACCCCCATCATCTGTCCGACAAAGATGGTATTAATTGTACCCGACAGATTTTGCAGAATATTGGTGGCAATCAAAGGCATCAGGAAAATAAAAAAGGCTTTCCATAGCTTTTGCTGTTGCACCAATGGGGCGTGTGCTGACATAAGTCATCCTGAGGTTATTTTTATTACATTTCTAAGGCTTACCCTAGCATAGTTCGGTGCTGAAAAGCCGATGTATTTCAGTAAGCGAAGCCTGTTTTTGTACAAAAGCAAAGCTGAAAAAGGTTTAAACGCTTTGCAAAATTTCAGCTGCCTGAGCCAAGGTTTGATCGGTCTTGGCAAAGCAAAAACGAATCATGCGCAAAGCCTCTGGTGCCTGCTGATAAAACACCGAAACAGGAATGCCAACAATGCCATGCTGCTCTGCCAGAAAGCGGCAAAATTCAACATCGTTTAAATCGGGACGAATGTGGCTGTAGTCGACATTTTGAAAGTAAGTGCCTTGCGAAGGCAGCCATTGAAAGTGTGATCCAGTTAAACCCTCAATAAAACGATCGCGTTTTGCTTGATAAAAGCCCGCTAAGTTTTGAATATGCTCAGGATGTTGCTGCATATAATTGGCTAACGCCAGTTGTACTGGGGTGACTCCGCAGAAGTTGGCAAACTGATAGACCTGACGGAACAGTTGCATCAGCGTAGGTGTAGCAACGCAGTAGCCGGTTTTCCAACCGGTCACATGAAAGGTTTTGCCAAAGGACCCCACCACTACACTGCGCTCACGCAGTTCAGGAAAAGACAGCGCCGAATAGTGGCGTTGACCATCAAATACCAGATGTTCATAGACTTCATCGGACAGGACTAAAATATTGGTGTCGCGAATCAGTTCAATCAGGGTGAGCCAATCTTGTTTGCTCCAGATAGCACCACTCGGATTGTGTGGCGTGTTGATAATGATCAGTTTGGTTTTGGCAGTGATGGCTGATTTGACCTGCTCCCAATCGACCGAAAAATGCGGTGCTTGGAGCGCAATATGAATGGCCTTACCCCCGACCAAAGCCACACTTGGCGCATAGCTGTCATAACTGGGGTCAAAAATGATGACTTCATCGCCCGCATGAACCACAGCTTGAATGGTGGCAAAAAGGCCAATGGTTGCGCCCGGAGTGATGGTAATTTCAGTCATCGGGTCGAGCTGAATCTGATCGCGTTGTGCAAATTGCTGCGCCAGTTGCTCGCGTAATAACCAGACCCCGTCGCCTGGAGCATACTGATTGAAACCACTTTGAGTGGCCTGTGCTAAAGCATCCAGCAGTTCAGCGGGGGCTTCGAAGTCTGGAAAACCTTGGGATAGATTTAGGGCATTTAAGCGCTGTGCCATGGCACTCATGGTGCTGAAAATAGTGACGCCTTGTGCAGGCAGTTTAGATGAAGGCAACTGAATCATGAATGCTTAAAAGTGTCTAAATATCAGCCCAAAATAGCATATTCATCCCCTTTTACTTATGCAAATTTTGTATGTAGGACAGGGGTAAAGCATGCATTTTTATGGATTGCTTTTATAAGAGCAGTTCCACTGCCGCGCGAATAATCCCCAGTGCTAAGCCAATAAATGCACCGACTACCACACCATTGACCCGAATCATATGCAAGTCGCCACCGACTTCATTTTCGATCTTGTCAATCATCACACTGGAGTCCCATTCGTGAATACGTTCGCTGATAAAACGAATGACTTTTTCGCTGTATTGGTCGCTGAGATTGACCGCAATGCCGCTGAGGCGTTGATTGAGCAAATCTCTGACGGCTTGATTGGAGATGATGTTTTCCCCAATTTGTTGAATGGATACACGGATGTTCTGAGCAATGCCAGAGTCTGGTTTTTGTAAGTCTTGCTTAATGGCATCACATAAAATGACCACTGCACCGCTAATAAAATTCAGCACTTGTGGGCTATCTAGCAGGGCATCTTTGGTTTGGTTTAAACGCTGGCTGGCTTTACTCTCTGTGTCTGCTAGTTCGAGCATGAGCGTATGCCCTATCGCTTCAATCTTTTGACGCCACGGATGCTCAGGATCGGCCAACATCGACTCGACTCGTTGAATGAGTGAGTCGATGGTTCTTTGCTGCACATCGATACCAATCCAACTGGCCCCTTTGGCCAGTTTCCAAACCCCGAGTTCTTTGAACAAGGTTCGGGTCAACTCACGACTTTGTTCAGGATGTTGGGTCATCCAGTCATGCGCCAAGTCGAGTCCGCGTTGTAATACATCTTGATGGAAATCATTTTCTAGCACTGCACGCAGCATTTCACTGGCCAAATGATTGACCTGAGTGTTACGCACCCACTGCACGCTGTTACTTTGAATAAAGCGCCCGATTTGTTCTTGGCCCACAAACTCAAAGACTTTAGGCACCGTTTGTTGAATGACTTGGGTGACTTGCAGATTGTTTTGTGGGTTGGCGAGCCATTGGCCAACCGCCAAAGACAGGTCGGTACTTTGCAGGCTTTTTTCCACCACTTGTGGAGAAAGAAAATTCTCTTGTACAAAGCGGCCCATAGACTCTGCAATACGGTCTTTGTTACGAGGAATAATTTCGGTGTGATCGCGTAAAAACTTTGGAATCGGCATTTTTCCAAAGGGATTACGGAACAGCACAGTAATGGCATACCAGTCAGCCAAGCCACCGACCACACCTGCTTCTGCGGATAACATTAAAATATGAATGATCCAGACTTTGTCTGTGGGGACAAACTTGGCAACGACCATCAGCAGCAGCCATGTCACCACTGCCGTGATCAAGGCAATGGTGGCAAAGCGTTTACTGCGTTTCAGACTCGATGGGACGGCTTGAGGTTCATTCATAGGCAGGCTCTATGCTTTATTTGCTGGTCGACGCTGGACTGCTGGGTTCAGGCGGTGGGAGCACTTCACCAGTTGGACTCAAACCGTATTTTCCACCCAGCGATTTTAAAATCAGCGTGGCATCAAAGGCATCGCTTGGTGCCGATTTTTGGTCTTTAAAGCATTGAATGCTGTATGACACTTGCACGGGGTCAATGTCAACTACACGTGGTACATCGTAGAACGGGTCAGGCCAAAAGGCTGGATGGCGAGAATAATAACCATATGGGTAGTAAGGCATTGGGTTTGAATACACCACGGCCTGCCTTGGTGGTTGGTTCTGGTTGCTCGGGTCATTCAGTACTTTAAAGAAGCGATAACCATTTTGCACTGTGGTTTGCGCAGCTTTGACCAGCGTAATTTCTTCAGCCGTGCCATAGCTCATATTTGGACGAGCTTGGAAACTGATACGATAAGTCGAGGTGTTTAATGGCGTATTACTAAACCGACCTAACTGGTCGAAGGTTAAGGGCTTTGAGGGGGTAGAGGCACAGCCGACTAAACTCAGACCCGTCGCCAGTGCACAGGCGATTAAAATTTTCTTCATGAGATAGACTCCTTAGCACAGAGGGAGAAGCCGAACAGTTAAAAATGGCTGTTGGGCTGAGTCAAAAAATCCAGTTCTTCTTGGCTTGAGTTGCGGCCAAGGACTTGGTTCCGATGCGGATAGCGTCCAAAACGATCGATAATCACTTTGTGACGCTGTTCAAAATCGAGGTTAATCGGATTGCCTAAGTCTTCGAATAATTTTAAAGCATATTGATGAATAAGTTTCGATTCACTATGCATAAAGGGCATATATAAAAAACTACGTTGTATGGGTGGCAGTGCTGCATCCAGTTTTAGCGTGATGGCTTCTTGTGCCAAAGCCAAGGCCAAAGCGTCCTGAGCAAAGGCCGAAGAACTGTTGCGATACAGGTTTCTCGACAGTTGGTCGAGCACAATAATTTCAGCCAAACGCCCTTCAGCACTACTGCGCCAAGACCATAGCTCAGCATGCGCCGCTTGTTGATGAATTGTCTTAAATTTTTCTTCGATGAGTGCATCGAACGCATCATTTTGGCTAAACCACCAGCTTTGGTTTTTGGGATCGAACCAAAAATCTAAAATTTCTTGATAATTCATAAAGTTTACAATTCTTTAGCATTTATTCTTCAATACAATCACACTTTTGACATGTCTAATAGCGTAACTTTGTGATAAATATTTTCCGAAAAAATAGAACAGATGGTTTACTTGAAAATAGGACTGGGTGTAATGTGCCGAATTAAAATCACGTTATACTGATATAAACTGATGATTTTATTTTATTCGTCGTTGTAATTGTTTCTTCCAAAAAGTGAGATTGTAATGGGTCAACCCGCATCTAAATCTACAGCTGTGTTACCGACTTGGGTCAATTCATCACTTTTGCAAGGGATGTTACGCGGGATTGAGCGTGAAAGTCTGCGCATGCAAAGTGATGGTTTTTTATCACAAGCCGACCACCCTCAAGCTTTGGGTTCTGCGCTGACTCATCCACATATCACGACGGATTATTCGGAAGCTTTATTAGAATTTATTACACCGCCCCAGCCTAGCATTACCGAGGCGTTGCATTATTTAAAAGACATTCATAGCGTGGCGCATCGTCATTTGGAACATGGTGAAAAGCTCTGGCCGCTGTCGATGCCATGTATGTTGGATGACAATGACGATAAAATCCGTTTAGCCCAATATGGCAGCTCAAATATTGGGAAGTTCAAGACCTTGTACCGCCATGGTTTAGGGGTACGTTATGGTCGTCGTATGCAAACCATTTCAGGTTTACACTATAACTTGTCTTTTCCTGATCAACTGTTTGAACAATTACAACAACACGAAACAGATGAGGCACTAAAAGCTTTATCTGCACAAGACTATCGTAGTCACCGCTATTTTGGTTTGATCCGCAACTTTATTCGCCTTACACCGTTGGTCATGTTCTTGGTCGGGGCAAGTCCATCGGTCTGCCAGTGTTTTATGACAGGGCGTGAACATCATCTGTTGCCATTGCTGCGCGGGACCTTGTATTTACCGTATGCAACTGCTTTGCGAATGGGACGTTTTGGTTATCAAAACTCAGCACAAAAGCAGCTCGGGATTCATTACAACAATATCGACGGTTATCTCGAAGGCCTACAAAAAGCAGTCAAAACGGCTTATGCGCCGTTTAGTCGCTTAGGCCTCAACGATGCGCAGGGCGAACCGATTCAAATTAATGATCATGTCCTGCAAATTGAAAATGAGTACTACAGTTTGGTGCGTCCAAAGCAAGTACCGCAAGCAGGTGAAACGCCATCACAAGCGCTGAGCAATCGTGGTGTCGGTTATGTAGAACTGCGTGCGGTGGATGTGAACCCGTATAGCCCAATTGGGATCAATGAAGATACCGCAGGTTTCTTAGAGGTGTTGGCGCTGTATTGCTTGCTGCTGGATAGCCCAGATTTATTAGCTGAAGAGCAAGATCAAATCGAGAAAAACCAAGCGGAAGTGGTCAATCGTGGTCGCGCACCGAATGCTGCAATTGCTGTGGGTGAGCAATCGTTCCCGATTGAAGCATGGAGTCAGTCTCATTTAGAGGCTATGCAAGAACTGGTTGTGTTGTTAGATCAGTGCTATGACACCACACTCTATAGCAAAGCGATGACAGTCATGCAACAGAGAGTCGCTGAAGTTGATGATACTTTGTCGGCGCAGATGATCGAAGATACTCTGGAAGCGGGTGGGACATGGGGCTTTGGTAGCCAAATGGCCGCACAACATGCATCAAGTTATGAGCGTCATCAGTTGAGTGCAGAGACATGGGCTTATTTTGACGATTTAGCTACGCAATCACTGCAACAACAACAGCAATTAGAGCAAGACAGTCAACTGAGTTTTGAGCAGTATCTTGCACAATTTAGATAAAAAATTAAGAGGATTGACCATGCAATGGAGTTATCGCTTCGTGAGTGGTGTTTTGGTTTTAGCCAGTATCATTGGGATGGCCTTTGCCTTATATTTAGAGCATGGCCCGCTACAGTTAAACCCATGTCCACTCTGTGTGTTCCAACGTGTGGGACTGATTGGACTGGGGATTATTTCGCTGATTGCCTTTTTGCATAACCCCGCATCGAATGGTTTTAAACGCTTTTATGCATTTTTAGGCAGCCTCTCGATCTTATGGTCGGCCGGTGTGGCAGCACGTCACGTTTGGTTACAGAGCTTACCGCCTGATCAAGTGCCGAGCTGTGGCCCAGGCTTGGATTATTGGTTAGACACGTTGCCGCTGCGTGCTGTGTTTGAGCAAGTCTTAACAGGTTCAGGTGAATGTGCACTGGTAGATTGGACGTTCTTAGGTCAGTCTTTACCTGTGTGGTCTTTGGTGTTTTTTGTGGCACTGGCGTTGATTAGCCTGTGGCAACTGTTGCGTAAATATCCAAGCCATGCGAAGAAAAAATAATAAAGATAAAAAAGCCAACGTCATGTTGGCTGTTTTATTCGATGTATCAGTGGTTTAGGTGAGTGCAATGCCTTCTAAGTCATCCAACCCGATCATGTATTCATGCACTTGACCATATTCCGTTTCAGTTGGATTTGGATAGAACCAATTGACGATTTGTTCGGCAACACTGGCATGGGTGTGTAGCTCAAAATGGTTTAAGCCGTAGAAAATGGCTTTATGTGAATCGGGGACTTTTAGTTGAAAGCGCGGATTCATATGCTCGCCTAAGGCACTTTTCACACTGACCAAATAATCCCCGATCACATTGAGCGCACGATATTTGCGATGTTCAAACTCAATGGTACCTGCCACCAAGAAGGTATTGATATGGGAGGGTAAGGGGGCTGGTTTTCGGTTGTCATCAACATGACCAATACGCGCTTCATTATGTTCCCAGTCATCATCCCGCACACTGCCATGCCGTAAGTCTAAAATACCGTTGCTGCGAATGTTGACGATATGCCCAATAATTTTGACAAAAGGGAAACGTCCCAGTTTGTCTTGTAAATGAAAGCCAAAACGTTCTAAAGCCGCACCATGATGAGGAGAACCGATACAGACCATGTTTTCCACCACATGAATCCAGCTTTGCATATTTTGTTTGCCATAGAACAGCGCACTACGTGAAACCAGTCCACCCATACTGTGCCCAATGAGATCAATCGAGCTAATCCGTGGGTTGCGGTTGAGTAAGTCTTGTAATGAGTTGGCAAAGCTACGCCCATTGGCTGAAATACGACGACCCGTGTTGTAGTTGAGATATAGCATGGTATTTTGCGCACGTTGTGCCAGCAGCTTTTCCCCTATACCGCCATAACGCGCCGTGCTCCAGTACAAATGGTTCATGCATAGACCATGGACCATAATCACCACGCGACCAGACAACTCGCCTTGCTGGATAGCACCGTAATGATCATAAAACACCATCGGTAGCGCCACAGGGTTATGATATTTCAGTAAATAGTCGCCCAAAACACCATTGATTGCACCGACTAAATAATGCATGGTTGGAGTTAAGGGTTTGCGATGCAAATTTGGAAATTTTTCAATGATATGACGCAAACTTGGCGCCAATAAATAGCTACCGTAGTTTTGCAAGGTATTGAAGGAAAACTGGTAAATTTTTTCAATCGACCGTGTCGACAAAAACTTCTTGGAACTGGTTTCATTCATCCCAAATAAACTGATTAAAATTTCACGCTGAATGGCCTGAATTAAATCGTGGACGACATCGCCTAAGCGGGTTGTCACCAACTGAGCAATCCCTTCAAGCAGGTCGGCTTGGCTGGGAGGAGTACGATCCCATTTACAATAGGTCTCGTGCAGAGGCGTTAAACTTGGCATTTTTTCTACCCTTGTGTTTCTGTGTCCAAAGGGACTTTATTTTTTTCAACGATCACGGTATAAATTCTTAGCACTCTAGCTTATCTAATTCATCTCGAACAACTTTTACAATAGCGATGAATACACAGATGACCTTATTTTTTTGTCTGACAATTTTTATATCCATACAAAATAATACAGTCGGCTGAAGCCATCTCTTTTGAGTTCAATAAAAATGATGTAGAAGAGTAAATGTACAGCATGAATATTATTTATTTACATGGCTTTCAAAGCAGTTCTTTATCGATTAAAGGTCAATTGCTGAAACGCTATTGCGAATCTCGTCCACAGTGGTACGTGCATTTGCCAGACTTGAACATGCCGCCACATTTGGCCCTAGAAAAATTGGCCGCCTTGATTCAGGAGCTGGATCAGGTGGTACTGGTGGGCAGCAGTTTAGGTGGTTTTTATGCGACACAACTGGTCGCGAAGTTGGCAGTGCCGGCTGTGCTGATCAATCCAGCTATGCAACCATGGCATTTGTTCCGAGATCTATTTGGTGCGACGCAACTGCCCTATAGAGTCAATGAACATTGGACGCTCGATGATGCGCAATTGGACTATTTAGAGCAGATTGAGCTGCCATTTGTGCAAGATGCAGACAAAATTTTAGTGTTATTGCAACAAGGCGATGAAGTTTTGGATTATCGTGAAGCACAGCGCTATTATAATGGCGCAGCGCTTGTGATCTCGGAAACGCAAGGCAATCATGCGATGGAAGATTTCGCAGACAAAATACCGATGGCATTACAGTTTTTATCGGACTGCTTAAAATAAGGAAACAGTACAACGTGTCTCAATATACGGCTCAATCGCTTGAAGTATTATCTGGTTTAGATCCGGTACGTCGTCGTCCCGGCATGTATACCGATACCACACGCCCAAACCATTTGGCGCAAGAGGTTATTGATAATGCAGTCGATGAGGCACTGGCCGGTCATGCCAACAAAATTACCGTCACTGTTTATAAAGATGGTTCACTCTCAGTAGAAGACAATGGTCGCGGTATGCCTGTCGATATTCACCCTGAATATGGCCAGAGCGGGATCGAGATCATTCTCACCAAGCTGCATGCAGGTGGTAAATTCAGTACCGACAACTACCAGTTTTCAGGTGGTTTGCATGGTGTAGGCATTTCCGTGGTGAATGCCTTATCTAGCCGAGTCGAAGTAGAAGTTCAGCGTCAAGGCAACCTTTACCAAATGGCCTTTGAGCAGGGTGAGCCGACTGCGCCTTTGGCGGTATTAGAAGGCAAAGCTCCGAAGCGTGCGACAGGGACCACCGTTCACTTTTGGCCTGAAGCCAAATATTTTGATTCACCGAAATTTGCTCTGAAAGCGCTGAAGCACAACTTAAAAGCCAAAGCCGTTTTGGCGGCAGGTTTGCAAATCAATTACGTCGACCAAATCAATGACGAAAAAATCGTTTGGCAGTTTGAAAATGGCCTCGTCGATTATTTGATGGATGAAATTGAGGATCGTGAGATTCTGCCTCATCCAGCCTTTGTGGCAACAGGAGATGCTGAGCGTGCCAGTGCGGAATTTGCCATTTGTTGGAATGTCGATGGCGGCGAGTTGGTTCAAGAAAGTTATGTGAACTTGATTCCAACGGCGCAGGGCGGAACCCATGTGAATGGTCTACGCTCAGGTGTGACCGATGCGATGCGTGAGTT
Source organism: Acinetobacter sp. BMW17 (assembly GCF_001592855.1). Lineage (NCBI taxonomy): Bacteria > Pseudomonadati > Pseudomonadota > Gammaproteobacteria > Moraxellales > Moraxellaceae > Acinetobacter > Acinetobacter sp. BMW17. The sequence continues at coordinate 63,248 of NZ_LSOD01000008.1, forward strand.
TTGTGAACTGCGTAACTTGCTGCCACGCAATATGAAGCTGTCGGCTGAAGATGTCTGGGATGGTGTGAACTATATTTTATCGTTGAAGTTCCAAGAGCCACAGTTTTCAGGCCAAACCAAAGAGCGTTTATCCAGCCGTGAAGCATCGGGCATTGTTCAAAACATTGCCAAAGATGCTTTTGCACTGTGGTTGAACCAAAACTCCGATATTGCCATGCAGTTGGCGGAAATGGCGATCTCAAAAGCAGGTCGTCGTCTGAAAGCTGCGAAAAAGGTCGAACGTAAGAAAATTGTGGCAGGGCCGACTTTACCTGGAAAACTTTCAGACTGCGTTGGACATACCCTAGAAGAGTCTGAACTGTTCATTGTGGAAGGTGATTCTGCGGGTGGTTCAGCCAAGCAGGCGCGTGATAAAAACTTCCAAGCGATCATGCCTATTCGTGGAAAAATCTTAAATACGTGGGAAGTCTCTTCTGATGAAGTCTTGGCTTCGCAAGAAGTGCATAACATTGCCATTGCGATAGGGGTCGATCCGGGGTCGGATGATTTATCAGAATTACGTTATGGCAAGATCTGTATTTTGGCCGATGCTGACTCGGATGGTCTACACATTGCGACGTTGCTGTGTGCTTTGTTTGTGAAACATTTTCCGATCTTGGTTGAAGAGGGACATCTGTATGTGGCGATGCCACCGCTGTATCGAATTGATGATGCAAAAGATGTGCACTATGCCTTGGACGATGACGAGCTCGAAAGCATGTTGAAAAAATGCAAAACCAAGAACCCGCAAATTACTCGATTTAAAGGTTTAGGTGAAATGAATGCCAGTCAACTGCGTGAAACAACACTGGATCCAAACACACGCCGTTTGGTGCAATTAGATTTGGATGATAGTCATTTTACTGCAGGTTTATTGGACAAATTACTGGCCAAAAAACGTTCGAGTGACCGTAAAGAATGGTTAGAGCAGAAAGGTAACTTGGCCGAATTGGTGGTTTAAGTACCGCTAAGGACAAAATAAAAAGCCCGCACATTGCGGGCTTTTTTGCTGCGCAGATGAGCAATAAAATTGCGCCTAATCTGTGCACAATTTTTCAGATCAATCGACTGAATTAGGCGAAATGAATTGATTTGGAACACATGATGTATACAAGTTTGTATGCAGAAAAGTAGCCATTTGGGCGAAAATCCACCTAAAATGCAGTGCATTTAATAATTAATAAATAATTGATAAATATTAAAATAATTAAAATTTTTACAATGATTTTCACATCATAAAACCCTGCTTGGCATAGAAATTGAATTGGCACTCATAGCGCGAATAACAATCATGCATTGCAAAATGCACCCTAAGTTTCAAGTTTGGAGAAAATCAAGATGTTCCAACAAAAATTACTCACGAAAACATTCCTTGCAACTGCAATGATGGGGACTATTGCTTTGACAGGTTGTTCAAAACCTGCGGAGAAAGCGGAAACAGCAACGTCTGAGCCAACAGCGGCAATGAGTAGCGGTGACACCATCAAAGTCGGAATTTTGCACTCGCTATCAGGCACCATGGCAATTTCTGAAACCTCTCTCAAAGACACGGCATTGATGACCATCAATGAAATTAATGCCAATGGTGGGGTACTGGGTAAAAAGTTAGAACCTGTAGTGGTCGATCCGGCATCTGATTGGCCTTTATTTGCTGAAAAGGCACGTCAACTCATTACCCAAGATAAAGTCGCGGTGATTTTTGGTTCATGGACATCGGTATCGCGTAAGTCAGTGTTACCTGTGGTAGAAGAGTTGAATGGTTTATTGTTCTATCCCGTGCAGTATGAGGGGCAGGAGCAGTCGAAAAATATTTTCTATACAGGCGCCGCACCGAACCAACAAGCGATTCCTGCGGTGGAATATTTGATGAGCGAAGAGGGCGGTAAAGCAGAGCGCTTTGTTCTACTCGGTACGGATTATGTCTACCCACGTACCACCAATAAAATTTTACGTGCGTTCTTGAAGTCCAAAGGTGTGGCCGATGCGGACATCATGGAAGAGTACACCCCCTTCGGTCATAGTAACTATCAAACCATAGTTGGTAATGTGAAGAAATTTGCTGCGGGTAAGAAAACCGCGGTCATTTCAACCATCAATGGCGATTCTAATGTGCCGTTCTATCGTGAGCTGGGTAACCAAGGCATTAAAGCTTCGGATATTCCAGTCATGGCTTTCTCTGTGGGTGAAGAAGAACTCCGTGGTATTGATACCAAACCATTGGTTGGACATTTGGCTGCTTGGAACTATTTCATGTCGGTGAAAAACCCGACCAACACCGAATTTGTCAATAAAATGAAGCAGTATGCGGTGCAGTATAAGTTGCCGAATGCTGACAAAATCGTGACCAATGATCCGATGGAAGCCACCTATGTGGGCATTAATATGTGGAAACAAGCGGTTGAAAAAGCAGGCAGTACCGATGTTGATAAAGTTCGCGTTGCGATGGCAGGCCAAGAGTTCAAAGCACCTTCAGGCTATACCTTAAAAATGGATGCTGAAAATCATCATCTACAAAAACCTGTGATGATTGGTGAAATTCGTGGTGATGGTCAGTTTGACGTGGTCTATAAAACACCAAATGTGATTAAGGCGGAACCTTGGAGTCCGTACATTCCTAAATAATTTTCTTAAGCGTTGAGCCTGCTGCGATCGCTGTGGGCTTTTCAGTAAGCACATCCCGATGCGGGATGTTTTAAGCAAGCTTAAGGAAGTCATATTATGAATCTTAAATTTTTTTGTGCTGCACTGATGTGCGCAATTGCACAGCTTGTGAGCAGCAGTGTTTGGGCTGAAGAGGCGCAACTTTCTGCTCAGGCCCAAAGCGTATCAGCATCGAATGATACGATTCAACGTTTTGTCAAAGCTGAGTTTGCTGAGCGCCGTGCCATGCTCAACCAATGGCCGGGGACGATTGAAGAATTTGATCGATTGGTGGCACTGATCGACAGTGATGAGCTGTATCGGGATAGTGCAGGCACGACGTATATCTTAAAAAATAATGAAAAATTATTGCGTTATCCCGATGAGCAAGTGATTGAAACTTGGCCAGGGGATTTGTCTCAGGTAACTTTGGTCAACACCTTACGTAAGGCTTTAAATTTTGGGCAGGCACAGGCCAAATTAAAATCTGAAGAATCTGCCCAACGTTTAGCAGCCATTGATATTTTAGAAAATAATCTGTCTGAACTGAATGTTGCGCAGATTAATCAGCTCTATCTGCATGAACAAAATAATAAAGTTAAACAGCGCTTGGCACAGCTTAAAGCGCGCCTCGACTTTGAAAGTCCAGATGTTTTAGTCCAAATTCAGGCTGCTAAAGTCCTTACCGATTCCAACAGTCCCGAGGTGTTGGCACTGGTTGAGCAGGCTTTAACTCAATCAAATTTGAACCCCGAACTCAAAGCTGTTTTGGTGGATGCCAAAAGTCAGATTAAAACACGGATTCAGGCCAGTGAATGGGCAGGGCATGTGTTTTCTGGTTTCAGTACAGCCAGCATTTTACTGCTAGCAGCACTCGGGTTGGCCATCACTTATGGTCTGCTTGGTGTGATTAATATGGCGCATGGTGAGTTGATTATGATTGGGGCTTATACCACCTATGTGGTGCAAAGCCTGTTTAAGACCTACTTGGGTAGCTATGTCGATTGGTATTTGATTGCTGCCATTCCTGCGGCCTTTTTGGTGAGCGCGCTGATTGGCATGTTGATTGAACGGACGGTAATTCGACCACTATATGGTCGTCAGCTGGAAACGTTGTTGGCCACTTTTGGCGTCAGTCTGATTTTGATGCAATTGGTGCGGATGATTTTTGGCGCACAAAATGTTGAAGTCTCGAATATTTCTTGGTTATCGGGCGGTATTGCGCTGAGTCCAAGTTTAATGCTGCCGTATAACCGGATTGCCATTATTGTGTTTACGGTTGCGGTGCTACTGCTGTTGGTTTACCTGCTTAATAAAACTCGCTTTGGTCTGTTTGTTCGTGCAGTGACACAAAACCGTCAAATGGCACGTGCTGTCGGTATCCGCTCTAGCCGTATCGATATGTTGGCCTTTGGGCTGGGTTCTGGGCTGGCTGGTCTAGCGGGCTGTGCCTTAGCACAAGTGGGCAATGTTGGGCCTGATTTGGGTCAGAACTATATTATCGATGCTTTCTTGGTTGTTGTGGTAGGTGGTGTCGGGCAAGTTTGGGGAGCTGTGCTGGCGGCGCTTGGTTTAGGGATCAGCGGTACGGTCCTTGAAATTGGGATGGGGGCTGTTCTTGCAAAAATTATTCTACTGGTTCTTGTGATTTTGTTTATTCAAAAACGTCCACAAGGTTTGTTTGCCATCAAAGGCCGTTTTGTGGAGTAAGCACATGAAAATCAATTCTTTATTTTCCGATAAACCTTATAGTGCGCTCGCTATTGCGGTCTGCTTTGCGGTGATGTTGATCCTGCCTTGGTTACATTTGTTACCAGTAGATTCAGCCTTTCATCTCTCTGCGTATTGGGTCACCTTGATTGGCAAAATCATGTGTTTGGCTCTGGTGGCTTTGGCGCTAGACTTGGTTTGGGGTTATGCAGGCATTTTAAGCCTAGGCCATGGCTTGTACTTTGCACTCGGTGGCTACGCGTTTGGTATGTATCTGATGCGCCAGACTGCAGGTGATAGCCTGCCTGACTTTATGCGGTTTTTAAGCTGGACTGAACTACCGTGGTATTGGGTGGGCAGCAATCATTTCTTATGGGCTTTGGCCTTGGTGGTGTTGGTTCCCGGTGTGGTGGCCTTCATCTTTGGTTTCTTTGCCTTTCGCTCCAAAATTAAAGGCGTGTATTTTTCGATTATTACGCAGGCGATGACATTTGCTGCGGCACTGTTGTTTTTCCGCAATGAAACAGGCTTTGGCGGAAACAATGGGTTTACAGGCTTTAAGAGCATTTTAGGCATGGACATCACGTCTGCTCCCATGCGTGCCACCTTATGTTCCTTAACGGCTTTGGTGTTGATGCTGTGCTTCGTGGGTCTGCGTCATCTCATGAATAAACCCTACGGTCGTGTGTTGGGGGCGATTCGGGACAGTGAAAACCGCTTGCAGTACTTGGGCTACCGCACGCTGTGGTACAAGCTTTCTGCATGGGTGCTGTCTGCAGTGATTGCAGGTATTGCAGGAGCTTTGTATGTGCCTCAGGCTGGCATTATTAACCCGAGTGAAATGAACCCCGTTAATTCGATTGAAATGGCGGTATGGGTGGCTGCGGGTGGGCGTGGGACTTTGATTGGCCCAATTTTGGGTGCAGGGTTAATTAATGGCGTAAAAACCTATTTCACCGTGGCTTATCCAGAAGCATGGTTATTGATCTTGGGTGCTTTATTTATTGTGGTCACCATTTTCTTACCCAAAGGTGTCACTGGTCTGTTTGACCGTTTTAAAAAGGAGCGTAGCGAATGAGTGAGCTAATACAACCTCATGGTGGCCATGCTTCAGACGGCTATGGACGTCCCAAAGAACAAGGCGCCGACTTCAGTCATGGGATTGCACTGTACTTGGAAAAAGTTAGTGTTTGGTTTGATGCTTTTCGTGCCTTAAATGATTTATCACTATACATCCAAGAAGGGGAGCTACGCTGCATCATTGGGCCCAATGGGGCAGGTAAAACCACACTAATGGATGTGATTACGGGAAAAACCCGACCGACAGAAGGCTCCGCTTTTTTTGGGCAAAACTATGATTTGGCCAAGATGAGTACCGAGCAAATTGCGGAAGCAGGCATTGGGCGTAAATTTCAAAAACCAACGGTATTTGAAAACTTTAGCGTGATGGAAAACTTGCTACTCGCTGCACCCAAAGATAAGCGGGTGAAGAAAAGCTTCTTCAGCAAACTAGATCCAGACGCACAGCTGGCTTTGGATGAGTCATTGGCGCAAATTCGCCTAGAAGAGTGGGTACATAAACCTGCGGGACTGTTGTCACATGGACAAAAACAATGGTTGGAAATCGGCATGCTGCTTATGCAACGTCCTAAGCTGATCCTACTCGATGAACCCGTGGCCGGTATGACCGATGCCGAAACGGAACGAACAGCTGAGCTATGTTTAGAGTTAAAGAAAAATCACACTTTGGTGGTGGTTGAACATGACATGAGCTTTATCGACACCATCAGTAAAAAAGTGACGGTACTGGCTCAAGGGGCGATCTTAGCCGAAGGTACATTGGCTGAGGTACAGGCCAATGAGGATGTGATTGAGAAATATTTAGGACGTTAAGGAGCCGACCATGTTAGAAGTCAAAGACGTCAATCAGTTTTACGGTGGCAGCCATATTTTAAGAGATGTCTCCTTTCAAGCCCCTGTGGGAGAGTGCTCCGTGGTGCTGGGGCGGAATGGCGTTGGGAAAACCACCTTACTGAAATGTTTAATGGGGATTTTACCGATCAAGTCCGGACAGATTCTACTCGATGGTCAGGACATATCGAAAATGAGTCCCGAGCAACGTGTGCGTGCAGGTTTGGCTTATGTGCCGCAAGGGCGTGATATTTTTTCAACCTTAACTGTCGAAGAAAATATCCTGATTGGCATGGCCAAGTTTAAGGGAGCGAAAACTCGAAGAGTGCCTGAGCATTTGTATGAAATTTTCCCAATTTTAGATGAAATGAAGCACCGCCGAGGTGGGGATTTATCGGGTGGGCAGCAGCAGCAACTGGCGATTGCGCGTGCTTTAGCATCAGAGCCTCGGGTATTGATTTTGGATGAGCCTACAGAAGGCATTCAACCTTCTATTATCAAAGACATTGGCCGAGTGATTCGTAAACTGGCGGATGGCGGCGACATGGCGGTGGTTTTGGTCGAGCAGTTTTATGATTTTGCCGAGGAGCTGGCCGATGCATATACCGTCATGGCCCGTGGACAAGTGATTGCGCAAGGTGCAGGCTGTGAAATGCCTGCAAAAGGTATTCGAGAATTGGTAGCGATTTAAGCTTTTTTATTCTCCCCCTCTTCCAAAGGGAGAGGGGGAGAATGATGAAAATATTGAATATTGTATCGCGATCTTAGTCTACTTTTAGAAATAAACCGTCTGCCGAAACATTGTGCCCAAAACCACAGCTCATGGTATTGGTTTCACTGACACGGATGGTGTGTCCCATTTTGGGATCGAAGGCGAACTTTAAATTTATTTTACAGTCATCGACCTGATATTGCGCTTGAGTTCGATTTAGCGGCATGGTGGTTTCAAATTCGCCAATATTGGGTCCATAGATGAGACTGCGTAGTCCCATATAAAGACCATTAAATTCAATTTGATATACATTCTTAAGCGGTTTTACCTCAATCTGATTCCACTGCCCAAAGCCTGCATACTGCACATATTTACCTGCCAGTGTTGCTGACTGTTTAGGGAGTGGCAGTTGCTTTAAATTAAATTGACTGGATTTCGACTCAGCATTACGCAAAAACCATGCTCTAGCCCAAAGCGGTTTTCCCAACTTGCTATAACTTAAACCGACATTGTTGTTGGCAATTTCGACATCACGTTCAGTGAGGGATACACCACTTTCAGGTTGATTCATTAAACAAAAAGAAGACCACGTCGCCTGATACTGAAATTGCTCTAACGCTTTTTGATATTGTTTTTGATCATAAAATTTCTTACCAGTGCTGGCAGAGCTTTTGATTTTGGCACAACCTTGGCGAAGTTCTTGTTCAAAGGTGTCGTCTGCTGAAGCGAGTGTGCTTACAGTTAAAAGTCCAATCAAGAATGGATACTTAGGCATGATTTGATTCCATTTTCGTTATGCTTTGAATAAAACATAGGGAGCTATTCGAAGTAAAGGGACAATCTTTAGGAGCTCGCAATTATTTAAGATAGAGGAATGATGGAAACTGAAAAATTACTCATACAAATTGTTTGAGCAGTGTGCTTTTAGACGCGCTAAGCTAATGCAAAGCAACAACAATAAGAGCAGCCATATGGACACATTATTATTAAGTATTCCGCCCAATGCTTTGGAAACGTTGATTTTAGAATCTATTTCTGTCGACGATGTGCTGAATTCGGAGCACATCGAGTCACATCTGCTTTTAGGTAAAAACTGGAAAATCTTACAGACCTTATTGCAAGGCAGTTTTAAGTCTGGCACTTCTTTACTGGCTTTGAGTTTGCAAGCCGAGCATCACTTGGCAGAGCGCCAAAAACAACTTACAGAGGTACGTTATAACACCGCGGTGCGTGTGGTTGAAGTCCAAGAAGCTTTAGAAAAACTGGATATCGAAGACTTTAAAAAGCATATGCAAACCAATTGTTTGAAACGCTTAGAACAGGAACATGGCATCCAGACCGAATCGATTGAATTGCAATTTGCCGAGTTGAGTTTAGTCTTTGCTCAGCTCAGAAACTTTTATGAACATGCGGCCAAGCATACATATGCCGTAATTAGCGTAACCAGTGACAAGGTAGTCCCGACCTCACTGATTTAACAGCAGTTGCATCAACACCAGATCACGCCATTGCCCAAACTTTTGTCCGACTTGGGGCATATAGCCAGTTTGTACAAAGCCAAACTTTTCATGCAAAGCAATTGAAGCCAGATTGGCGTGGTCAATCCCTGCAACCATGACATGCATGTGCTGCATTTTTGCTTGTTCAATCAAATACGCTAAAAGCTGTTGACCTAAGCCCTGACGTGCATAGTTGGGTGAAATATAAATTGAGTGCTCAACGGTATAACGATAGCCTGAAAAATTACGGAAGGTGGCATAGTCTGCAAAGCCTGCAATGGCCTGCGTTTCTTGGTCTTCCACCACGCAAAATGGAAATTGGTTTTGTTGAAAGTGTAGTAATTGTTTTTGGAAATGCGCTAAATCATAGGCATGTTCATTCCACGTCGCCATCCCATGTAGCACTTCAGCATTATAAATGTCTTGGATTGCAGGAAGATCGTGTTCAGTGGCTGGGTGAATGATAAAAGACATGAAAGTGGTCGTATGCTTTGGGGCTTTATGATGCTGCTTTTACATAAAAAAAAGCAAGACAGAAGTCTTGCTTTTGGATATTCACAAAAGTGAATTAGAAGTGGTATTTGATTAATGCACTTACGTCATTTTGGTCTAAACCTTTGATGGCGTATTTGTTGTTCCAAACTGAGTGCTCAACACCCACATAAAGACGTGTATCTGGAGAAATGTGTTTACCTACATTCCATTTCCATTGAGTTGTCCAGTTTAACTCACTTGCATGAGTTGCATTTTCACCTGTTGACCAGTCAAGGAAGCCGTCAATAAGAAAATCTTCTGAACCAAGTTTAACTGGGATACCGTAGGCAGCAGTCATTTGGTAGTCATCAGTCATCCCTTTTTCATTGTCTGCTTTGTAGAAGTTAAGCTGAGCATATTGGAAATAAGGAATAGCAAGATCAAAACCAATACCATAGAGGTAGTTATTGAAGTCTGCACCTGGGTAGTTAGAGCTGTTCGCTTCCCATGTTCCTGCAATTAAAATATCTTTGATCGGACCAGCTTCTAATTTAGTCCCTGTCACTGCACTTAAGCTTAAACGAGGAGAAAGCTCGAAATATGTGCTGTTTTCAAAGTCATTGTGAGCACGGTCAGCAAAGCCAAAAAAATCACCATATTTTAACTTAGCAGTATATTCTACAGTTGCAGTCGTTTGCTGGTTGTTGTCACCCATATTTGCAGGATGAGCATAGTTTTCACCATATAAACCAGTGATGCTAAAGTCTTGCCAAATCGGCGCAGCTTGAGAGATTGCCGCAGCAGAAGATAATGCTACGAAAGCAGCAATTTGAGTCAGTTTCATGAATATTTCCCCAAAAAATCGGATACAGGATACCGATTATTAAGCAAAAATAAAGCCAAATTTGACGAACGTCATGGAAAATAGATATCAAAATGAGCCATTTTTTATACTTTTTTTACCAAATGGTTTAATATTGCCTTTCAGACATGACACTTAATTTGATATGGACCTTCTTGGAAAAAATGTTAGGTGATTGAATAATAAATTTAGCAATATCGACATGATACTGCTCGAGAGAATCCTAGAATGCAACAGGGTTTGTACTTACTTGAGGATCTTTGCAAAGAATGAGTGATCGATGTTTGGAGTCATTCCTGCCGCAATTGAAATTGTCATAATCATTAGATTTTTTTGTTCATTCTAGCCAATGAAGTCACGTGAATAGTTAGAAGATGGAATCAAATCCATCTGTTTTTAGCCATGCAAGTAAGGGCTTGTCACAATAAGTATCCTTTTCATATTTTTTTAAAAATATCACTTGCATAATTTTCAGTTAGGCCCGATATTCAAAGGAGAAGGACACAGATCTGCAGACTCAAAAGTGTTCATCATTCAATCGATGGAGGTTATATTCCAAAGCAATTGAAGATGGTCGAATACTGTTAAAACAGTAAGTTACAAGTGTACCAAGAGATAAAAATCTTCGTACAACAAAAGAGTCGAATAAAGAAAGAGAGAGAGGATGTTATTTTATGAACATAGAAATCCGTACAGATAAAAACATTCAAAATAGTGACCGTTTAATTAGTTATATACGCGAAGAGCTGAATCAAGAATTTCAACGTCACAGTGAGCGCATTACCCACTTTTCAGTGCATCTAAGTGATGCCAATAGCCATAAAGGCGGAGATGACGACATTCAATGTATGATTGAAGCGCGTCCAGCAGGTTTAAAACCCGTGGTTGTAAATCATAAAGGTCATAATGTCGATACTGCGATTCATGGCGCGATCGATCGCCTTAAACGTAGTTTAGAACATACCTTTGAAAAAAATGATAAACCACGTGCTGGCCAACCTGTATATGCAGATCAGGATGATGGCCTAGTTGATGATGAGGAAGATTAAACCTCACCGAATTTAAAAAAAGCCCCTCAATCAGGGGCTTTTTTAATGCTGGGCACTCACTTTTATCCAACATTACGGATAACAAATGTCCCGTTTATTCGGCATAATAGAATAAACTGAATTGAAGAGCGTCATCTCCATGTTAACCGCGCAACAACAAGCTTTCGTGCAAGCACTTGAAGAATTAGATCTTCAACAAGTTCAACGTCTATTGACCGATGGGTTAAGTCTCAATTTTATCGATCCTGAAAAAGGACCTGTGATTTCTGTCTGGTCAGATGGCTTATTCAAATGGTGGGAAGCGATTTGCGAAGCGTATGAAGCAGGCGCACCGCTGTCAGAACAAGAAAAACAACAGACTCTAGCGGTACATTTAGACATTTTAGAACAACTGATTCATGGCAAAGCAAACTTGCATTTGTGGGATACAGAAGAAATTTATGGCCCACTTTGGGATGCTGCAAGTGCTGCATGTGCGCCCGCGGTCAAACGTTTATTGGATGAAAAAGTTGATCCAAACACCAAAGATGAAGATGGTTTAACCATTTTATCCTCCATTAGCGATTTATTCTTTGATTGTGAGTTTGACGAAATTAATTGGGCTGAAGCATTGGCTGAAGAAAAGCAAACCCTAGAGTTGCTTCGTCAGCATGGCGCAAAAATGACAAAAGAATTAGCTTAAACAGCGAGATCATCATGATGCAATTAAAACATTTAGGTTTATGTGTAGCCACTGGGTTCAGTATGAATGCGATGGCTGCAGATTTTTCCTTTGACCGTCCGGGTTCGGGCATAGGGACAGGGATTACGCCTGTGGGGCAGTTGGCTTGGGAGCAGGGCTTGGCCAATGCGCACTATGCTGAATCGACCACGACTGATGGTGAAAAAGTCAAAACCACCAGCTTAAATGCAGATATGTTATTGCGCACAGGTTTAGCTGAAAACATCGAATTGCAATTGGGTTGGGCTGGACCCTCTTGGCAACAAGTGAAAGTGGCTGGCCATAAGTCTGAAACAGACGGCTTGGGTGATGTCAGTGTCGGGGTGAAAGCGGCGATTCCCTTGGAAGATGAACGCTTGAGTATGGCAGTGCTGGCTGAAGCGATTATTGCCACAGGTAATGATGGTTTCACCAATGAAGATGATATTTATAGCCTGTCATCTGTGGTGGCATACGATTATAGCGACCTCGTGTCGACATCTATCACCATGCGTTATGAAGTGCAAAATAGTGATTGGGCCATTTCTGCAATTCCGACTTTAGAGTACCAATTTACCGATAAACTCAGTGGTTTTTCTGAATTGGTTTATCGTAAAGCAGAAAGTCAAGACAATGAATATGCGCTCGGTACAGGTGTCATGTATGCGGTGAATAATCGGATGCAGTTGGACGCAAGTGTTGGTGTTGACTTAAATGGTTCAGATAAAAGTTATTATTCAGGACTTGGCGTTTCATACTTATTTTAATTAGAAAAAAGAACATATTATGAAAAAGCATCTTCATCTGAAACAGGGGATGAGCGGCAAAACGTGGTATCTGGCGCTGTCAGTATTGATCATCAATCTGTGTATCTGGGCCAGTATCCTAAACGTTCATGCGGAAACTCCACTTCTTTCAGCTGAAGATGCTTTTCCATTTACAGTGGAATCCACGACTGAGCATAAGGCTCAACTGCACTGGAATATTCCTGAACAGTATTATCTGTATCAGCACAAATTTGAAGTGCAACAGGCGGGTCAGCCCCTTAAGCTTGAGCTACCGCCTGCGCATGATCTGTATGATGAAAACTATGGACACACCCAAGTTTATTATCAACAAGTGCAATTTGACTTAGACACACAGGCTTCACAAACTTATAAGGTGACTTGGCAAGGCTGTGCCAAAGATCGCATTTGCTATCCACCGCAAAGTATTGAGTTTAAAACCGATGTCAACGGTTTGGTCAGTCTACAAGACCAAGCAGGTGGCTCAAAACGACTGTTAGATTTAGCCGCGCAGTCGAATCCGCAATTTGAGCCGATCAGTCCAACGGTCACTGCTGAACCCGTCGTAACAGCTTCCGATGCGATGGCTGCGCAAGATCAAATTTGGTCTGAAGAGTTAGCCAAAAGCTCATTGGCTTATGGTTTATTGCTGTTCTTTGGCCTCGGGATATTACTTGCGTTTACGCCGTGTTCTTTGCCGATGTTGCCGATTTTAACCTCATTAATTATTCGCGATAGCAAAGGCCTCAAAGCATGGATGATTGCCTTGGTCTTTGTGTGCAGTATGGCCATGGTCTATGCCATTTTGGGTTTGGTGGCCTCATCTGCGGGTTTGAACTTCCAGCGTTGGTTACAACAGCCATCCACCCTGATTGCTTTTAGCATTCTTTTTGTTTTATTCGCGCTCAATCTATTTGGTTTGTTTGAACTTAAACTGCCGCAAGCCGTGGTGAATAAACTCGATCATATCCAGTCTATGCAAAAGGGTGGAAGTCTGATCAGTGCTGCGATTATGGGCATGATCTCTGCGCTGTTGGTTGGACCGTGTATGACGGCACCTTTGGCAGGCGCTTTACTGTTTATTTCGCAGACACAAAGCCAGTGGCAAGGGGCCATTTTGCTGTTCACCTTAGGCTTTGGTATGGGGACACCATTGTTATTGGCAAGCGTACTGGGTGCTAAGGTATTACCTCGTGCTGGTCTGTGGATGAATCAGGTTCGGGTATTCTTTGCTTTCATCATGTTGGCTTTAGCGCTGTATTTTGTGCGTCCTTTGCTTTCTGAAACATGGATGCAAGCACTGAGTCTGCTGCTAGGCTTGAGCTTTATTATTTATGTGTTGTATCGTTTGATGTGGCATAAAACCCAATTGCGTATGCTGTACATCGTGGCTCTAGTCATTGGCGGGACGTATATTGCTTATAGCCAATATCAGCAGAGTCAGCGTTTCTTTGAAGCACCAGTGGCTGCATCTGCGCGTTGGCATGTGGCAGCGACAGCAGCGGAGTTTAAGCAGCTCTTGGCACAAGCACCAAAAGGTCAAAAGATCATTATCGATGTCTATGCTGATTGGTGTGTTGCTTGTCAGCCGATTGAACGCCGTATATTAAAATCGGCAACGGTACAGCAAGCACTTGCGCCGTATTATTTGATCAAATTAGATTTGAGCCACTACGATGCAACCCATCAAGTGCTCTTAAACCAGTGGGATATTTTAGGACCACCGACCTATTTATTCTTAGATGCCTCACAACAAGAAATTCGTGGTTTACGTTTAACCGGTGCATTTACTGAGGCTGAACTTTTAGCTCAATTACAACGTTTTTAAACCTGAGGGAGAGCGGGTATGCAACGTTTATATATTGCCAATAAAAATTACTCCAGTTGGTCGATGCGAGCGTGGTTGGTCTTGACTGCATTTGATCTGGATTTTGAAGAAATCCTCATTCGCTTTGATGCGACAAACCCCAGTTTTAAAGAGCAACTGTCCCACATTCATTCCAATGCTAAAGTGCCCGTATTGGATGTGGGTGAATTTAAAATTTGGGATTCTTTAGCTATCTGTGAATATTTGGCCGAGCAAAATCCAGATTTAGCTCTGTGGCCCAAGCTTGACTATTTGAGAGCAGAAGCACGGAGTATCAGTGGTGAGATGCACAGTAGTTTTATGGCACTACGCCAATTATGCCCCATGAATATTCAAGCGCAGTACAGCATAGCTGAGGGGCTAGCTTTGTGTGCGCAGCATGCTGAATTAAGAGCAGATGTCGAACGAATTGAACAAATTTGGGCACAGCGTTCGGATGAGCATACCTTTTTATTTGGTGATTTTTCTATAGCCGATGCCTTCTATGCCCCTGTAGTGATGCGTTTCAAGAGTTATGCACTGCCTGTATCTGAACGTAGCCAGCAGTATATGCAACACATTATGCAGCATCCTGCGGTCATACAATGGGTCGACGCGGCACGGGCAGAAGCCGTTTAGTTAGGTGAAATGTGCTGTGTGTCACCACATGCAGCGCTATATTTGAGCTCACCGGGATTGATTTCTAAATAGCATTTGATTTGATTACGTCCACTGGCTTTAGCGGCATAGAGTGCTTTGTCTGCTTGACTCAAAACTTGCTGAGGTCTGAGTCCATGGTGAGATTGTGCAATACCAAAACTAGCTGTGACATGGATAGATTGGCCTTCATCATTGTTAATGACTAAAGCCTCGATGGCTGAACGACAACGTTCCGCAATTTGATGGGCTTTAGGGAGTGAAGCATGTTTTAAAATAAGGATAAACTCCTCTCCGCCAAAGCGCCCCACTAGGTCATGGTCTTGTATCTGGTCATTTAATTCTTGGCTCACAGCGATGAGCACGTTATCTCCGATATGATGTCCAAATTGGTCATTGATGCTTTTAAAATGATCGAGATCTAAGAGGATAACCGCATGGGGATTCTGCGGATCTTGCTGATGCAAATACTCCAAACTTTGGCTAATACGGCGACGGTTAAATGTATTGGTTAGTGGGTCGATCTGACTTAAATGTTGAATGAGTCGTTCACGATGTCGCCATTGGCTAAGTAAAATTTCAAATAAAATTAGACAAGTGATTAGAATGGGAATAACGAAATACAGCATCGATAGGAGCCAAAACCCATTGAGAAAGAGTTGGCCATCAATCTGAAAAATTGGAGCATAAGGAATCACATCAATAAAACTGAGGCAGCCTGAGACGGTTAAGAAGCCTGTCGCAGGAATTAGCATCGCATACACGATCTTTCGCTCAAACAACACCAAACCGACAGCGATCAGACAAATATAGACCACCATAGTGACAGGGCTAAACACCCCAATCATATAACCGTTATAGCAAAGTGAGATGATTAAAATTCCAATCGCAATATAAGGGAGGAATCGTTTTACCCAAGCTTGTTTTTGTAGGGCATAGCAAGGGTAAATCAAACCCAATAACGTGATGAAAAAAATGGAATTAATAACCAATTTATGGCGCAAAAGCTGAACATTAACGACATGCCAATATTCTGAGTTGAACAGTACAAAAGTCTCCCAAACTAACCAGATCAAATTGACACAACAGCCGAGAACAAGGATTAAAATACACTTTTTCAAGGTATCCCAGTTCATAATCACTTCCTCTTCAAGTAGATAATGAGAAAGTTTGCTGTTGCTTAGCTGTTTAGATATTGAGAACAATGAACTCATTCAATCGTTTCATCCTTGATATATCCGCTTTATTTTTTAAATAATGTGATTGATTTCTTATACATTGCTTTCAACATATCACAATCTTATAAAAAGACGGTATCAAAGGTGACGAACTGAGTATGTAGCTCAGCAGGGAAAGACCATTCTATTTTTAGAACATAGTGTTTTGAATAGGCCTATTATTCTAAGGATAATCTTATTTTAAAATGCAACTATTCAATAAAGATTATGTTGGAACATCCCATGAAAGTTTTACATATTGATTCAAGTATTATGGCGGATGCTTCTGTGTCTCGTCAGTTGAGCCAAGCGATTGTTTCGCAACTCAGCGAAAAGCATGCGCAAGTTGAGGTTGAATATTTGGATTTGGCAACGCAACCGATTCCACATTTAGACGCAGAAATTTTAATGGGTCAAAATGCAGAACAATCGGCTCTGGGCGAACGTATTATTCAACAGTACTTAGATGCGGACGTTGTGGTGATTGGTGCAGCGATGTATAACTTCGGGATTACTTCGACTTTAAAAGCATGGATTGACCGCATTAGTGTTGCAGGTCGTACTTTCAAATATACTGAAAATGGCCCGGTCGGTTTGGCTGGTGACAAGAAAGCCTATATTGCCAGTAGTCGCGGTGGTGTCTATGGTGAAAATAGTCCTGTTGACTTCCAAGAAGGCTTCTTAAAAACCGTCTTTAATTTTACCGGTGTGACCGATGTTGAAATCATTCGTGCTGAAGGCGTGAATATGGGGCCAGAGCTGAAAGATAAAGCCATTGCAGCAGCTTTAGCACAGGTGCAAGCGATTTAAACAATAACTGTAGTTCCATGATTCCTCATTTGGTCAGCGTTAAGCTGACCTTTTTTTATGCAGGATGTGTCTAGTCTTGGTCGAGCGCTTGAGCAAACGTTGCGATATCATCCAATGCCATTTTAGCTTCTGGAAACCATGCATTAAACATTTGAAAGTTATGCCACATGCCTGTGTATAGTTTAAATGTTACGTCTACGCCGGCCTTGGTTGCTTTATCTCTAAACCGCTGGGCATCGTCCAAGAGAATTTCTTTCGAACCGACTTGTACAAGGGTCGGCGGGAGGTCTGCTAAATCATCAAATAAAGGTGAAACAAGTGGGTCGGCGGGGTCGATTTGTTCTGGAACATAATAGTCGATGCCTGTTTCAAGGGCCTCGATGGATAAAAGTGCATCGAGCTTGCTGTTATAGCGAATAGATTCACTGGTTAAGCTTAAATCCAAAAATGGCGAAAGTAGAATTAATCCACTGACTTGAGGACGTTGCTCATCACGAATGCGCAGCGCCAAGGCTAGCGCTAAATTTGCACCACATGAATCCCCTGATAAAATAATATCTTTGGCCTGTATACCTTGCTCCAATAACAGCAGATAAACATCAAAAAGCGCATCAATGGCTTCAGGATAGGGGTGTTCGGGTGACAAAGGATAGTCAAGGTGAATGACTTGCATTTGTGTACTGGCTGCAAGGTCTGAGACAAACGCACGGTGGGTATTCATTGAACCTAAAAAGAAAGCTCCACCATGAATATGCAAAATGAGCTGAGTGGCTTCAGTTTCAGGTTTTAACTCTTCCGCACGCAGGCCTGCAAGACGTAGAGGACGAATCTGGATCGACTTATTGAGCGGAAAGGCACGACACATTTGTTCAAGAAGAAAACGCTGACTACTGGGTGGGAGACTAAAGCGACTTGGGGTTCGAATCGTGGTTTTTAAAAACTGCTCTGTAATGATTTGTTTCCATGGATCGGCAATCTTCATAGTTATTCCATTTTGTTATTTGTTTTACCTTGAGTTTGTGTATTTACCAACATAATTTACAAGGTTACACTAATTGGTCACATTGAAAAATTGAAAAATTGTTGTGACTTTTTAATAATGATAGTCGTCTATACTAGACTAGGGAAATGACAAAAATGAAAAAAATTGCACTTGCGTTAAGCGTACTAGGATTAACCGCTCTAGCTCATGCAGCAGATCCGCTGAATGGCACTGTTTGGAAAACGATTGATGACAAAACTAAACAAGCGAAAGCCTTGGTTAAATTCACTGAGCAAAAAAATGGAACTTTAACTGCGAGTATTCAAGGTATTTTGACACCAGGTGAAGAAAATGCATGTACCAAGTGTGAAGGCCCATACAAAAACAAATCGTTGAAAGGTTTAACGATTGTACATGGTCTGAAAAACGCGGGCGGTACAAGCTATGAAGGTGGATCAATTTTAGATCCGCAAACGGGCAAAACTTATAAATTAAAAGGCAACATTGCTGCTGGTGGTAAAAAACTAGAGCTTCGTGGCTACATTGGTGTGGCTGCATTAGGCCGTAACCAAACTTGGATTCGCGCGAACTAATCCCATCCAACAAAAAAAGCCGAGCAATTGCTCGGCTTTTTATTTTTTGTTAAGCCTTCAAGGCACGAATTGCATCTTCATTGAAACCCACAATAAAACCATCGGGTGTTGCAATCACGGGGCGCTTGATGAGACTGTTATGTGTGGTGAGAGCATCAATCAGTCCTTGCTCTGAAGCTAAAGCAGTGTCTTGTTCTGCTTCAGTCAGCTTACGCCAAGTGGTACCTTTCTTATTCAGGACCACATCTGCCCCAATCTGATCGAGCCATGTTTTGACAGTCGTAGCATCAATGCCTTGTTTTTTATAATCATGAAACTCATACGCTAAACCTAACTCATTCAGTAGGTCGAATGCTTTTTTCATTGAATTACAATTTTTAATGCCATACACGTTTAACATGGAAAACCCTTCTGAATTTTAAGCTGGGTTTAGAGTAACGGAAAAAGCAGAGCAGCTCTAGTGTCGCGATTTAAGCCAATAGCGTCATCGTCTTGTCATAAAAGCGTTTTAGAATTAAATCAAAGAAAAATAGAATATAAAAAGAAGAAGCATTAAAAAAAGGCAGAGACTAAAAAAGAGAAAACCCGCATTTAATCATCCTGATCATGCGGGTCTCATTACAACGTCCATTGTCACATCCTTGAAAACCAACTATTTCCATAGTTCGTTTTAATTTCATCCTACGGCGTCCTGTCCTTGTGCTGTCATCCTGACATCGTCCCTTTGCCGTGGAAACATAATGCATTGATTGATTGATCAGAAAAAGACTCAAAAAACGGCAGATAATGTAGGTTAAAAACTCATATCCAGTAAACAGTTGTTCACTGGATATGAGCTAAATATTTACATTTATCTAGATTTTGTAGTCAATAATGACAGGTGCATGGTCGCTAAACCATGTTTCTTTATAGACCCAAGCATTGACTGTACGGGCTTTCCAGTCAGGTGAGCACGCTTGATAGTCAATGCGCCAGCCCACGTTCTTCGCACGGGCTTGTCCACGGTTTGACCACCACGAATAAAGCTCAGCTTCTGGACGTACTTCACGGAAAGTATCGACATAGCCAAGTTCATCATAAATATGATCGAGCCAAGCGCGTTCGTGCGGTAAGCAGCCTGAGGCTTTTTGATTGCCTGACCAGTTTTTAATGTCGATGCGTTTATGCACGATGTTGTAGTCACCACAGACAATCACGGATTTATTTTCATCGCGCCATTGTTTCAAAATTTGTTTGTATTCTTCTAAGAAGTGGTCTTTACGTACTTGTGCTTCTTCACCAGAAGAACCCGATGGTAAATAGAGTGAACAAATATGCACGTTTTGGTCTAAGCCTAAGTCAAACTCAGCCGAAATAAAGCGGCCTTGAGAATCGGCTAATTCAAAACCAAGTCCATCAGTAACTGAAACAAATGGTAAACGGCTATAAATAGCAGTGCCAGCATACCCTGGACGTTCAGCAGGGAACAGGTGAGTATGCCAGCCTTCAGGTTTAAATTTATCGGTCCATTGTTCGTGGGTGATGCGAGATTCTTGCATGCAAATCACATCAGCATCTGATGTGGCAATCCAATCAAAAATCCCTTTTTTTTCTGCAGAACGTAGACCATTTACGTTAATTGAAACCACACGTAAAATTTTTTGATCACTTGGATAGCTACTCTTTGGTATCATGCGCAAGTCTTACCTCAATTTGAAAATACGGAGCACCGCATGACAACGCAAGCGACATTTAACCCTCAAGCTTTTATCGAACTCGCATTATCACGTGGCGTGCTTAAATTTGGTGAGTTTACTTTAAAATCGGGTCGTGTGAGTCCTTATTTTTTTAATGCAGGTCTACTTAATGACGGTGAAGCTTTGTCATTACTGGCGTCTGGCTATGCAGCCAAACTGACAGAATGCAACAATGTTGAGGTGGTGTTTGGTCCTGCGTACAAAGGGATTCCTTTTGTTGCTGCAACAGCAGTGGCTTTGTCACAAAATCATGGGGTAAGTGTGCCTTGGGGTTTTAACCGTAAAGAAGCCAAAGATCATGGTGAAGGTGGGGTCTTGGTTGGTGCATCTGTTGCAGGCAAAAAAGTCTGGATTATTGATGACGTGATTACTGCAGGTACAGCGATCCGTGAAGTGGTCACCATTTTGAAAAATGCAGGTGCGCAGATTGCAGGTGTGTTGGTGGCATTAGACCGTCAAGAAAAAGGTCAAGGTGAACTGTCTGCGATTCAAGAAGTCCAAAAAGAATTGGAAATTCCTGTGCATGCACTGGTGACCATGAAAGATTTGATGAATTATTTAGAGGCTAAAGGTGAGACAGAGGCTTTAGCAAAAATGGAAGCCTACCGCGTGAAGTATGGCGTCTAAGCATTGAAACAAAAAAGGGAAGCTTCGGCTTCCTTTTTTATTCGCTTTCTTTTTCAGTTGGTGTTTGGCTATGCGCACCTTCCCAGCCAATCATCGCGGTTTTACGTGTCGTCCCCCACATATAGCCGCCATGTTGCCCTGAAGACTGAATGACCCGATGGCATGGAATTAAAAAGGCAACGGGATTGTTACCAATTGCTGTTCCGACCGCTCGTGAGGCACGCTCTTGCCCAATCTCTTGGGCAATATGTGCATAACTGCTGAGCTGCCCCATGGGAATTTTGAGCAGGCTTTGCCACACCTTGAGCTGAAAGTCGGTGCCTTTCAGATGCAGTTTAATCTTTGATAGGCTGTGTTGATCTTGCTGAAAAATTGTGAGTGCTTTGCGTTGTAATTCATCCTGATCTTCAATAAATGTCGCACGTGGAAACTGTTTTTTCAGATAGGCCAATGCATCCCGATTTGCTTCGGTAAAGGCCATATGGCAAATCCCTTTAGGGGTTGAGGCAATAATGACGGAGCCAAAAATGGTCTCGGCAAAGCTGTAGTGAATGTGGAGTGCTTCACCGCCCTGTTTATATTCTGCGGGCGTCATCCCTTCGATTTGGACAAATAAATCATGCAATCGACTGGTGCTGGAAAGGCCAGTGTCAAAGGTTGCTGCAAAAATATTATTTTCTGTGTGATTTTTCAAAACCGACTTTGCATATTCCACACTAATATATTGCAGAAATTTCTTCGGGCTAATACCTGCCCATTCGCTAAAGATACGCTGAAAATGTGTAGGACTTAAATGCACGTGTTCAGCAATTTCAGCCAAACTGGGTTGCTGTTTGAAGTTTTGTTCAATATATTCAATCGCCTTTGCCACACGTGCGTAATTGCTATGTTCTGTCATGATTACTCGCGGAAATCATTTAACTTAAGAAAACACTAACAAATCCAGCGAGGCCTGAAAATCCGTTTCTTGCGCTTTATCAGAAAAGACTAAAGCATGCATTCCTTGCTAAGCATAAAAAACGGAACAGTGACCTGTTCCGCTTGAGATGGCGTTTTAATTAAAGGTTTAGAACTGGTAGTTCAAACGCATGAGGAAGCTACGTGGTGTACCTGGCATAGAGTCTGAACGCCAGTATTCTTTATTGGTCAAGTTACTGACAGCTAAAGTCACGTTCCATGGATCAGCACTATAACCAATGGCAGCATCGACACGATTGAAACCATCCATTTTGGTCAAGTTATTGATGTTTGGATAGTAAGAGCCAACATAAGTTACACCAACTTCACCATAGAGTTTTTCTGTAGGCAAGTAGCGCACAAACAGGTTACCTGTATTTTTAGAGGTATTAGAAAGGGTATTTCCTACATTTTCAGGCTTTTCTTTGTCTTTTTTCACTTCAGTATCGGTATAACCATAACCACCACGGACAAATACATTGTCCAGTACACGTCCGATGAAGCTGAACTCTAAGCCTTTTGATTGATGTTCACCACCAATAGACCAAAGGAAGGGTTGTTCTTTTGAATCAGGTTGATAACGAATATTCTTTTTACGAATGTCATAAACTGAAAGTTGTGTGTTTAAGCGTTGGTCTAACCAATCACTCTTAACCCCAATTTCATATTGTTCATTGTATTGCGGTTCAGCGTCATAGTATTTAGGGTCAGTATTGACATCAACAGAAATATTGCCGCGACCTCCATAAGGGGCGAAGCTCTTGTTATATGAGGTATAAAAACTATGTTGTTCTGATGGCTGCCATACAAAGCCAATATTAGGGCTGAAGGTCGTATCATCATATTGTTTTGAAAGGTTCTGGATATTATTGGTCGATTTGAAATTGTACTGATCATAGCGCATACCTAACATCATTTTAAGTTCAGGTGTGAGGCTAATTAAATCTTGAGCGAAGAATCCCATTGACTCACCTACGTGATGATTATCAGAGGTTACAGGGAGGCGTTCCGAGCTTGGCAACGTATTATATTGGTCTGCTGGATTGTAGGGGTTAATAAAACCATAGTAGCGAGGAACACCTGTACCACTTGAGTAATTTCCTAGTTTTGGTGAGCGGTCTTCACGGCTGACATCTGCACCGACGAGGAGCTGATGTTCTATAGTTCCAGTTTTGAATGAGCCAGAAATATCAAAAGTATTGGTAATGGTTTTATTCATGGTTTCTTGCCATGCATAGCTTTGACGTACGTAACCATTCCAAGTACATGCTTTCGGCGTTGTTTCTAAAGTGAGATTATTGTTGCAATAGGTGCCACCAAAGAAGTTGTCAAAGTTCTGATAAGCTTGGCGATAACTGAGCGCCCAGTGGAAATTCCAATTTGGCGCATATTGATATTTCACATCAGTACGAATAACTTGTAATTCATCTTCAATAAAATCGCCTTCTTGAGCAAAGCCAGTCTTGATTGAAACACCCGCAGGTAAGTTACTATAAGAAGGCCCGCGGTCAGGGGTTCGATTTAATTTGTCATAAGTATATTGTGTGGTCCACGTGAGGGTTTCATCATCATTTTTATAAGTGAAACTTGGCGAGATCATTTCAATTTTACTATCAATGCCTGAACGGAAACTATCCGCTTCACCGTATTCACCTGTTAAACGGACAGCCCAATTGTCATTCAACACTTGGTTAATATCTGCTGTTGCACCGTAGTTATCATATGAGCCTACATAAGTACCGACGGAACTTTTCGAGTCAAAGTTGGCGTATTTACTCACCATATTGATCACACCACCGCCAGCACTACGACCGTAAAGTACCGAGGCAGGGCCTTTTAAAATTTCGATCCGTTCAATGTTGGATGTGCTGCGACGTACTTGGCCACTTTCACGAATACCATCACGGTAAATATCACCCGAGTCGGCAGAGAAACCACGGAGGGTGATGCCATCACCACGCGTATCGTAGCTGGTGGATACTCCCGGTGTGCCTTGTAGCATCACACTGAGGTCGTTAGAGCCATAGATTTTATATTTCTGTACATCGATGGTATCGATGGTTTGAGGAATATCTTTTTTCTTTAACCCATTTCGTGTGACATTGGCCTGATCATAATCGACATAGCTTTTGATTGGATCAAGTTCACTCATTGCCTCAATTTTCAAGGTAGGCAGAACTGCTGTTGTGTTCGATTTGTTTGTCGTCGCTTGAGAGGAGGGGTTCTCATTATTTTGTAGTGTCGCTTCATCCGCATAGGCTGCATGCGCATTTAAAATCATAAAGCTGAGAAGGCTATATTTGAATAGGTTAGAACCACAAAGCGGCTGTGGTGAAAATTTCATCATGATTTAAGGCTCGAAGAGAGTGAATTGCCAATAAAAATGAGAAGTATAATCATTTACCAAAAATGAACAAGACTTACGGTAATATTCATTTTTTCTACATAGTTTTACTGGGTTGAAAAGTATAGCTGTACAGGCTTTTTAATTTTTCTAAAAAATTGATAAATAAGCATTAAAATTTGAAGAAAATGTAAAACAATTATTTTTGTGCATTTTCCATGCATTTTTTACAGCTTAAAAGAACGCCTATTTTTTCTTGGCGTCCTTGCTCAGTTTGTACCCAAGGGCGGTTTTGCCACGGTGGAGTATGGCGGACATGTTGTGTGTGGCCACAGGCAAGCTCCGCCACCCAATGATGTTCTGCATCGAGATGAAAACCGACAATCGCTTGTTGCACTTAAGTATCTCGACTGACGTGTTGAGGCTGTTCTAAGCCGTTTAAAAAACGCTGACACAGTTGATGGATGGCTACCAAATCATCGGGATCTAGACCTAAAGAACACGCCAGCTCAAATGGAATGGCCATAATTTTATCTTTGGCTAAGAGTGCTTTTTCCAGCAGAACGACTTTTTTCATACGTTCATCTTCTTTGACAGCAACACGCTTTAAAAACTGTTTTTCTTCTAGTTTTTTAATAATCGGGGTTAAGGTGCCTGAGTCAAAAAAAGTTTTTTGTCCAATCTCGGTCAGCGTCACATTGTCCTGCTCGTATAAAGCCAACAAAACAATAAATTGCGGATAGGTCAGATCGTAAACCTGTAAGCGTGGACGGTATTGACGAACCATGGCATTGGTTGCGGAATACATGGCAAAACACACGCGGTTTTCTAAAAGTGGGGTGTCCGCCATATTGCATGTCCTTGGGTGTTAATGTCTGTAAAGCAGTATAAATGAAATAGGGATGAAAGTATATTGCGCATAATAATATTGTGCGCAAGTTAATTGTGTGCGATATTATTTTGCGGATGAAGTCGGTTCAGTTTTTGAAGCGACTTTCAGTAATGACATTTTGATGAATGGAAGAGATGTAATGAGCACAATTTATGATTTTCAGGCCGAACTGTTGGAAGGCGAGCAAAAAAATCTGGCCGATTATCAGGGCAAGGTTTTATTGGTGGTGAATACCGCCAGCCAATGTGGTTTAACCCCGCAATTTGAAGGCTTGGAACAGTTATATCAGGACTATCAACAGCAAGGTCTGCTGATTTTAGGTTTTCCCTGCAACCAATTTGCGCAGCAAGACCCTGCGAGTAATGAAGAGATCGGCAGTTTTTGTCAGCGTAATTATGGGGTCTCTTTCCCGATGTTTGCCAAAGTTGACGTGAATGGTCCTACAGCGCATCCGCTGTATCAGTATTTAACCACTGAAGCTAAAGGCATTTTAGGTAGTCAAAGCATCAAATGGAATTTCACCAAATTTCTCATTAACCAAAAAGGGCAGGTGGTGAAACGCTATGCGCCGATTGTTAAACCTGAAAAAATTGCCAAGGATATTCAACGCCTTTTGACTTAATGGAGAAAGTGTGGAAAGGAGCTGCCGTGTGGTAATAGGCGCATACTTCCTTTGTTGTATCGAGCAGTTAGTATCTGATTTGTTAATGTAATGTGTTGTAGTTATTTGAATAAAATAGATTTTTTAATCTTTAATTATTACACAACTTGTTGCACTCAAACCTGAAAACTTCGTTATACTTTTTGCCAAGTTTAAAAAATATGAGCGTGAGAATTATGCGTGTACTGGTAGTGATGGACCCGATTGAAACGGTGAATCTGAAAAAAGATTCCACCATGGCCATGTTATGGGCAGCAAACCGTCGCGGACATGAACTGGGTTATGCATTACAACACGATTTATATATCGATCAAGGCAAAGCCTTTGGTCTGATTTCTCCCTTAAAAGTGTTTGAAGACTACGATCATTATTTTGAGTTGGGCGAACAGCAAAAAGAGTCCTTGGCCGATTACGATGTGATTTTGATGCGTAAAGATCCACCGTTCGACATGAACTTTGTCTATACCACTTATATTTTGGAACAAGCGGAACGTGAAGGTGCGTGGATTATCAATAAACCACAGTCCTTACGTGACTGTAATGAAAAACTGTTTGCCACGCAGTTCCCAGAACTCCAAGTCCCTACATTGGTGACTTCACAACAAAGCCTGATCCGTGAATTTATCAAAGAACATGGTGATGTGATTGTGAAGCCTCTCGATGGGATGGGTGGCATGGGAATTTTCCGTTTATA
Organism: Acinetobacter sp. BMW17; assembly: GCF_001592855.1. Taxonomy (NCBI): domain Bacteria; kingdom Pseudomonadati; phylum Pseudomonadota; class Gammaproteobacteria; order Moraxellales; family Moraxellaceae; genus Acinetobacter; species Acinetobacter sp. BMW17. Next base: position 89,645 of record NZ_LSOD01000008.1, read on the forward strand.
TCAAGATGGTGTAAACATTGGCTCAACTTTGGAAATGTTGACGGAAATGGGCACACGTCCGATTATGGCGCAGCGTTATATTCCTGAAATTGTGGAAGGGGATAAACGTATCTTGCTGGTCAATGGTGAACCTATTCCGTACTGTTTGGCGCGTATTCCACAAAACGGCGAAGTGCGTGGGAATTTGGCCGCAGGTGGTTTGGGTCAAGCACGTCCTTTGACTGAGAATGACAAGGCCATTGCCGCAAAAGTGGGACCTTTCTTACGTGAAAAAGGTTTGGTTTTTGTCGGACTTGATGTGATTGGCAATTACGTGACCGAGATTAATGTCACCAGTCCAACCTGTATTCGTGAGATTGATGCGCAATTTGGTACCTCGATTGCCGATGATTTATTTGATGTCTTGGAAGCAGGCAAAGCCAGCTAAAACGACAGAACAGGAACCTGAAATGGTTCCTTTTTTACTTCATGGAGGTGGTCGGTTTTGGAATAGAGCTGTACTTTGCTGCAAAGTGTATAAATTTGGTTGAAAATAAAGCGGATTATGTTGCTAGACACCACTAATTTTCATTCTGTTCAAATGTATGCACTCAGATTGTATTTCTAGCCGCTAAAATGAAGTGAATTACACTTTAGAATGATGTTAAATATTTGATTCAAATCAGCTTCATTGTTTTATTTTTAAATATCTCCAATTGCACTGTTGAGCCTGATTGTGTGCTGTAGTTTGAGTAAAAATGCACATCTGATAACAAATCTAGTTTAAACTTGAAAATCAGTAGAAAAAAACAATCAAATGCCTGTTGAAAAAAAGTAAATAATCTTTCGCGGCTATGCGTTTGTGATTACAATTGATCGCTTAAAATTGAATTTTGTTTCCATATTTTTAGAATTGAAGAATTAGACTGTGACCGAAGCAACACCAACAAAGCCGAAACATGTAATGATGATGGCTGCCGGAACGGGCGGGCATGTTTTTCCAGCACTTGCTGTGGCTAAGGAATTACAGCAACAAGGCTGTCAAGTCTCGTGGCTTGCTACGCCTACAGGTATGGAAAATCGCCTGCTTAAAAATCACGATATCCCAATTTATCAAATTGATATTCAAGGTGTGCGCGGCAATGGCTTAGTCCGCAAAGTATTGGCACCCTTTAAAATTTTAAAAGCCACTTTAAGTGCAATGCGTTACATGAAGCAGCTCAAAGTCGATGCCGTCGCGGGCTTTGGGGGTTATGTCGCTGGGCCTGGTGGATTGGCTGCGCGCGCACTGGGTATTCCTGTGATTATTCATGAGCAGAATGCGATTGCTGGATTTACCAATACGCAGTTATCACGTATTGCCAAAACAGTGTGTCAGGCTTTTCCAAACACCTTTGCTGCACAAGATAAAATTGTGACCACGGGCAATCCCGTCCGCAAAGAAATTACGGAAATTTTAAATCCGTCTTGGCGTTATCAAGAACGTGAAAAAGCAGGGGCCATGCTTCGAGTTTTAATTGTGGGTGGCTCGTTGGGTGCACAAGCGTTAAATGAGCGTGTTCCTGAAGCATTGAAGCAATTGAATGTGCCGTTAAGCGTTTATCATCAGTGTGGTCAAAACCATGCAGATGCGACCCAAGCGCGTTATGCCAATGCCCCTGAACAGTTTCAGGTTGAAGTCCACCCTTTTATTGAAGATATGGCCCAAGCCTATAGCGATGCCGATTTAATTATTTGCCGTGCTGGGGCGTTAACCGTGACCGAAATTGCCACTGCGGGTGTGGCTGCGGTGTTTGTTCCACTGCCAAGTGCTGTGGATGATCATCAAACGGCTAATGCAAAGTTCTTAGCCAATATTGGTGCAGCCAAAATTTGCCCGCAAGCAAGCATGACGCCCGAGAGTTTAAAAGAATTATTATTACCCTTGATGAACCGTCAGTTATTGTCTGAAATGGCAGTGAAAGCACGTCAGCAAGCACAACCCGATGCAACCCAACATGTGGTTCGTTTAATTCAAGCATTGTAAACCGAGTATTTTATGTCGCCATCTACGCCTGCTGATCAAGCAAAAAAGTTAATTAAAGTGCCAGAAATGCGCCGTATTAAGCACATCCATTTTATTGGGATTGGTGGTGCGGGTATGTGTGGTATTGCTGAAGTGCTCAAGAACCAAGGCTACAAAGTCTCAGGTTCAGATATCAAAGCATCAAAAACCACGGCTCAGCTTGAAGAAAACGGCATCAAAGTCTATATCGGGCATACGGCTGAAAATATTCAAGGGGCAAACGTGATTGTGGTGTCGACTGCAATTGATGCAGAAAACCCAGAAATTAAAGCGGCTATTGAAACGCGTACACCTGTGGTGCGCCGTGCAGAAATGCTGGGTGAGCTGATGCGCTACCGTCATGGGATTGCTGTTGCGGGAACACATGGTAAAACGACGACCACTAGCCTAGTCACGTGCATGTTGGCAGAAGAAAATCTCGATCCAACTTATGTGATTGGTGGTTTGCTGAACCGCACCGGTGTGAATGCTGCGCTGGGCGCGAGTCGTTTTATCGTGGCAGAGGCAGATGAATCAGATGCGTCATTCTTGCATTTGCAGCCAATGGCTACCATCGTGACCAATATCGATGCCGACCACATGGACACCTATGGTGGTAGTTTCGATGTCCTAAAAGATACCTTTGTACAGTTCTTACAAAAACTACCGTTTTATGGCTTGGCTGTGGTGTGTGGCGATGATGCCAACATTCGTGAAATCATGCCGCGTATTGGTCGTCCATTGATCACGTATGGTTTTAACGAAGACAATGACATTCGTGCAGTGGATATTGAACAAGAAGGCATGCAGTCGCACTTTACCGTATTGCGTAAAGATCGTGAGCCTTTACGTTTAACCATCAATTTGCCGGGTTTACATAATATTTTAAATGCGCTTGCAGCAATCGGTATTGCAACCGATGAAGGTGTGTCTGATGCTGCGATTGCACGTGCGTTGGAAAGTTTCAGCGGTGTAGGTCGTCGTTTCCAAGTCCAAGGTGAATTTGACATCGAAGGCGGTAATGTGAAATTGGTGGATGACTATGGTCACCATCCAAAAGAAGTTGAAGCGACCATTAAAGCTGCACGAGCAAGCCATCCAGACCGCCGTTTAGTGATGATGTTTCAGCCACACCGTTTTAGCCGGACCCGTGACTGTTTCGATGACTTTGTGGATGTACTGTCACATGTCGATCAGTTGTTGCTGCTTGAAGTCTATCCTGCGGGTGAAAAACCGATTGTGGGTGCAGACAGTCGTTCATTGGCGCGTAGTATTCGTTTACGTGGCGATGTAGAGCCGATTTTGATCGATCCAGTCGAAGGTAATTTGCAGCATGCGTTGAAAAAAGTGTTACAAGCGGATGACTTGTTATTGACGCAAGGCGCAGGTAATGTGGGGGCTATCTCGGTTGAGCTTGCAAGCAATCATTTATATTTAAAATAATCACGTTTTGTGATTACTCAATGAATAAAACAGTCATAAAGTTTAAGGATATCAACGTGTCAAATGCTTCAAAATTCGGCAAAGTAGCGGTGTTGCTTGGTGGTAAGTCTGCTGAGCGTGAGGTTTCTCTAGATAGTGGTGCAGCTGTACTTGAAGCATTGGTTCGTTCGGGTGTAAATGCAGAGGCTTTTGATCCGCAAGAGCGTAGTGTGACCGAATTGGTCGGTTATGACCGTGCGTTTATTGTGTTACATGGTCGCGGTGGAGAAGACGGTCAAATCCAAGGGGTCTTGGAGTGGCTCAATATCCCGTATACCGGAACAGGCGTACAGGGTTCTGCTATTGGCATGGATAAAGTTAAAACCAAGCAAGTTTGGCAGGGTTCAGACTTACCGACAGCACCCTATCGCATTATTAGCCAAGAGTCAGATTTAACTGAAGTGGTGGCGAATTTGGGTCTTCCACTGATTATCAAGCCAGTACACGAAGGTTCAAGTGTCGGCATGAGTAAAGTTGAAAAAGCAGAAGATTTGGCAGCGGCAATTGCCAAAGCGACCCAACACGATGCTGTGGTGATGGCTGAAAAATGGATTACGGGACGTGAGTTCACGATTTCATTTTTAAATGGTCAACCGCTACCTGTGATTCGTCTACAACCGCCTGCGGATGTGGCTTTTTATGATTATGAAGCGAAATATCAACGTAATGATGTGGAATACGGAATTCCGTGTGGCTTAAGCACTGAAGAGGAGCAGAAGTTGCAAGCGCTTTGCCTCCGTGCATTCCAAGCGGTGGGTGCAAGTGGTTGGGGTCGTATTGATGCGATGCAAGATGAGCAAGGCAATTTCTGGTTACTAGAAGTGAATACAGTACCTGGGATGACCAGTCACTCTTTGGTGCCGAAAGCAGCAAATGCAGTGGGTTATAGCTTTGATGCGCTTTGTGTCCAAATTTTAGAGCAAACACTGACAGGTGCGACTCACTAAATGGCGCAATTACCCGCTTCTATGCGCCGTAAACGCGCAGCGATTACGTCGATACACGATAAACCACCGACGCGTAAGGAAAAGCTTGGCAACTTCGGTGGTTGGGTGATGTTGGTCGTTGCCGCGGCGGTGCTGTTGGTTGGTATTTATGGCTTATATCAAGTCATGACAGATGCACGTGTGGCCGAACTTGATGTAGTAGGTGTACGTTCTGAGGCGGAAAAGAATCAGCTGATGGGACATGTTTCACCAGCCATTACCCATAATTATTTCACCTCCGATTTAGAAGAAATTCGTGATCGAACTTTAGAGCTGGCTTGGGTCGATCGTGTGGTGGTTTCGCGCGCATGGCCGAATGCGATTCGCGTTCGCGTTATGCCACGGCATGCAATTGCACGTTGGGGGACAGGGCGTCTCTTAAGTGACAGCGGTGATGTATTTAGTGAAGTGACACCGAAAAATAATCAGAATTTACCTTTATTACACGGCCCAATCAGTCAATCTAAAATGATGATGCGCCGTTATAATGAAATTAATCAATTATTCCAGCCAGTCAACCTTCGTTTAAAAGAACTATATTTAACGGAGCGTATGACTTGGTTTATGCAGTTCGATTCAGGTTTACGTGTTATCGTAGATCAGGATCAAACCATGAGTAAGCTGCAACGTTTGAGTTATTTGGCTCAAAGTGATTTGAAGCCAGTTTGGGCCAAAGTATCTGCCATTGATTTGCGTTATCGGAATGGCTTGGCCATCCAATGGAAGAATGCTGCCGCACCAAAGATAGCAAATGGTCATTTTGTTGTAACGATTGATGACACAAGCATTGCAGGCGGAGCAGCAGCAAAGCCATAATACTTGGCTTTAAAACAGAGGCATAAAGCCATAAATTAAACAAACATGTGATGGTAGTAGTAAATAATGAATGAAGCGGTTCCCTCAGTTGTTGCGATTGACATTGGGACGCACAAAGTTTCAGTTTTGATTGGTAAGGTACATGCGCCAGACAATATCCAAGTGATAGGAATGGCAACTGCTCGTAACCGAGGCATGAATAAAGGAAAAATTGTAAGTCTTGATAAAGTCATTACAGCGATAAAAAATGCCGTGCAAGAAGCAGAAGATATGGCTGAATGCCGTGTCCATTCCGCGTGGGTGTCGATCCCAAGTGCCGAGTTAAAAAGCTTTTATGCATCTGGACGAACGCCAGTTGAAAATACTGACCATACAATTACAACAAGTGAAGTGGTTCGTGCATTAGAGTTGGCCAAAGCCAGCCACATGACCTCGGATCATTATTTGGTCAGTGCTGTTCCACTGGGCTTTGAGCTGGATGACTCCACTGAGTGGGTACAAAACCCAATACGGATGTCTGCACACAGCATGATTGGTCATTATCAGTTGATGATGTTACCGATTAGTACCATGCAAAACCTTGATCGAGCATTAAAAGGCGCGAACATCGGGGTAGAAAAACTGGTGGTGTCTTGTTTGGCAACGGCAGAAGCGAGCCTACTCAAAGATGAAAAAGAGTATGGCGTCTGTTTGGTTGATATTGGTGCAGGCACCACCAACATTGCGGTGTATTTGGATGGCCGTTTGGCGTTGACACATACTTTGCAGCGTGGTGGCGAGCATGTCACCCGTGATATTGCTGCTGTGTTACAAACCACCACTGAAGAAGCTGAGCGAATTAAATTACTCTATGGGTGTGTCGACATTAAGTCGGTTAAACCGGACCATATGATTCAGATCCAAGGGATTGATGGTCCGCAAACGATTAGCCGTATTGAGCTGACTGAAATCGTGATTGCGCGTTATGAAGAAATCTTAGGCCAAGTTCGCCAAGAGCTAGAGCGTAATGGTGCGATTCATGGTTTGTATCATGGTGTGGTGTTAACAGGTGATGCTAGTCAAATCGAAGGTATGGTGACGTTGACTCGTCGTATGTTGGGTGTGTCTGCGCATTTGGGTAATCCACCTGTGCAAGTGACAGCAGATGAGCAAAATATTGCCGCACTGCGTCGCTCTCAGTATGCCACTGCCGCAGGTTTGTTGATGTTTAGTCAGAGCGAAACACAAGAAACCATAGTGGAACCAGAAGATACAGAAAAACTGTCTCTGATTAAACGCGTTGGACGTGCTTGGTCTGGACTCAATGAAAAGCTGAAATCTGTTTTTTAAGTTGAATTTTTTTGGAATATTGTTAAGAAGTTGTACAACGCATCGCTTAAACTTGACAAGCTATGGCTTGCACAGCATGCTTAAAAGCAATTTTGTTTATTAAGATCAAGGCAGTATACGGGCTTAAGTGACTGCCAATAACGAATTAGGAAATCTATAGGTCATGGCCTCATTTGAATTTTTAGAAGATGATCAAACCGATAGCAACGGTCAAGCCCGTTTTACTGTGTTTGGTGTTGGTGGTGCAGGTGGTAACGCCGTACAACACATGCTTGAGTCAGATATTCAAGGTGTAAAATTTGTATGTGCCAATACGGACAAGCAAGCGCTAGACCGTATGAATGCACAATTCAAGATCCAGTTGGGTGAGCAAAGTACTCGTGGTTTAGGTGCGGGCGCCAATCCAAATGTAGGTCAAGCAGCGGCTGAAGAAAGTCGTGACTTGATTCGTCAGCACCTTGAAGGCACTGACATGGTGTTTGTCACTGCCGGCATGGGCGGTGGTACAGGTACAGGTGCTGCGCCAGTGGTTGCTGAAATAGCCAAAGAAATGGGCATTTTAACCGTAGGCGTGGTAACGACACCGTTTAACTTTGAAGGTAAGCGTCGTCTTCAGTCTGCTGAGCAAGGCATTGAAGCATTAGAAGCGCATGTAGATTCTTTAATCATCATTCCAAACCAACGTTTGTTAAAAGTTTTCCGTGACATCTCAATGAAAGATGCTTACAAAAAAGCGGATGATGTCTTATTAAATGCGGTGCGTAGTATTTTTGATTTAGTAGTACGCCCAGGTCATATTAACCTTGACTTTGCTGACTTGAAAACTGCGATGAGCACACGTGGTTATGCCATGATGGGGGCGGGTTTAGGTCGTGGTGAAAACCGTGCACGCCAAGCGGCTGAGCAAGCAATCCGTAGTCCATTGCTAGATAACGTCACTATTATGAATGCCAAAGGAATTCTGATTAATGTGACGGGTGGTGATGACGTTACGTTTGGTGAAATCGAAGAAATTACCGACGTTGTGAACCAAATTGTCGATCTAGATGAAGGCCAAGTCTTCTACGGTACCGTATTTGATCCAGATGCGCGTGATGAAATCAGTGTGACTGTGATTGCAACGGGTTTGACTCGAAATTCAGCAGATTCTGCTGAGCCAGTGAAGCGTCCAAATGCACATGTGCAGGTAGCACAACATGGGCATGCAACGCAAGCGGTTGTTGAAGATGATGATGTGCCTGCAATCCAGCGTCAGAACCAAGACGTGGCTGCTGCAGCGAATTCTGCATCGACAGTGAGTGCTGCACGTCCAACACCAATGAGTATTCAAGATTACTTGAAAAATCAACAACGTAAGTAGTATTTGTCTATGTGGTTAAGCCACATGTGATGAAGAAAAGGTAGTCTCTGACTACCTTTTTGTTTTTTATCAATGGCTAAATATGCTAACGTATAGCGGTTTAGTGGTGAGATGATATGAAACATGTTGAAACAAAGAACTCTACAACGTGTCGTTAAAGCAAGCGGCATTGGTTTGCATAGTGGTCAAAAAGTCTTAATTAACTTTGTGCCACATCATGCGGACGGAGGAATTGTGTTTCGTCGTATCGATCTCAATCCACCAGTCGACATTCGTGCAAATGCGATGTTGATCCAAGAGGCTTTCATGTGTTCAAACTTAGTTCAAGAAGATGCCAAAGTCGGTACGATTGAACATGTTATGAGTGCAATTGCAGGTCTGGGTATTGATAATTTGATCATTGAAGTGTCTGCCTCTGAAGTGCCGATTATGGATGGCAGTGCGGGTCCGTTTATTTACTTACTGATGCAAGGCGGCCTCAAAGAACTGGATGCCCCTAAAAAATTTATTAAAATACTCAAACCTGTTGAAGCGCTTATCGACGACAAACGCGCCATTTTCCGCCCGCATGAGGGTTTCCAACTCAACTTCACCATTGACTTCGATCATCCCGCTTTTAAGAAAGAATATCAGTCTGCTACTATCGATTTTTCAACCGAAACCTTTGTTTATGAAGTCAGCGAAGCCCGTACTTTTGGTTTCATGAAAGATTTGGATTATCTCAAAGCCAATAATCTCGCTTTAGGGGCAAGTTTAGACAATGCCATTGGCGTTGATGAAACGGGGGTGGTGAATGAAGAAGGTTTGCGCTTCTCAGATGAATTTGTTCGTCACAAAATATTAGATGCGGTGGGGGATCTTTACTTGCTCGGCCACCAAATTATTGCCAAATTTGATGGATATAAGTCTGGGCATGCTTTGAATAATCAATTATTGCGCAATGTCCAAAGTGATCCAAGCAGCTATGAAATTGTAACATTTAATGACGAAGATCAGTGTCCAATTCCTTATGTGAGTGTGACTTAAGTCATTGTCTTTATTGTGTGATGTTATATTGTAACAATCATAAATGTGATGAATTTATCATTTTAAAAACGCAATTCTGACGCGGTTCGAGACGAGGTTACTTTTTTTTGCTTGCCAAACGGCGCATTGCTTGGCTAAGCTTAGGGTCGCTCACAAAGTCAGCAGCACCTCGAATTAAGTCTTGAGTTTCTGTGCTTAGCGATCTTGAAATAGATTGTATCTTTGCGGGTGTTTGAGAGGGGATTCTCAAACGAACTTGGAGTTTTTGTAGGTCTTTAAACTCATCAAGTTCCGACAGTTGTGCAATATATTGTTTTTGAAGGTAACCAAGTTGACTAATCATCGCTTGATTTTCGCCGGTAATCGTCAAAATACCATATTGATAACAAACAACCTGCCACTGCTCTGGTTGCGGTAGGATAGGTTGAATCAGTTTTGTAAGTTTCTGCCATGCAGTCACTTGCTTTGAGAGAAACGTTAAGTTTCCTGTTTTTATGTGTTTTCTGGTTTGTTGAAAGAGATTCACTGGTTCGGACATACATATTTCCTTCATGTTAATGTCTTAATCTTATGCGCTTCTTTCGGTAGATATCAAGGACGAGATCACGCAAGAAACATTCGTAAGAACAGTTTTAAGAGGTTTTTTATGCATATGCGACGTATTTTGTTGGCTTTTTCTTTTGCGGCATCGGCTGCTTCAGTAGCCTTCGCTGATTTGGTAGAACTCAATACAAATAATGCATCTTCGGATCGAATTGAGCAATTGACACGCACTTTATCAGAAGGTGCTTATACCGAATCGAATGATATTGATGTTCCTGCCGAAACGAAAATGACCGTTCAGCTCCGTGAAAAAACGGTTGAACTCAACAATGCTTCACTGGCGAAAAAATACGGTTCGGAATCCTCTGCAAAAAGTTTTTCAAATAATCCATATTCGTGGTTAGTGACACACCCGCTTCCAAGCGCACGTGTGAGCTCAAGTTACGGCGGCCGCACCATGAATGGTCGTGCTGAGCGCCACTCAGGTCTAGATCTTGCTGCGCCAAGCGGTACACCGATTTATGCGACAGGTCCCGGGATTGTGACCAAGTCAGGTTGGGGTACGGGCTATGGTCAATATGTTGAAATTAACCATGGCAATGGTTACATCACGCGCTATGCTCATGCATCACGTTTAATAGCACGTGTTGGCGACCGTGTAGACGCGGGTGAACATATTGCCAATGTCGGATGTACAGGTCGTTGTACTGGCCCACATTTACACTATGAAGTAGTTAAAGATGGTCAACGCAAAAACCCATCGACTTATCTAGCAATGTTGCCTTAATCCGATTTGATCGATGATCCGAACTTACCGTTGGTCTGATGCTTGAAAAAGGAATACAGCTCTGACGGAATCTAAGTTAGCATCAAAAAACAGCATTAAATGTATAAAAAACCGCCTAAATTGGCGGTTTTTTGTTATCTTGGGTAACGAATGGTCAATGACTATTTAGTTGCTAAATAGTATGGCTCAGCCATATTCAGCTGTAGCGATACTCTTATAGGACGAAAGTATGATACATATTAGCGTATAAGATTAGGATATCGAAATAGGTGAATTATGGCGTTTTATGGTGATACTGACGCGCAAGAAACGCAAGAGTGGCAAGATGCGTTTGACTCCGTTTTACAACACATGGGGACTGAGCGTGCAGCTTTTCTACTAGAAAAACTGTATCAACAAGCAATCGCTAAACATGTCCCTATTCAGCGTTTAAACACGCCTTATTTAAATACAATTTCAGTGGCTGAAGAACCTGCAATGCCAGGCGATCAAGACATGGAGCGTCGTATCCGTGCATTGATTCGTTGGAATGCGCTAGCGATGGTACTCCGTGCCAATAAAACGGGTGATGACTTAGGTGGTCACTTGGCAAGTTTTGCATCTTCAGCAACATTATATGATGTCGGTTTTAACCACTTTTTCCGTGCCAATAACGACAACTTTGGTGGGGACATGATTTATTATCAAGGTCACTGTGCGCCAGGTATTTATGCGCGTTCGTTCCTTGAAGGTCGTTTGACTGAAGAGCATCTAAACAATTTCCGTCGCGAAGTGGACGGTGTTGGCTTACCTTCTTATCCGCATCCATACTTAATGCCTGATTATTGGCAGTTCCCAACGGTATCGATGGGTCTTGGCCCAATCATGTCGATTTACCAAGCACATATTCAAAAGTATTTGATGAACCGCGGTTTAATCAAAGAAGAAAATCGCAAAGTTTGGGCATACCTTGGCGATGGTGAGATGGATGAGCCAGAAAGCACAGGTGCAATTTCACTTGCGGGTCGTGAAAAATTAGACAATCTCATTTGGGTTGTAAACTGTAACTTACAGCGTCTAGATGGCCCAGTACGTGGTAACGGTAAAATTATTCAAGAATTAGAATCTTTATTCCGTGGCGCGGGCTGGCGTGTCATTAAAGTGGTTTGGGGCCGTCACTGGGACCCACTACTGGCTAAAGACAGCACTGGTGCTTTAAAAGCGGTTATGGAAGAAACACTGGATGGCGAATACCAACGCTTACAAGTGAAGGGTGGTGCATATGCACGCGAAAAATTCTTTGGTAAATACCCAGAAGCGGCTGAGTTGATTAAAGACTTAAGCGATGAAGATATTGATAATCTAAATCGTGGTGGTCATGACCCGTACAAAGTTTTTGCAGCCTATGCAGAAGCATGTACAGCCAAAGGTCAACCAACTGTAATCTTAGCGAAAACTGTTAAAGGTTATGGTTTGTCTGATGAAATTGAAGCAGTAAACAAAACGCATCAAATCAAAAAGATGCAAATCGAATCTTTAAAATATGTACGTGATCGCTTCAATTTGCCATTTAACGATGAGCAATTAGAAGAAGTGCCTTTCTATCGTCCAAGCGAAAACTCGCCTGAATTGAAATATATGAAGGCACGTCGTGAGGCCTTGGGTGGTTATTTGCCTGCACGTCGTAAAGAAAGTGAACAGTTGGCTATTCCAGAACTTTCTGTCTTTGATGCAGTATTAAAAGGCTCACAAGGCAAAGAACAATCAACCACCATGGTGATGGTTCGTTTAATCGCTGCATTGTTAAAAGAAAAAGCCATTAAAGACCGTGTTGTTCCTATTGTTCCAGATGAAGCACGTACTTTTGGTCTAGAAGGTATGTTCCGTCAGTTAGGTATTTATGCAGCCAATGGTCAGCATTACACGCCTGAAGACCAAGAACAGTTGATGCATTACCGTGAAGCAAAAGATGGTCATATGCTTCAAGAAGGCATTAACGAAGCAGGTGCAATGAGCGCTTGGGCAGCATTGGCAACAAGTTATTCAACCAATAACTTACCCATGATTCCAATGTACATGTACTACTCTATGTTTGGTTTCCAACGTATTGGCGACATTGCATGGGCTGCAGGTGATGCACAAGCACAAGGTTTCTTATTGGGTGCAACAGCAGGTCGTACCACGCTAAACGGTGAAGGTTTACAACACCAAGATGGTCACTCGCATATTCTTGCAAATACAATTCCGAACTGTGTGTCGTATGACCCATGTTTTGGTTATGAATTAGCAGTTATTGTGCATGATGGCTTACAGCGTATGTATGTGAACCAAGAGCGTATTTTCTATTACTTAACGGTAATGAACGAAAACTACGAGCATCCTGAAATGCCACAAGGTGCTGAAGAAGGCATTAAACGTGGTATGTACTTACTTCAAAAAGATGAAAAAGCCACTGTTCAGTTGATGGGTTCAGGTGTGATTCTGCGTGAAGTCATTAAAGCTGCTCAAATCTTACGTGATGAATACCAAATCCATTCAAATGTATTTAGCGTAACAAGTTTCAATGAACTTGCACGTGATGGTATGGCATGTGAAGAATATAACCGCTTGCATCCAATGAGCGAGAATGTGAAAGAGGCTTGGGTGACTGAGCAACTGCGCGGTACGGAAGGTATCGTGGTTTCTGCAACAGATCATATGCGTGCTTATAGCGAACAAATTCGTGCATATCTTCCAGACAACCGTCCATTCGTAGCATTGGGTACAGATGGTTATGGTCGTTCAGATTCACGCGCTAAATTACGTAGCTACTTTGGTGTAGATGCAGCGCACATTGTTGTTGCCACACTGAAGAAATTGGCTGATGAAGGTGAAGTGGATGCACGCTTAGTGAAAGATGCCATCTCTACATTTGAATTAGATACAGATCGTCCAGTGGCTTGGGCTCCTCAAGCAACGCCATCTGTACACGCTGTAGCTGACTACAAAGAGGAGAAATAAGTATGCAAATTACAACTCCTGATATTGGTGTAGATAAAGCCGTTGTTGCTGAAATTTTGGTCAAAGTTGGCGACACCATTGCGGTTGATGACAGTGTCGTTCTATTAGAATCAGATAAAGCATCTGTTGAAGTGCCTAGCACTTCAGCAGGCGTTGTTAAAAGCATTTTAGTAAACTTAGGTGACTCGGTTGCTGAAGGTGCAGCGCTGATTGAGCTGGAAGCCGAGGGACAAACTGAAGCGCCAGCAGTACAACCACAAGCTGCCGTTGTACAAGCTGAAGAAAAGACTGCACCCACTGCTGTTGCTGAAACGGTTGCACCCGCTGCGACTACAGCATCACAAGTGGTTGATGTGCAAGTGCCAGATATTGGTGTGGAAAAAGCAACCGTTAGTGAAATTTTGGTGTCGGTTGGCGATCAAATTGACGTCGATCAAAGTATCCTCGTGGTTGAGTCAGACAAAGCGACTGTGGAAGTCCCGAGTACGATTTCAGGCACAGTGGAATCGATTAGCATTCACGTCGGTGACAGTGTTAAAGAAGGCGTAGTGATTCTGACTGTAAAAACAGCAGCTTCAGTTGCACCAGTGACTGCTGAGCTTACGCAAGTTGCAGCACCTCAAGCCACTGAAACTCAGCCTGCTGAAGCGGCGCCACAAGTTGCTGCTGCGCCTGCAGGTGCGGTTGAAATTGCAGTGCCTGACTTGGGTGTAGACAAAGCGGCTGTTGCTGAAATTTTGGTGTCAGTAGGTGATACGGTTGAAAAAGACCAAAGTATCATCGTGGTTGAATCAGACAAAGCAACGGTTGAAGTACCAAGTACAACAGCGGGTGTGATTAAAGCCATTCATGTTGCATTGGGACAAAATGTATCGGAAGGTGTGGCTTTGGTGACCATTGAAGGTGAATCTTCATCAGCACCCGCTGCTGCACCTGCGGCGGCTTCTGCTCCAGCGCCTAAAGCTGAAGTTAAAGCGCAGCCTGCGCCAGCAGCACAGTCAGTTGCGGCTCCTGTGTCAGAACAGGGTGCAGACAAGCTGACGAAAGCGCAGAATGACGCCAATGCGAAAGTCTATGCAGGCCCAGCTGTACGCAAGCTGGCGCGTGAATTAGGCGTCGTATTGTCTGAAGTAAGCGCATCTGGCCCGCATGCGCGTGTCATGAAGGAAGACCTGAAAGCATTTGTCAAAGCGCGTTTAACTGCGCCTCAGGCTGCTCCAGCCGCTCAGGCTGCTGCTCAAGTTTCTGGCTTGCCAAAGCTTCCTGATTTCACAGCGTTTGGTGGTGTCGAAGAGAAAGTGCTGACACGTCTGCAACAAGTCTCTATTCCGCAGTTGTCTTTAAACAACTATATTCCACAAGTGACTCAGTTTGACTTGGCGGATATTACTGAGCTTGAAGCTTGGCGTAATGACCTTAAAGGTAACTTTAAGAAAGATGGCATTAGCTTGACCATTATGGCTTTCATTATTAAAGCTGTTGCGCATTTGCTGAAAGAAGAGCGTGATTTTGCCGGTCACTTGGCTGATGATGGCAAGTCTGTACTCTTGCGTAACGAAATCCATATGGGCATTGCTGTAGCAACACCAGATGGTTTAACCGTTCCTGTATTACGTAATCCAGACCAGAAATCGATTAAAGACATTGCTGTGGAGCTTGGTGTGTTGGGTCAGAAAGCACGTGATAAGAAGCTTTCGCCGAAAGATCTACAAGGTGCAAACTTCACGATTTCAAGCTTAGGTGCAATTGGTGGTACAGCATTTACACCACTGGTGAACTGGCCGCAAGTCGCGATTTTGGGAATTTCTCCAGCGACGATGCAACCAGTATGGAATGGTCAAGGTTTTGATCCGAAACTGATGTTGCCGTTATCTCTGTCTTATGATCACCGTGTGATCAATGGGGCGGATGCAGCGCGCTTTACCAATAAGCTGACCAAGTTGTTGAAAGACATCCGTACTTTGCTGATCTGATGATCTAGCTTTTAGCCCTGCTATTCTCTTTTCTCAAAAGAGAGAAAAGCTGCTGGAAGTCTTGAAAAAAATACCTCAATAAAGACCCTGCTTCGGCAGGGTCTTTTGTATTTATAGATTGCCAAAAAACATATTTTCGCCTAACATGGTGTTACTTCATTGGGGAGTAGCCGCTGTTCCTAAGAACAGGTGATGATCAACATATTTGCTCTAAAACGAGCATGGTCATCATAGCAAAGAACCAAATGAGCTTCTAAAGAGCTTTCTTTTGTTGGCAAGACCTTTGATTTACCACTCTGCAGATTTTTGGCTAGCAGGAGCGGTGAGTCATTGGTATTTGTTATGCTAGCCAGAGAAAGACATCATGTATGAATTCCTCCTCTCCACAGCCATCGTGGCTTTAGCTGAAATGGGCGATAAGACCCAACTGCTTGCATTGTTACTTGCTGCACGTTTCCGTAAACCCGTCCCAATTCTATTGGCTATTTTGCTGGCGACCATTATTAACCATGGTGTCTCTGCTGTTTTAGGCCAATGGATCACCACAGTTTTAAGCCCTGATGCGCTGATCTGGATTCTCTCGATTGGTTTCATTGCTATGGCAGGTTGGATGTTGATTCCTGATCAGTTGGATGATGAGTCAGGCAGCATTAAGAAATGGCAGAAACTAGGGGTATTTGGCGCAACGTTTGTGTTGTTCTTTTTGGCCGAAATTGGTGATAAAACCCAAATTGCGACAGTGGCTTTAGCGGCACGTTTTGACAGTATAGTTTGGGTGATGTTGGGTACGACTTTAGGGATGATGTTGGCTAATGCGCCAGCGGTCTTTATTGGCGATAAGTTGGCGACCAAGTTGCCAATTGCCTTAATTCATAAAATTGGTGCGGCCATTTTCTTGGTCATTGGTATTGCGACACTTGTACAGCATTATTTCTTCTAATTCACCGTAGAAAATAAGAATCCCGACTTAAAAAATCGGGATTTTTTATTGAAAAATGATCTTCAATTTATTGATATATCAAATGATATTGGTCGCAAATGCATTGTAAGTTTGTGTAAATCCATATATGTTGTAGGTATTAAAAAGTCTTTTAAGAAAAACAGCATTTTGAGGGGATGGGCATGGCATTTGACCGCACAACGTCACAGGTTTTATATGATGATGGCACACATAAGTGTATTAGCTTTACCAGCTTGGTCAAAGGCGAGGGTGTACAGGCAAATCAGTTTTTAATTATTGACCATGAGCGTGCTGCGGTCTTAGATCCCGGTGGTGATTTAACCTATGTGCCGCTGACCATGGAGTTGAATAAATATACGCGTTTGACCAATCTTGATTTTGTGATGGCCTCACACCAAGACCCCGACATTATTACCTCAATGCCGCGTTGGTTGGTCTATACCGAAGCGAAAGTGGTGGCTTCTAAACTTTGGGCACGCTTTTTACCTCACTTGAACTCTGCCTTTATGAGTGAGCGGATGAAAGGTAACTGGCTGGATCGTTTAGTGGAGCTACCAGACCACGGTCAGGTGATTACGTTGGGGCAGTCTTCGATTATTGCTGTGCCTGCGCATTTTTTACATTCGGTGGGTAATTTTCAGTTTTATGACCCAATTGCCAAAATTTTATTTTCAGGTGATATGGGGGCATCGATGGTGGACGATGCCTCAAAACCTTTGGAAAACTTTGCTGCGCATATTCCTAAAATGAAAGGGTTTCATCAGCGCTATATGTGCAATAACAAAGTGATTCGTTTATGGGTCAATATGGTCCGCACCATGGATGTTGAAATGATTGTACCGCAGCATGGGACACCGTTTATTGGGCACGAGCAGATTCATCAATTTTTAGATTGGATTGAGACGCTGGAGTGCGGTACAGACTTGATGGATGAGAGTGTTTTTACCTGTCCAACTTAAGTGACAAAATAGTCGTAAATTTTGCTTGTTTGGCAACCACAATTTTTTTAATATTTTCTTCCAAAAAAAGTTTTTGAAAATGAGAATATAAAGGATGTTGTCTCAAGTTCCAACGGAAGATGCCTGTTTAAGCTGCGGGGCATGTTGTGCCTTTTTTAGAGTCTCATTTTACTGGGCTGAAGGCATTTCCATGCCTGAACATTACACAGAGCCAGTGACGGCTGTGTATTCATGCATGGTTGGAACTAATCAAGCCAGTCCACGCTGTATCGCACTGCAAGGCACCATTGGTGAACACGTGAGTTGTGGGATGTATGAACAGCGTAGTTCTTCATGTAAAGAAGTTCAAATCGCTGATGATCAATGCAACAAAGCACGACGTGCGCACAATATGATTCCATTTGTGCAATTGGAAGCGAGCATTGCCGTCAACGATGAAGGTTTTGATCAAGTCTGTTAATCGTTAGAAGCAGAGTTAAGGCTCTGCTTTTTTGAGTTTTTTTTAAAGTAAATAAAATCCATCTCAAAACAAGAAATAAAAAAATAAAGGTGAAAATGAAGAGTTCAAATAAAATATAGGTTTTATCACTTTATTTTCTAAGATAAAAAAATAAATTTTCAATTGAAATGAAATTTAAGTTCATATTTGTTTATAATAGCGCACGGAAATTACCAGTGAGACTGCCATGTTGACCATCGTTCAAGACGCGTTAACTTTTGATGATGTCCTATTACTCCCTGCCTATTCTACTGTTCTCCCAAAAGATGTCTCATTAAAGACACGATTCACGCGCGGCATTAATTTAAATATCCCCCTTGTTTCAGCAGCAATGGATACGGTGACTGAATCACGTATGGCGATTGCGATGGCGCAAAATGGTGGTATTGGTATTTTGCACAAAAACATGGATATTGCTGCACAAGCTGCAGAAGTCCGTCGTGTGAAAAAATTTGAAGCAGGAATGGTGAAAGATCCAATTACTGTGACACCTGAAACCACAGTGCGCGAATTGATCTCGATTACTCAAGCCAACAACATCAGCGGTGTGCCTGTTGTGAAAGATGGCAAAGTGGTTGGTATTGTCACAGGTCGCGATACACGCTTTGAAACGAACCTTGAGCAACCTGTAAGTAACATCATGACCGGCCAAGACCGCCTTGTGACTGTTCGTGAAGGTGAGTCGAAAGAAAATATTCAAGCTTTACTGCAAAAGCACCGCATTGAAAAAGTTTTGGTCGTTGGAGAGCACAACGAACTTAAAGGCTTAATTACAGTCACTGACTTTCGTAAAGCGGAAAGCTATCCAAGCAGCTGTAAAGATGACCTTGGTCGCTTACGCGTAGGTGCTGCAGTCGGTACAGGTGTAGAAACACCAAGCCGTGTAGAAGCTTTGGTTGAAGCGGGTGTTGATGCGATTGTCGTGGATACGGCGCATGGTCACTCTGCGGGTGTGATCGAGCGTGTACGTTGGGTGAAAGCGAATTACCCACAGGTCCAAGTGATTGGCGGTAACATTGCAACTGGTGATGCTGCATTGGCACTCCTTGATGCAGGTGCAGATGCGGTCAAAGTCGGTATCGGCCCAGGTTCAATTTGTACCACGCGTATTGTGGCGGGTATTGGTATGCCGCAGATTTCTGCGATTGACAGTGTGGCTAATGCACTGAAAGATCAAATTCCATTGATCGCCGATGGTGGTATTCGTTTCTCTGGCGATATGGCGAAAGCGATTGGCGCGGGTGCGAGTACGATTATGGTCGGTTCATTGCTTGCAGGGACTGAAGAAGCGCCAGGTGAAGTGGAATTCTTCCAAGGTCGTTACTATAAAGCATATCGTGGTATGGGTTCATTGGGCGCGATGGCAGGAGCAACAGGTTCTGCGGATCGTTATTTCCAAGACTCTAAAGCAGGTGCTGAGAAACTAGTCCCTGAAGGGATCGAAGGTCGTGTGCCATACAAAGGGCCAATGGGCAACATTGTGCACCAAATGATGGGCGGCTTACGTTCTTCTATGGGTTATACGGGTTCGTCTGTGATTGAAGATCTTCGTCAAAATGCGAAGTTTGTGAAAATCACTTCGGCAGGTATGTCTGAGTCACATGTTCACGACGTTACGATTACCAAAGAAGCACCGAACTATCGCGTGGGCTAATTCAGCTATAGCACTTGTTCAAAGTAAAAGCCGTCATTTTTATGACGGCTTTTTCATTTTGGTGTAAAGTAATTCGCAATGAAAAGGATGATGCAAATCACCCGTTAAGAAGTGAGTAAACATGAGTTATTTTGGTACCGATGGTATTCGTGGTAAGTTTGGTGTTATGCCCATTACCCCAGAATTCGCTTTAAAGCTAGGTTTTGCTGCAGGCAAGGTAATCAAGCGAAATAGTAAAAAAGCAAAACCTGTTGTGGTGATGGGGAAAGATCCGCGTTTATCAGGTTATATTTTAGAGTCTGCGCTGCAATCTGGTATGAATGCGGCAGGCGTCTATGTACATTTATTGGGGCCACTGCCAACGCCTGCGATTGCACATTTGACCCGTGCTTTGCACGCCAATTTAGGGATTGTGATTTCGGCATCGCATAATCCTTATTTTGATAATGGAATTAAGTTTTTTTCTAGTGAAGGCAAGAAGCTTCCAGATGTGCTACAAGAAGAAATTAACCAAGAATTAGAAAATGACATTTTTATTGAAGATACTGAAAACTTGGGTAAAAGTGTCCGTGTAGATGATGCACAAGGCCGTTATATTGAATTCTGTAAATCCACATTTCCCTATCATTATGACTTGAATGATTTAACGATTGTGATGGATTGCGCGAATGGTGCAGCGTATAGCGTGGGGCCATCGGTATTTCGTGAGCTAGGTGCCAAAGTCATTGCCATTCATAATGAACCCAATGGTTTAAACATTAACGAAGGTTGTGGTTCAACACACCCTGAAAGTTTGCAACAAGCTGTAGTTGAAAATGGTGCAGATTTGGGCATCGCTTTTGATGGGGATGCAGACCGTGTCATGTTAGTCGATAAGGCTGGAAACTTGATTGATGGCGACCATATCTTATATATCTTGGCGACACAGAGCGCTAAAAAACCTGCTGGAATAGTGGGCACCTTAATGTCAAACATGGCTTTAGAGCTGGCTTTGGAAAGAGCCGGTGTAGCGTTATTACGTGCGAATGTGGGTGATCGTTATGTCCTACAAGGTCTAGAAGAAAAAGGCTGGGTCATTGGCGGTGAGCCATCAGGGCATATTTTAACCTTGGATAAAAGTACCACAGGTGATGCCATTATTGCGGCTCTACAAGTCCTTACCGTGATGGTCGAGCAGAAGAAAGCGCTGCATGAATTGGTTGCTGACTTTAAGCTTCTACCGAATGTGTTGGTGAATGTACGTTTAGAGGCGATGTTTGACCCTTATGCTGTGCCTGCTTTGGTGGCTGAATTTGATAAAGCCGAGCAACAACTTAAAGGTCGTGGTCGTTTGTTGATTCGTAAATCAGGTACTGAGCCTGTGATTCGTGTCATGGTGGAAGGGGATGATCTCGATGAAGTCAGCACTTTAGCCCATACATTGGCTGATGCTGTACGTACGAACGCAGCTTAATTAGGAGTGAAGAAATGAATGATTTAATTAAAGATCTCAGTGAGCTTCGTTTAAGTTACCAAAAAGGTGAGCTGCTTGAGGAGCGAGTAGAAATCCACCCGCATGCCCAGTTCTTGCTTTGGTTTAATCATGCTTTAGAAGCACAACTGCACGAACCCTATGCCATGTCATTGGCGACAGCGAGTGCGCAGGGTCGTCCGCATGTACGAACGGTATTGCTGCGTGGTGCAACTGAAGCAGGGTATGATTTTTATACCAATTATGACAGCCAAAAAGGCAATGATCTGGCAGAAAATCCATATGCAGAGTTACTGTTTTATTGGCAAGAGCAGGAACGTCAGATTCGCATTGGTGGTAAAGTAGTCAAAATTTCTGAAGCTGAATCAACCGACTACTATCATAAGCGTCCACGAGATAGCCAAATTGCAGCACATATCAGTACACCACAAAGTGGTGTGATTGAAAGCCGTGAGGTATTGCAACAACGTTTTGAGCAATTGCAAAGCCAAGTTGAAGGTAAATCAGAACTGAATAAACCCCTCTTTTGGGGTGGCTACCGTCTTGAGCCTGACTATTATGAGTTTTGGCAAGGGCGTCCGAACCGTTTACATGACCGTTTAAGTTATGAAAAACAGCAAGATGTCTGGATGCTGAAACGTTTGATGCCATAAATGTCAGCCATTCAAATTAAGCAAAGACCCTTTATGACCTGTCCTGAATTATTTCAGGACATTCCTGCGTTTATTGCAGAAATTTTAGCCCGCCGTGGGGTGGCGTCAACGCAGGAGCTGGAGTTAAAGCTCAAGCATTTACTGGCCCCTAGTCTGAAAGGCTTAAATGAAGCGATTCAGTTGATGGATGCTGCAATTGATCAGCAACACAAAATTGTCATTGTGGGTGATTATGATGCAGATGGTGCAACCAGCACCGCTTTAATGATCTTGGCTTTGCGAGAAATGGGGGCGCAGGTAGAGTATCTGGTTCCAGATCGCTTTAAATATGGTTATGGCTTAACGCCTGCGATTGCGGATTTAGCATTTACCAGCTTTACACCTGATTTATTGATTACCGTTGATAATGGTATTTCCAGTCATGACGGCGTGAAACAAGCGCAAGATCATGGTATGCAGGTGATTATTACCGATCACCATTTGACCACCAAACCGACTCCCAGTGCCCAAGCGGTAGTGAATCCGAACCAGTTGGGGTGTGATTTTCCAAGTAAAGCCTTAGCTGGGGTGGGTGTGGCCTTTTATGTCTTGGCTAACTTATCGACCTATCGTAAAAAACTAAATAAGTCTTCGACACTCATGAGTCAGTATTTGGATTTGGTGGCCTTAGGCACCTATGCCGATGTTGCCAGTCTTGACTATAACAATCGCATCTTGGTCGATGTCGGGCTGAAGCGCATTCAACAACATTTATGTCGTCCCGGCATTAGTGCTCTACTGGAGATTGCGGGGCGAGAGGCTGCAAGTTTAAAAGCGCAAGATTTGGGGTTTGTACTGGGACCACGTATTAATGCGGCAGGTCGTATGGAAACCATGGATATCGGGATTGAATGTCTATTGGCACAGGACTTTGCCTCTGCCTATCCATTGGCAGAACAACTGAATCAGTTGAATGTGGAACGTCGTCAGGTTGAAACCACGATGAAACAAGAGGCCTTAATAGCCTTGGATCAAATTCAACTAGATGATACGGTCTTACCCGCGGCTTTAATTATGTTCGAGCCGCATTGGCATCAAGGGGTGATTGGCATTGTTGCGGGGCGCTTAAAAGAACAGTTTCATCGTCCGAGTATTGTGTTTGCTGCAGATGAAGATGGGATACACATCAAAGGTTCTGCCCGTTCGATTGAAGGAGTGCATATTCGCGATGCCATTGAGTGTGTTGCTGAGCAATATCCACATTTGGTCACCCACTTTGGTGGGCATGCTGCGGCAGCGGGTTTAACCATTCAAAAAGTCCATTTTGAAGAGTTCAAGCAGGCCTTTGAAGCACTGATGATAGCTCAGGATGAACGTTTATTTACGGCGACTTTATGGACCGATGGCGAGTTAGCTGCACAGAATATTCAGGTTGAAACGGTCGATCTTTTGCAGCAGATTAGTCCATGGGGGCAAAAGTTTCCAGCGCCTATTTTTGAAGGAAACTTTCAAATTTTAGATTTCCGCTGGTTGAAAGAAGTGCATTTAAAATTACGTATTGCTTTAGACAATGGACAGGTCGTGGATGCCATTGCTTTTAATGCGGCGGACAAATACCAGTTCAATGAGATGAACCATCAAGTTCGTTTGGTTTATGAGCTGGATAAAAATGAATTTCGTGGCAATGTCAGCGTACAACTTCGCATTTTGCATTTAGAACAACATTAAAAAAACCGCTCTATAGAGCGGTTTTTTTAATAGATTTTAGTTGCAATTAGAAGCGGAATGTACCATTGATACCGTATGAATCAGCATCTTCCGTTGTTGTGTAGTTCAAGCCAACAGCAATAGCAGGCGTAAAGAATTTTTGCGCGCGAACAGCCCAAACAGTGTCAAAGTCATCGAATGTTGTATCCATAAATGAAACACCAACACTTAAGGTTGGATCGATATATAAATCGGCACCTAAGCGGTAAGCAGTTTCATCGCCAAAGTATGTTGCACCTTCAAAATTGGTAAAATGGTTACCAATTTGAGTCACATATTTAGCGCGTAAGGTCACAGCTGTATCATCTGCTACTGCGGAGATATTTGAGAATGTATCAATGAAGCCATTTTTTGAAACATACATTGGATCAAGATTTTCTTTGGCTACACCAGCCGCAATGAGTAGCCCATCGACAGGCAGGTAACCTGCTTCTAATGCATAACCCACATTATCATCTGATGCTTTACCAAATTCACTTTCAACCGTTACTTCAGCGCGGTTGAGGCTACCAGAAACATAAAATTGAGAGTTTGGGATGAAAAATTCACCATTTAAACCGACTGTGTCAATTTCTAAATCGGCGCCGTCTTCATCAATACTTGAGTTCGCATAACCAAGACCAATGTTGCTTGCTTTGCTTAAAAAAGCAGCCTCTGCAAGTGGCGAATTTTTAGTGTTCACTCCATTTAAGTAGTACTTTCCACTGATGCCAAAAGTATCAAGGTCTTCACTGTCACCATCAAAGCTTGTATTTTCGTAGTTTGCATTGATTTCCGCTTGGTAAGCATGTGCAGTCCCGAAGCTCGCAATAAGTGCGGTAGTAAGTGCAAGTTGTTTAAGCATTTTAGAGGTTCTCTCTTTGTTATAAAAATATGACTGTTCTATGACAGTTGTAACGAAGTGTACAAAAAAGTAGCAGGGAGTCAATCTTTATTTATAACAATGCTTTATCAGAGGGCAAAAAGCCCATTCGAAAATGGGCTTTGAGTATTCAAGGTTTTTAATTGGTTTTAGAAACGATATTTAGCAGCTAAACCGAATTTGTTGTAGTCGTTGTTGCCGACTTCACCAAAACCAACACGGCCTTCAAGGCTGACTTGCGGGGTAAAGAATTTACGTGCATTGATACCAAATTCGTTAGTATCACCATAGTCACGGTCTTTACTGTAGTAGTCTACACCTAGGCTTAAGGTTTTATCGATGAAGTAATCTGCTGCAAGATTATATTCGTCTAAATCACCAAAACCTGCGCCTGCTTCTAAGTTAATGTCTTTACCATTGCTTAGGGAAGTGACATATTTAGCGCGAAGAGTAGGATCTACACCGTCGTCATAATCGTTGTCATAGCCTTTTAGACCCGCAGCAATTAATAAACCTGGTGCTGGTAAATAACCAACTTCAGCGCCATAAACGGTCTCATCAAAATCGCCACCGCGGTCAAATTTCATATCATCGCGACCAACATTACCACTCACATAGAAATCTGAGTTAGGAATGTAAACTTCAGCGCCAACGCCATAACGATGACGTTCATCATCACCGACTTCGTCGTATTGGTATTTTGCGTTAACGTTACTTGCACGGTCTAAGAATGCTGCTTCTGCAAGTGGCGCGTTACGTGTTTGAACTGGGTTGAAATAGTATGTGCCATCTACGCCAAAAGAGCCGCTTGAACTACCGTTGTCTGGATCAATTAGGCCAACTGAAGCACCCACCTCTGCTTGGTATGCATGTGCAGTACCTGTGATCGCTAGAGCGGAAAGTAATGCTGAAGCAATTGCTAATTTTTTCATGGTATGTACCCCTCGTAAGTGGACCCGTATTTCATTAATTTTTTGTTACAACTTCAGTCTAGGGCAAAATAAAAAAGCGTCAACCAAAGGAAAGTTAATGCTCTGTATCTAAGGTTACAACGTGTAATTTTTTAAATTTAAATGATTGATAATAAATTATAAATTTATAATGTTTTGTTTTATTAAAATTGTGTAGATTCTGTGGATTTCATAATTTTTGACGGTATTTTAACCAATTTTAACTCAAAATGTTTAGTCCGTTCGTCTGTTGAGAACACTTCTCAGGTGTGTATTTTGTGGGATGGTTCGCATTTATATGTAGCTTGATTGCGGTTCAAGAGAATGCTTTTTTGGAGGCTAAACAGTTTTAATCCCTAGAAAGAAGGGTGTGTTTTTGTCGAATTTGAGATGAATAATCCTAGCCGTCGACTGTGATATAATCAGCGGCTATTTTTCGCTTTATATTGATTGAGAGTAATTCACGTGGAAATTAATCCGTATCTAAACCAATTAAAAGACTTAAACGACCGTGGTCTCACATTACGGGGGTATCTTTGACTACGATCTGAAAAAAGAGCGTTTAGAAGAGGTTCTCCGTGAATTAGAAGACCCAGCGATTTGGAATGATCAAAGCCGTGCACAAGCCATGGCCAAAGAAAAAGGCGAACTTGAAAACGTCTTAAATGTGTTAGATGGTTTGGCAACGCAGCTTGAAGATGCGCAAGCGATGCTTGATTTGGCAGTCGAAGCCGATGATGAGAGTCTGTTGGCTGATGTGCAGGCTGAATTGACCTCTGCAGAAGAAGAGTTAGCGAAGCTTGAATTCCGCCGGATGTTCAGTAACCCAATGGACCCAAATCCATGTTATGTGGAAATTCAAGCCGGTTCAGGTGGGACAGAAGCCCAAGACTGGGCTTCAATGCTACTGCGTATGTATATGCGTTGGATTGAACGTCATGGTTTTAAAGCTGAATTGATGGAAGAATCCGACGGCGATGTGGCTGGGATTAAGTCAGCAACGATTCGTGTTGAAGGTGAATATGCCTATGGTTGGTTGCGTACCGAATCGGGCGTGCATCGCTTAGTCCGTAAATCGCCATTTGACTCGGGTAACCGCCGTCATACCTCATTCTCTGCTGTGTTTGTCTCGCCAGAAGTCGATGACAACATTGAAATTGATATCAACCCATCTGACGTGCGTACTGATACCTATCGTGCTTCGGGTGCAGGTGGTCAGCACATTAACAAAACAGACTCTGCGGTACGTTTAACCCACGCGCCAACAGGGATTGTGGTGGCGTGTCAGAACCAACGTTCACAACATGCCAACCGTGACCATGCTTGGAAACAGTTACGTGCGAAGTTGTATGAATTGGAAATGAGCAAACGTAACGAAGCAGCTCAAGCACTTGAAGACTCGAAGTCGGATATTGGTTGGGGCAGTCAGATTCGTTCTTATGTATTAGATGACTCGCGTATTAAAGACTTACGTACAGGTGTTGAAAACTCGAACACCGGTGCAGTACTAGATGGTGACCTTGATAAGTTTATTGAAGCAAGCTTAAAACAAGGTTTGTAATTTAAATGATGAATGAAAGCAAAGGGTTATCAGTTATTTTACAATATATCTAAAATAATCGATATTAAAATCGAAAAAATGCGATATATTAAGTAAAACAAGCTGACAACGCTTTGCTGCCCATTAAACGTGTCTTGAGTATGGATATAGATTTAATTTTTAAAGCCTTGGCTAATCCAACGCGTCGCCAAATTTTGGAATGGTTAAAAAAACCGGAACAATTTTTATCGAGTGACGAATGTGGTGACTTTAGACGCGGCGTATGTGCAGGTCATATCGAACGGTTGGGAAAAGTATCGCAATCGACGATGTCGAACCATTTGTCTGTGTTACAGCAGGCCGGTTTAATTCAAGTCGAAAAATATGGGCAATGGTCTTATTTTTCGCGCAATGAAGCGTTGATTCAGCAATATATCGAACATTTGCAACGTTCACTTTAATTGAAAAAAGTGGCAATCGAGGTGACTATGGCTGAACTGAATACTCCTTTAACTTTAGGTGATCTACACTTAAAAAACCGTGTCATTATGGCTCCTTTAACACGAAGTCGTGCAACGGCAGACCGTGTGCCAACAGCCATGATGGCAGAGTATTATGCACAGCGTGCAAGTGCAGGTTTGATTATTTCTGAAGCGACCGTGATTTCTGAAGAAGCCAATGGCTATTTGAATACACCGGGGCTATTTAATGAAGCTCAAGTTGAAGGCTGGAAACAGGTGACTCAAGCTGTACATGACCAAGCGGGCTTAATTGTGGCGCAGTTGTGGCATGTGGGCCGTGTATCTCACCCTGATTTATTGGATGGTGAAACCCCAGTTTCAGCAAGTCGTGTGCAACAAAAAGGCTATGTCAGCTTATTGCGTCCGAAACGTGAATATGTGGTGCCTCGTGCATTAGAGATTGCTGAAATTCAGAGCATTGTTGAACAATATAAACAAGCAGCAATTCATGCCAAAGCGGCAGGTTTTGATGGGGTGGAGCTGCATGCAGCCAATGGTTATTTGATTGACCAGTTTTTACAAAGTTCAACCAATCTACGTGAAGATCAATATGGTGGCAGCGTAGAAAACCGTGCGCGTTTGTTGCTTGAAGTGGTTGATGCATTGATTGAAGTCTGGGGTGCAGGTCGTGTTGGGGTGCATTTAGCTCCACGTGGTGATGAGCATGACATGGGCGATGATGATCCACGTGAAACCTTTGGTTATGCGTTAGAACAACTAGGTCAGCGTCAGATTGCATTCTTTTTTACCCGTGAATATTTGGCAGACGACAGTATCAGTACTTACCTGAAACAACGTTCGGGTGGTGTGCCATTGATTGCCAATATGCGTTTAAGCCGTGAAGATGCGATTGATCTGTTGGCATCAGGTCAGGCGGATGCAGTGTCTTGGGGTAAGGATTATATTGCCAATCCAGATCTGTATGAGCGTCTACTACAAGATGCACCACTGAATGAATTGAAACTGGAAAACATGATTGGAACAGATGTCGCGGCAGGCTATGTGGACTATCCAACTTTAGCTGAAATGGAAACTGCTGCGGTTTAAATTGCTTTTCCGTTAAATTCGCGACAAGATAACAGCGCAATTCATGGGATAATATGAGTTGCGCTGTTTTATTTTTGCATTGATTTTTGGAGCACGTATTTGGCTACTCCTTTTTGGTATAACGCAGCACTTGCGCTGATCAAACCGCTGTATAAGTCTAAAATAAAAAAACGTGCAGAGACTACAGAACAATTTCAACAAGAATGTCTCGAACGTTTCGGGCCCTTTCAACCGGTTAAAAATCGCCAAGCGATTTGGTTCCATGTGGTGTCGGTGGGTGAAACCAATGCAGCGCAGCCTCTCATCGAGCATTATTTAAAAGCGGGTCATCCAGTCTTGGTGACCAATACCACCAAAACGGGTCAGGCGCGGGCCAAATCACTATTTTTAAAAGCACCGTATCTAGATCTGTTCCAAGCTGTATATTTACCTGCGGATCAAAAACCTTTAGTTCGTCAGTTTTTCGCATTGTATCAGCCCAAACTTTTGGCTTTGGTTGAAACTGAACTCTGGCCGAATTTAATTGCCCAAGCGGGGCAGAGTCAGGTGCCATGTATCTTGATTAATGCACGTCTTTCTGAAAAATCAGCCAAAGGCTATGCCAAAGTATCTAGCCTTACGCAGCCGATGTTACACGGACTAGATCAGCTTTTGGTACAAGATCAGGCAACTGCAGAGCGCTTTATTCAGCTTGGTTCAGTGCCATCGCTAACACAGGTGGTGGGGAGTATTAAGTTTGATATTCATGCGCCAGAATCGTTTGTCAAACAGGCAGCTCAGCTCAAGCAAGAATGGTCACTCGCTGGGCGTAAGATCATCACTATTGCCAGTACTCATGCACCCGAAGAACAAAAACTGTTAAGCGCATTTAAGCCATATTTGGATGCACAGCCTGAACTGTTGTGCATTGTTGTACCACGTCATCCAGAGCGTTTTGATGAGGTCTTTGCTGTTGCACAAAGTTTAAATTTAAATACCACTCGCAGAAGTACGGGACAAAGCATAGAGGCGGACACCCAAGTCTATTTAGCCGATTCGATGGGGGAGATGTGGTTATGGTATGCCTTATCTAATGCCTGTTTTGTCGGGGGATCACTAAATGAACCGGGTGGCGGACATAATATTTTAGAGCCAATTGCGTTACATGTGCCGACGGTTTTGGGCAAAAACTATTTTAATTTCCAAACCATTGTCGATGAATTTGTACAAGCCAATGCGGTGAAAGTTGTTGAGGATGCTGAACAAGCTGCTGCGGTGTTGATGATACTGTTAGAGGATACTGAGCAGGCCAACACACTGAATGAATCTGCACAAAAGATTATGCAGTTAAATACGGGCTCTTTGAAAAAGCATATTCAAGTGATTGATGCTTATTTATAAAACTTGAGTGAGTTTGTCATTACTACAAATACTGTAGATTTTATGGATGGTTTTGCGTAGGTGGTTCTTACTTTTCAAAGATGACAAATAACAAAAATCTTTTGCTGTGCTAAAGGTACATCCTGTACCTCAGCACAACGGGCGACATCCTTGTCGCCTTTCACGATGACATGTGCTGATGAGGCCTCCACTGTTTGGATTTTTTCTATTTATTATGAATATCGTTCTCTTAGATTCGCGCCAAACTGAATCGGAATTTTGGTCCATTAGCGCCAAGCGTCAGCTGGAACATTTACAGGCTCATTTACAGATTAAGGTTGGCGATACTTTAAAAGTTGGCATTCGAAACCAAAAGCGTTATGTGACAGAAGTTGTAGAGATCTCTGAAACAGTTGTACGTATAAAACCCTTATATAAAGAGCCTGTACCAGCCAAACTCCCAGTAACTTTAATTGTCGCGATGCCACGTCCTAAAGTTCTACGTCGTTTGGTCATGGACGCGGTGACTTTAGGGGTTGAAAAAATCATTTTGCTGCACAGCTATCGGGTCGATAAAAGTTATTGGCAAACCCCATTTTTACAACAGTTGGATCAATATGTGACTTTGGGGCTAGAGCAGGCAGGCGATACGATTGCACCGAAAGTTGAAATTTATAAACGCTTTAAGCCTTTTGTGGAAGACATTTTACCTAGCCTGATTTCAGCTAATTGTCCTGCCTATGTGGCACATCCCTATAGCGATGCCAAAATGCCTTTTGCGATTCAACATCCCTGTACGATTGTGATCGGGCCGGAAGGTGGATTTATCCCTTACGAAGTTGAACTACTTGTAAAAAACGGCTGTCAAGCGATGAGCTTAGGCAGCCGTATTATTCGGACTGAAACCGTGATCCCTTATGTTTTAGGACGCTTATTTAGCAGTTGAAGTTTCTGTCGGGTAGCTGTCATTTTTTGCGACGCGAACTTCTTGAACTGGGTAAGGAATAGAAATCCCTTGCTCAGCAAAGGCCTGAACCACATATTCTTGTACTGAACTGATTGAGCCAGATACCGTGGTTTCTGTGGTGTTGACCCACCATTGGACTTTGAGGTTCACTGAAAAATCTGCAAGTGCAGCGACGTTCACGCTAAAACCTGGTTGACTTAAAATGGTCGTATCTCGGTCTAAAATACCTAAAATAATATCTTTGGCTTTTTTGATGTCATCTTCATAACCAATACCGACCAAGAATTCACAGCGACGACGTGGATAGGCGGTGTTAACGGTGACTGCACTGGTATACACAGTTGCATTTGGAATCACGATACGACGACCATCTGGCGCACGTAGGTAAGTGGCACGAATTTGAATATCTTCAACGTTACCTTCCATACCCGAGACAATGATGTCGTCGCCAATCTTAAACGGTTCACCCAGTAAAATCAGGATTCCTGAAAGTAGGTTTTGGAAGATGTCTTTAAATGCAAAACCAATCGCAACCGAGCCAATCCCCAAAGCACTCATCAGCTGACCAGGGGTGAAACCCGGAATCGCAATCACCATGGCAATCAGGAAGCCAATAAAGACGATGGCCGAACTGCCGACACGGTTCAGGACAAGGACAAGGTTTTGCTTGGTATAAGAACGATCAGACAGTGCTTTACGAACAAAAAGTTTAAACAGCTTGGAGAGCAAATAAAAAATGACGAAGGTAATCAGCGCAATACAAAAATAAGGCATACGCTCCCAAAAACTATCGACAAATTTGTCGATGGTGGAATAGGCGTCATTATATTTTGCCGTATGTGCAATTACACTTTGCGTGGTTTTCGCTGTCGCGTCATGTAGCATCTCTGACGTACCTTGAGCAACCTCGCTCAAGGTATGGGTTTGTTCTGACACTGGTGCTCCAATCGCTGAAAATTTGGCATATTTTGCCTGAAAATTGTGTGTATTTAATAGAGAAAAGCGTATGAAATTATCGCATTCTGGTTGATTGATAGACGGATAAAAATCTATCTCTCTGTTTTTTAAATGCTTGAGTTTTGGAATGAAGGCACTGAGTCATGCTCCTTATGCATGAAATAACACCGACTGAAGTGTAACAATATGCTTTAAAAAGCCTAGCTGGAGCGACTTTACGGAGTTCGGCGTTGTTCATGTTACGGATTAAACACAGGATCTCATTGAAAGATCACTATAAAATGTGTTTTAAATTGTAGAAATAATATACGACCAAAGCCGTGTTGATCTGTTTAAAAAACAATCGTCATACTGTGGTTATGCAGTCCAATAATAAACGAATAACTGTGGCATGAACTCTCGCGATGAGAGTCAGAATATAAGGAAGTATGATATGAAAGAAGTCTATCCTGTACCTGCTGAATTTGAAAAAACTGCGCGCACCAATGAACAAGAATATTTTAAACGTTATCAAAAATCGATAGAACAACCTGATGAATATTGGGCTGAACAAGCTTTGAAGCTAGATTGGATCAAGCCTTTTAGCCAAGTTAAAAACACCAGTTATGACAAAGATAATTTTAAAATTGAATGGTTTGCCGATGGGCAGTTAAACCTAAGTGCCAACTGCCTCGATCGCCACTTAAAAGAGCATCCGTATAAACCTGCCATTATTTGGGAAGGTGACCATCCGTCACGCCATAAAATCATTTCCTTTGCTGAACTGTATGATGAAGTGTGTCGTTTTGCCAATGTCCTGAAAAAGCATGGGGTGGTGAAGGGTGATCGTGTGGTACTGTATATGCCGATGATTTCAGAAGCGGCCATTTCGATGTTGGCCTGTGCCCGAATCGGTGCCGTGCATTGTGTGGTGTTTGGTGGCTTTTCACCTGACTCATTGGCGAGCCGGATTGATGACAGTCAAGCCAAAATTGTGATTACCGCAGACTCTGGAATGCGCGGGGGGAAACCGATTCCGCTAAAAGAAAATGTAGACGCAGCATTGAATCTACCTGGGACAGACTCGGTACAAAACGTGATTGTGGTACACCGGACAGGCAATCCGATTACGCTAAAAGAAGGGCGTGATTTGTGGTATCACATGGAAATCATGACCGTCAACGAGATTTGTCCACCTGAACCGATGAATGCTGAAGATCCCCTATTTATTTTATATACTTCAGGTTCAACTGGTAAGCCGAAAGGTGTGCTGCATACCACAGGGGGCTATTTAACTTATGTGAATACTACCTTCCGTGAAGTGTTTGACTTAAAACAAGATGATGTATTTTGGTGTACCGCTGATGTAGGTTGGATTACGGGACACTCTTATGTGCTGTATGGCCCCTTGTCGAATGGAACCACAACAGTGATGTTTGAGGGGATTCCCCAGTATCCAAGTTGGGCACGTACAGGACATATTGTCGACAAACACAATGTGACGATTTTATACACTGCCCCGACAGCGATCCGCGCCATGATGCGTGAAGGGGATGCCTTTGTCCGTGAGAGTGATCGTAGCAGTTTGCGTTTAATTGGTTCCGTCGGAGAGCCGATCAACCCTGAAGCATGGAATTGGTACTACACGGTGGTGGGAGAAAGCCGTTGCCCAGTGGTGGATACTTGGTGGCAAACCGAAACAGGCGGGATTTTGATTTCTCCACTTCCGGGTGCGACACCACTTAAACCCGGATCTGCAACGCGTCCTTTATTTGGGATTCAACCCGCTTTGGTCGATGCTGAAGGCAATGAGTTGGAAGGAGAGGCTGAAGGCAATCTGGTGATTAAGGATTCATGGCCGGGACAAATGCGAACCATTTGGGGGGATCCTGAGCGGTTTATCGAAGCGTATTTTGCAACTTATCCGGGAACATATTTCACGGGGGATGGTGCACGCCGTGATAAAGATGGTTACTACTGGATCACAGGTCGAGTCGATGATGTACTGAATGTGTCAGGGCACCGCTTAGGCACGGCCGAAGTGGAAAGTGCTTTGGTGGCACATGAGGCGGTTGCTGAGGCTGCCGTAGTAGGAATGCCACATGAAATCAAAGGGCAGGGAATTTGTTCCTTTGTCACTTTACAAGCAGGCACAGCGCAAACGGAAGAGCTCCGTGCAGAGCTGATTCAGTGGGTAAGAAAGGTGTTAGGTCCTGTGGCAACACCAGATGCCTTACATTGGGCACCATCTTTACCGAAAACACGTTCAGGTAAAATTATGCGCCGTATTTTAAGAAAAATTGCGGCGAACGAGCTAGATAGTTTGGGCGATACATCGACGCTGGCTGAACCGCAAGTGGTCGAAGTGTTGATTAAAGAAGTATATCCAAACGGCTAAAATCGACCTAAAAAATACCGTCTCAAGCAGACGGTATTTTTATTTTGGTGTACCGATGGAATTCATCGGGTTGCTTTATACCAATTTGTAAGTGCAAGACGCTTAGAAATTAAAGAGTTCTAACGCTGATGGATGCTTTCTAAGGTATCCACCATTGTCCGTGTCATCTGATCAATTTCATAATTGACCGCATCGCCGACTTGTACCGATGCCCATGTGGTCAGACGCAAAGTTTCAGGAATCAAGTCAACTGAAATTTCATGGCTGTTACGATCAACACGGTTGACGGTGAGGCTACAACCATTCAGACCAATAAAACCTTTTAAGAAAAAGTATTTGATATTGCCCTCGGGTATGTGGAGATCCACATGTAGAGTCTCGCCGTGACGGCTCAGCTGCTTTATCGTAGCCGTTCCTTCGATATGTCCATACAAGTTGTGTCCCCCATTTTCCATCCCGACTTTGGCTGAACGTTCGATATTCACCTCATCGCCTGTCTGTAAAGCCCCTAAAGTGGTCAGGCGTCGAGTCAAATCTGAGACATCAAAATGGACTTGGTTGGCGGTAAGATCGATGTACGTTGCAGTTAAGCAGGTGCCATTGATGGCTACACTTGCACCGATGAAGACATCGTGAAAAAAGTTGTGTGTATTTGAAACCACAAGGGTGCTAAAACCATCGCCTTGACGGATATCTAAAATTTTCTCTAAGCCTTGTACGATACCTGTATACATCAGAAGTCTTCCTAATTCGGGGGTTATGTTTAATGTAAATGATCTACACCTTGATGTGGCATTATTTTGAGTTGAGGTGTGCTAAAGCTGTATCTTTGATTGGATTTCGACGCCAATAATAGGGCCGTAAAAATCAGAGCAACAGACGTAAGGGCGTCATCCATACGATGCGAGTATGGCGACGTTTATTCTCTAAAATACGTTGAGCCAAATAGCGACAGACCACTTCGGGAGGATCGATAATAAACAAAAAAAGCCGTTTCATTTTATTCCAGTGCTGAACATTGCCATTTTGCCATGAGGATACCAGTAGGTCGGTTGCTACCATTCCGGGACTGAGTGTGCCGACTTGAATGTGGGTCTGTTTGGTTTCTTTAAACAGGGCTTGACTAAAGTAGCCTACGGCACGTTTGGTGGTGGCATAGACGGTCATGCCTGCACTCCATCCCCAACCTTCCATATTGAAAATTTGACCATAGCCTTGTGCCAGCATGCCGTTTAAGGCCACTTGTGAGCCGAACATACTGCCGAGAATATTGGTTTGAACCACAGTTTGTATGTCTGCTGCTGCAAGATCTTTAAAGTCTAGTGTCGCTGTACAACTGCCTGCATTATTAATCCAAATCTGATCAGCACCAAAGTGTTGAATGGCTTCATCCCAAAGCGTTTGTACTTCATGGATCTGCGTGACATCGCAAGTGACGGCATGAATCAGCGCAGCGGGAAAGCGATGCTGTAGCTGTTGCAGGGCGCTGTGCAAATCTGTGCTATTTCGGCCAGAAATCACGACGGCTTGTTGCTGTTCCAAGAAGGCTTGAGCTAAACCCAAGCCGATACCTTTAGAACTGCCTGTAATGACGATGCAACCTGATTTTGAATTCATATGGATCCTTTACTTTGTGAACTAAAGGACGTCGCTTCTTGGCTGTGAAGCATGCAATAACAAACGGATAGACTGATCATCGCAAGGTTCATAACCACAGGATTAAAAGCACGAATGAGACTGTCTGGGATCAGAAAAGCGACCAGTGCGAATAAAAACACTAAGCTAAAGATACTGAGGTAATGCAGATATTTACTTGAATTAAATAGGAACAATAAAGCAAAAACACACTCAAGCACACCTGAGCCCTGACCTGCCAGTTGGGCCTGTGTGTAGGAAAGCCCAAAAGTTTGCCAAATGGCAATCTCATCGGGATTAATAAAGAGGATTTTAGGAATTAGACCTTGATAGCCCCATAAAAAGGCCAAAGAGAGATTAATGAATTTGGAAGGTTGGCTGTTGTTCATATCAAGTGGTTATTTTTTACTTTGTGTGGATTATACACCAATAAAAAAACCCTCAAGCCGAGCCTTGAGGGAAGAATAGAGTCACCTATCATTATTATTTTTTAGTTCGTGTCTGCTGCTTACCGAGCTAAGCAGATTTGGCAGTCTCAACCGATTGCTGCTGAGCTTCCAACTCACGAACCAATGGCAACACTTTGGCACCGAAGTATTCAACCTCTTCGATAAAATGTAAAAAACCTGAAAGGATTAAATCCACACCAACGGCTTTTAATTCCACAATCCGTTCCGCAATTTGGCGTGGTGTGCCAATCAAATTGGTTTTAAAGCCATCATTGTATTGAACCAAATCTTCAAAGGTCGATTTGGCCCAATTGCCTTCACCTTCAAGTGTTGCTGCACCCGCTTCACGGGTGGCATCGCCAAAGGCATGTACCGCTTGAATATTGGCTTTATCAATAATTTCTTGCAGAACCGTTTTCGCTTCTTCCTCTGTATCTCTAGCAATAATGAAAGCATTCACTCCAATTTTGACCTGATGGCCATTCTGTTGGGCTTTTGCACGAATATCATCAATCTGTTTTTTGAGCTCCTCAGGGGTGTTGCCATTGGTGAAATACCAGTCTGAAACCCGTGCAGCCATATCCCGTGCAGCGCGTGAACTGCCGCCTTGGAAAATTTCAATATGCGGCTTTTGCACAGGTTTGGGTGACAAGGTGTAGTCTTTGAACTGGTAGTACTTTCCATCGAAACTATAGTTGTCTTGGGTCCAAACGCCTTTTAATGCACGAATAAATTCTTCCGAGCGGGCATAGCGTTGGTCATGTTCAGGCCATGCTTCACCAATGGCATCAAATTCGCCGCGAAACCAACCACTAACCACATTAATCGCAATACGTCCTTGGGTTAAGTGGTCGATGGTTGCAAGCTGTTTTGCGGCAAGCACGGGTTTCCACGGGCCAGGTAAAATAGCGGCAATGACTTTGAGTTTGCTGGTTTTGGCTAAGATACCGTGACTAAAACTGACCGACTCATGTTGGTTTTCTGCATTATAACCTGCAGTAAAACGAATCTGAGTTAGAGCATAGTCAAAGCCATTTTTTTCCGCAGCCTGCGCTAAACGGACGTTATAGTCATAACTCCAGTCCGTGCGCTGCTCAATATTACTCACCACTAAGCCACCGCTGACATTGGGAACCCAATAAGCAAACGTAATATTTTTATTCTGTTGTGACATGTGAAAACCCTCTCAATGCTTTTTGCGTTAAGCGACCTGTGGTTTGGCTTTTTTCTGATGCAAGCGAGACTCGGCTGCATCTAAATTTGGTACTGCCGCTGAAGGCAGTACATCATCTTGTTCGATTTGTGTGTTGATACCCAAGTTCTGATTGGCAAGTTGGGTTTTTTCTTTCACCACTTCTGCACGCTGACCTTTGGCAGGTGCCCATTCTAGAATGGGTAAAGCACGGGCCACAGCAAGAGTGATGCGATCTCGTAATAATTCACTGTGGATGGTATACGCGGGTGTAAAGTCTTTGTCTGTGGCATAGACACCAATCGGTAAAGTTTGCGCTTGGAAGAAACTAAATAGTGGGCGAAGTTGATGCTCCAGTACCAACGCATGGCGTTCACTGCCGCCTGAGGCTGCAAGTAGTACCGGTACATCGACCAGCGCCGTTTGCTCAACAAAGTCGAAAAAGTGTTTGAATAAACCGGTAAATGAAGCACGGTAAACAGGCGTTCCAACAATCAAAGCATCGGCAGCTTCGACCGCGGCTAGGTCATCTTGCACACGTTGTGGCAGTTGGTTGCGGTAAATCGCGCCACCGAGTAAATGGCCAATTTCGCTGAATTTAATGAAATGTACATTGATTGGGGTTGCATTGCCCAGTTCATTTAATATTTCTTGTACTAATGCCTCAGTTTTAGACGGGGTATTTAAACCACCTGACACAGCGACAATATTGAGTGGTTTTTGCAGTAAAGTAGACATAAGGACAGCCCTAAAGTGTTGTATCTCGGAATGGGCTTATTTATCTAATATTTGCATTTGGTCTGTAAAATAAAGAAATAGCGTTAAGTTATCTGATTTTAAGATATATCTGTTGAACTTGAAAAAGGCTGCTTAAATTTTTATTAAATGGTTGTATTTTATATATATATTTAAAATAAATAACCTTTTTCGATGTACTGATAAATTTTATATCAAAATGTGATTAGTTATTTATATTTCAAGATCGACTTGGAATTGAGGCTATTTTTCTGAATAAAGCGTGATAAAGTGAAAAAAAGTTAGACTTTGCATATCCTTATCGGCACTTGTATGGTTAGAATAGTCAAGACTAGTGCACTCGAAATCTGTCGTTGCTTATGAATATATTAATCGTTGATGACCATCCGCTGTTTCGCCATGCGTTAATCCAAGCTGTTCGTTATAGCTTACCGCAAGCTCAAATTCATGAAACAGCCGCAGTAAACGAGTTTTATGAACGCCTTGAAAAAGGTCCTGAACCTGATTTGGTGCTATTGGACTTAAACTTACCAGGTGCTTCAGGTTTTTCTGCATTGGTACACGTTCGTGCCCAGTATCCATCATTACCGATTATTGTCGTTTCAGCGCATGAAGAGACTTCGATCATTCAGCGTTCAATTGCGCATGGTGCGATGGGGTATATTCCAAAGTCGGCACATCCAAGTCATATTGGCGAAGCAATTCGCGAAGTCTTAGATGGTGAAATTTGGTTGCCGCCAAATTTACCCGCTAACATGAACTTTGACCCACGTGCTGCCGATGAAACTGCACTGGCTGAGCGAATTCAATCCTTAACACCGCAGCAGTTCCGTGTTTTGATGATGGTGGCAGAAGGTTTGCTGAATAAGCAGATTGCTTATGAACTTGATGTTTCAGAAGCGACGATTAAAGCGCACGTGACTGCGATTTTCCGTAAGCTTGGAGTACAGAACCGAACTCAAGCGGTACTCGCGATCAATGCTTTAAATATTGAAGAAAAACGCATGTAAGCTGATCTATTGAATTAAAAAAGCGCTGAATCATCAGCGCTTTTTTTCGGTTTTGAGTTTAAGCCAAGCAGTTTTGTTTGCTGGTGACATCGGTACAAAATAAAGGATTTAAAGCACATTGCAAGTCATCAATTTGCTCTTCAGAGACATAGCCCTGTTGTTTCAAATAAGCGGCAACACGGTCATCACGCAGACTTAAAAAGGCCGCATCATACACGCCAAGATCGACAAATAAAGCCGCCGTTTCTAAGCTATTGAAACGGTCTAAGTAGATTTCGTTGTCATACATGAGGAAAATATGGTCTTGTGTTCCTTGCGCATCAATACTTAATCGATCCGCCAAGATTTGCGGTGGTGTTTTAATAAAGAGCAGATCCGACAATTGGTCAAACTGGGTGGTGTCGAGTTGATCCTGATCGGTTTTGACTTTACCGAGCCATGCTTTAAACACCAAAACTGCACCGCCGCGAAGGAGCATGCTCCAAATTTGATGGCGCACATCTGCACTGAGTCCGCTGGATTCGGCTTCCAATGCCAGCAAGAACGGGTCTTCTTGTTGCTGAAGTTTTTCAAATAGACCTAAACCTTGCGGTTGGTAAGCCGCGGGGCGAAACACATCAAAGTCGAGTTGTTCAAACACTTGTAATGCGAGGGGAATAGCGGTGTGATACAGCGTATCTAAGGCCTGAACATGAGTCTCGCTGAGTTTACTTTGTTTAAAGAGTTCAACCCAGTCGATACTGGGTAAAAAGGCATTGGCACTATACTGGCGCAGAAATTGTTGCGACTGATCTGAGCCATGTGGCATTGCTTTAGAAATGTTCATCATAAAACTCCAAGAGAAGGATGATCAGTTTCTTCAGCGAAGGAAGGGGTATATAGGTAGAAAAACTGATCTTTTCTTAGTCCTAGTTATCTGCCAATCCCCTATGGAGATGAATAAGACTAAAGTCGTAGTTTATGTTTTTATGCATATTTAGTTTAGATAAAACAGGTGCTTGAGAAATTGTAACTAAGTATACAAGTGTTCACTAATGTAATTGGTGTATTTTGCCATAGTAAAAGTAGGTGTGTAATTTTTAGCCAATATTGTTGGGCTTCAACGTGCTGAAAATGAGCACTTTTGTAGAAATCTTTAAAATTTTAGTCAGTTTGCCATGTATACAGAGCCTAAAAAAGACAAAACCCAAGTCAAGTGACTTGGGTTTTGTGAGTAAATGTAGTGAATTTATTCAGGATTTGAAATTTTTAAACCCGATAACCATGCTCGTAAAGAAGCAGGTTTTAATGGTTTTTTCAAAAGCACGATATTCATATCTTTGACCCGTTGTGGCAGTTCAGGATCTGAGTCTGCGGTAATCAAAGCGACGGGGACATTTTCTTGACGATTGGCCAAAATAAAGTCCAAACCAATTTTGTCATGGTTTAAGTGTTGATCGACCAACCAGACCTGAATGTTTTCTTGTTGAATCATCTCAAAAGCCTGTTCAGGCTCGGTTGCCTTAAACACTTGATAGCCCCATTTGGTCAGGAGAGTCGACATCCCTTCTAAAATGGTTTCGTCATTGTCCAAGCACAAAATCTTATAGGCTTTGGTTTTGAGTGGAACTGCTTGTACAGGCGCTGCTACGACTTTTGGTGGGTCAATGATTGGTACTTCAATCATAAAGCATGACCCTTTGCCATACTCTGAATAGACATGCACTGGGTAGTCGAGCAGGCTGGTCATCCGTTGTACGATGGCCAAGCCCAAGCCAAGCCCTTGCTCACCCCACGGTGAGGTATGGCCACAGCGCTCAAACTCTTGGAATAGTTTAATCCGTTGTTCTTCTGCAATCCCAGGTCCTGTATCCCACACCCCAATCCGAATATGGCGTGGCTTGTCCGTGGAGCGGAGTACCCCCACCACCACTTTGCCTTTGGCGGTATAGCGTAGGGCATTACTGACAAAGTTTTGAATAATACGGCGAATCCACTGTGGGTCAGTATCAATCCAGAACTGAGCATCATGTACGCTGAAACGAATACTGCGCTGTGCTGCAATGGATTTAAACTGCAATTCGAGGTCACTGAGTAAATCATGCAGCGGATAAGCCTGACGGTTCGGTTGAATGGTACCACCTTCAAGACGTGCAATATCCAGCAGGGCAGACAACATACTTTCTGCACCGTGTAAGGCACGATCAAGCTGTTGTAGGGTTTTACGGTCTTCTTCACTTTGTACGCTTTGTTCTAAAGCCGTACTGAACAGACGCGCGGCATGCATGGGTTGCAATAAGTCATGACTGGCCGCGGCAATAAAGCGGCTTTTCGACATATTGGCTTTATCGGCTTGCTCACGTGCTAGTTGTTGTTCAGTTAATGCATCTGCTAGCTGTTGAGTTCGGTCTTGGACACGCGCCTCCAGCATGGCTTCGTTTTCACGGAAGGCGGTAATGTCGGCGAAGGTGGTGACGAAGCCACCGCCTTCAATTGGATTGCCGCGCATCTGAATGACACGACCATCTTTACGAATCCGTTCAAACTCGTGTGCGCTACCGACTTGCATCCAGTGCATCCGTTTCCGTACATGTTCTTCGACCGAACCCGGGCCACATTCGCCGCGCTCTGCGTTATACCGAATCAAATCGGAAATTGGACAACCGACATAGACAATGTCCTTCGGATAATCAAACAGTTTTAAATATTGGTTATTCCATGCCACCAAACACATATTTTCATCGACCACACTCACCCCTTGGGTCATGTGGTCAATCATGGTCATGATCAGGTTTTGATTAAAACGTTGCCACTGTGAGGCTTGGTCTAGAATGTTTGCCACTTGCCCCAAAGCGAGGCCATTGTTGACCATTGCGGTGGTGAGCAGGGTACGTGCCGATGCAGCGCCAATCGTGCCTGCTAAATATTGTTCGGTAAAACGCCACCACATGCCGTTGGCATTGCTGTTTTCATTCAGCACCACATTGTTCTGGGCACAGAACTGTTGGAAAGCGCGCATAGTTGCGCCATCGCCAGTAATCCGTTTGGCTAAGGTGATTAAATCACCAACTTTTAAGCGTGCAACATCGTGATGAATGTAGTTGATGTCTGTTGACGTGCTCTGTGTTGGCAGTGGCTTAGTTTCATAATAGAAAAAGCTTTCTGCTTGAATTTGTTCGGCCACGCTGGGGCGGAAAATTCGGGAAATCCAAATGTATAAAATAATATTCAGACCCAGTGCCCACACCACCCCATGGGTAAGTGCGGCAAAGGATTCAAAACCGAGCAGGGCTTCAGGACGTAACCAGTTAATGCCCATTGGCCCGAAATTGAGAAAGCTTTCGGTAAAGTGTGAATATTCAGCAGGCAAACTGCGCAGTACAGTGGGTAACAGTAGGGTGTAGGCCCACATACCAAAACCAGCCAATAAACCTGCATAGACGCCTTGTTTACTGCCGCCACGCCAGTACAGACCACCTATGAGGGCAGGTGAGAACTGAGCCACCGCACTAAAGGCCAACAAGCCAAAGACTGAAAGTTGGTCAATGTCATTGAAAAAATGGAAGAACAAAAAGCCCAATAACATTACGGCTAAAATACAGACCCGACGGGTAAATTTAAGCACCAAAGGTAAGCGTTTATCGTGGCGGGACAGTAAATTAGTACGCCATAAGGCAGGCATGATCAAGTCATTACTGAGCATGATCGATAGTGCCACTGAAGACACCAACAGCATACCCGTAGAGGCAGAGAAGCCGCCTAAAAAGGCCAATAGGGTTAACCAGTCTTGGCC
Organism: Acinetobacter sp. BMW17; assembly: GCF_001592855.1. Taxonomy (NCBI): domain Bacteria; kingdom Pseudomonadati; phylum Pseudomonadota; class Gammaproteobacteria; order Moraxellales; family Moraxellaceae; genus Acinetobacter; species Acinetobacter sp. BMW17. The sequence goes on from NZ_LSOD01000008.1 coordinate 132,286, forward strand.
ATAACTTAAAGGTAAAGACAAAACCGCTACATCGGGAATCGCTAAGTAACCTGGCGTTGCATGCAGCGCCCAACTGGCAATCGGGATAATGGCAATGATGGTTAAAACTAAATAAACTGCGAACCAGCGCCGTGCCCCGCGAATATGTTTTTCATCACGCAATTCGACCACAGCGACGTGGAACTGACGCGGTAAGCAAATGATCGCGAGTCCGGCCAACAAGGTTTGAATCCAAAATGTATCGGGCACACCAATCAGTTGTACTTGATGGAAAGTTTCTGCGACATCCTTAGAGATCTGATGGATGTTTTCAGGCGCAGCAAACACGAAAAAGAGCGCGACACACAGCAAAGCAAACAGTTTGACAAAAGACTCGAAGGCAACTGCCAACATCAGACCGCCATGTTGTTCTGTATTGGCAATCTGTCTGGTCCCGAAAATCATAGCTAAAATAGCCAAGATACCAGTGAGGAACAGTACACCGTTGGTGGTTGAGGCGATGCTGCCTGCGGTGGGCTCTAAAATCACCGCAGCACTGAGTGCAATAGCGCGTAACTGCAGGGCTAAGTAAGGAATAATCGCAATGACGGCGAGGATAGTCACCATTGAGGCCAAAGGCCCACTTTTACCATAGCGTGCAGCGACAAAATCGGCAATCGATGAAATAGCATGGTGCTGACGGACGCGGCCTAAACGGCGCCAAATGTCATAGCCCAGTGCGACGAAGAGTAGTGGGCCAAGGTAGATCGGCAGAAAGATAATGCCTTCACGAACCGCTGCACCTGTTGCGCCATAAAATGTCCAAGACGAACAGTAGACCCCTAAAGTTAAACTAAACAATAGCATGCGCCCACGCGTGCTCAGGCGGCTGGCGTGTTTCTCACCAAAAAAGGCGCAGATAAAGAGTAAGACGATATAGAGGGCCAATACCCCGATAATGAGCCAGCTGTTCATTTTACCTAAAGTTTTTCCATCATCTCGGCCATCATAGCGCATCTCGGATAGAGGCTGCTGAGCTTGTTTAAAATTTACAGACCAAAGTCTAAATTACAACCAATACAGAAGCTTGCTACTTTAGCAAATGTAATAATTCGAATTAAAAAATTGTATCTACGGTTGGATACAGACAGGAGTATGGTTATGGATGAGAGACAAGTAGAACAGATTCTACAAAATCCCAAATTCAAGGAAATGGTTAGTCGTAAAAGTAAACTGAGCTGGACACTGACAACTATTATGTTGGTTGTATACGTTGGTTTCATGTTGTTGGTCGGCTACAACAAAGAATTTTTAATGACTTCAGTCAGTGGTGGGGTGACCACGATTGGCATGCCATTGGGTCTAAGCATTATTGTATTGTCTTTTGTTTTGTGTGGTGTTTATTCGTATATCTCGAATAACAAACTCGACGCATTAAATGAAGAAGCAATGCGTGAAGTCGAAGCCATTGCGCAAGAGAAAGGACAGCACTAATGAAATGGAATTCATTGAAAGCGCTTACAGTCGCTGCTACAGCACTGTTGGCTTCGAGCCTAGCACTTGCAGGCCCAGATTTGGGTGAGGCTCAACAGCAAGCGACAAACTGGCATGCCATTATCATGTTCGGTATCTTTGTCGGATTTACTTTGCTCATCACCAAATGGGCAGCAAAACAAACCACCAACACTGCTGACTTCTACACAGCGGGTGGCGGGATTTCAGGTTTCCAAAATGGTTTAGCGATTGCGGGTGACTATATGTCCGCAGCATCATTCTTGGGTATTTCCGCAATGGTTTTCAGTTCAGGTTTTGACGGCTTGCTGTATTCATTGGGTTTCATGGTCGGTTGGCCAATCGTATTGTTCTTGGTGGCTGAACGTCTACGTAACTTAGGTAAGTTCAACTTATCTGACGTAGTGTCATTCCGTTTAGCAGAAAAACCAGTACGTACGCTTGCAGCAGTAAGTTCATTGGTTGTCGTTGCATTCTATCTGATCGCTCAGATGGTGGGTGCAGGTCAGCTGATCAAACTATTATTTGGTTTGAACTATAACATTGCTGTAGTAATTGTTGGTCTTCTGATGATGGCTTACGTGATCTTCGGTGGGATGTTGGCTACGACGTGGGTACAGATTATTAAAGCTGTAATGCTTTTGTCTGGCGCGACATTCATGGCTTTCATGGTGATGAAAGGCGTAGGCTTCAGCTTCTCTGAAATGTTCACGCAGTCAATTCAAGTTTTCTCTAAAGTACATGACATTTCTTTAGCAGAAGCGGGCAATATCATGGGCCCAGGTAAACTTGCAGCGAACCCAATTGATGCCATTTCTTTAGGTTTGGCTTTAATGTTCGGTACAGCGGGTCTACCACACATCTTAATGCGTTTCTTTACCGTTAAAGATGCTAAAGAAGCACGTAAATCAGTGGTTGTTGCAACAGGTTTCATTGGTTACTTCTACCTTCTAACTTTCATCATTGGTTTTGGTGCGATCCTTTATGTATCGAACAATCCACAGTTCCTTGATGTCGCGAAAATGGCTGTGACGGGCAAGCTAGAGCTTGTTGGTGGTAACAACATGGCAGCGGTTCACTTGTCTGATGCATTGGGCGGTGACTTGTTCATGGGCTTCATTTCAGCAGTGGCGTTCGCAACGATTCTTGCTGTTGTTGCAGGTCTGACCTTGTCAGGTGCTTCAGCAATCTCACATGACTTGTACGCAAATGTATTCAAGAAAGGTCAAACGACTCCTGAATCTGAACTTCGTATGTCTAAAATCGCGACTTTAGGTCTTGCTATTTTTGCAATGATTTTAGGGATTCTGTTCGAGAAACAAAACGTTGCCTTCATGGTCGGTTTAGCATTCTCTGTAGCAGCATGTGCCAACTTCCCAGTGCTTGTACTGTCAATGTTCTGGAAAGGTTTAACCACACGTGGTGCGGTGATTGGTGGTGTGATTGGTCTAGTGACTGCAGTAACACTAATTATCTTATCTAAAGCCGTTTGGGTCGATACATTGGGTATTTCTGAAACGCCAGTGAACCCATTCAATGGTCCAGCAATCTTTGCAATGCCATTGGCGTTCTTCTGCTGCTGGTTGTTCTCTGTGACTGATAACTCAGCACGTGCACAAGCAGAACGTAAAGCATTTGATGCGCAGTATGTACGTTCACAAACAGGTATTGGTATCTCAGGTGCTTCAGATCACTAATCTGAACCTGAACTAAAAAAAGCCCCTTCATCGGGGCTTTTTTTATGGTGTTGATTCTCTTAACTGTGTTGGCTTTGAATGCTGAAAGACCTAGATTGTGATATTCAGTACTCAAGCAGTACTCAAATTGTTGGACAAAATGAATCGACTGACACGAATAAAAAGCATCGGTTTCAGTGGCTATTCATGCTAAGTTAAAAAAGCGAGAATAAGAACCAATCAAACTTGGCTTTAAAAATAACAGGCTGCATATGCAAGTATTTGTCGAATTTTGGAAAGGCTTCCGTCTACTGCCTTCAGCATGGTTACTGCTGTTGCAATTTATTATGCTGATTTTGGCGCTGTTGAGCGGCCATAGCTTGTCCTTACGTGTATTGGTTTGGGGCTTAGGTGTTTTGGTCCTGTTACTCATTGCCAAGGTCATTCGTCAAACTCCCGTGTTTACCATCCTCGGCTTGAGTTTTGTTGGTGGGGCATTGTTCTTTTCCTTACTGATTTTGCTGGGTGCGCGAGATCCGATGCTGTTGGTGATTAGCCATGCCTTTGAGGCGATGGCCTATTTTATTGCGGCCTATGGCTTGCTGCGCTATATGTTTGCAGACCGTTATTTGACCAAAGATGAGCTATTTGCTGCAGGGGCAGTGTTTACGCTTATTGCATGGGGTTTTGCATTTTTATATAGCATTTGCCAGATTTTAGAACCCAATAGCTTTTTAAATCCCAATGTGGCGGGCGCACAGTCATGGCTCGATTTACTTTTTTTAAGCTTTAGTTTGCAGTCGGCGACAGGTTTGTCCGATTTAATGCCATTAACACCGCTGGCTCGTATGATTGCGATGTTACAGATGTTTTGTGGGGTGATGTATTTGGCTTTAGTCGTCTCACGCTTGATTGCCTTGCAGTATATTCAGCATCGACCCAATGATCATAAAGAAAATTAAACTGTTACAGGATTCGCACTGCCTTATTTTTAAACATAAATTATGATAGAACAGAATCGTTAAATTTTAAGCTATTCATTCTTCACTCTTTATTAGACTCGTCTAATTAACCATTTTGGTTATATCTTTGTACTAAAAATAATTTTCTGGGGGAATTATGCCTTCCATAAAGCCATCGCTGTTTGCAAACATCAAACGGAATGTATTTCTCAGCACTGTCGTGATTCTGGTGCTTTTTCTGGCCTTGATTCTTTTTGACCCAAGTGGTTTTGAGGCTTTAACTAAACATTTAAATCAATGGATTATTGACTCATTTAGCTGGTTTTACGTTTTATCTGTCGCGTTATTTCTGATCTTACTGATCTTTATTGCACTCTCCGATATGGGGAAAATCAAACTCGGCCCCGATCATAGTCTGCCTGAATATAGCAGTGGCTCTTGGTTCGCCATGCTGTTTACTGCAGGGATGGGGATTGGTTTGATGTTCTTCGGTGTCGCTGAACCCGTGATGCACTATGTCAACCCGCCCACGGGAGACGGGCAAACCGTAGATGCCGCACAACAAGCGATGCGGATCACCTTTTTCCACTGGGGATTACATGCATGGGCCATTTATGCGCTTGTGGGATTGTCACTGGCCTATTTCTCTTTCCGACATAATTTGCCTTTAAAGGTTCGCTCCGCTTTATATCCTTTGGTGGGCAAAAAAATCTATGGTGCAACGGGAGATGCGGTTGATACCTTTGCAACCTTAGGCACCATTTTCGGGGTTGCGACCACACTTGGTTTTGGGGTGACCCAAATTAATTCGGGACTGAATTATCTTTTTGGTATCCAGCAAAGTATTGGTATTCAGGTCGGGCTAATCATTTTTGTCACTTTTTTAGCTTCGCTCTCAGTCGGTTTTGGTTTGGACAAAGGCATTAAACGGCTGTCTGAATTGAACTTGGTGCTGGCAGTGGTTTTACTGTTATTTGTGTTTTTTGCCAGTTCTTCCATTTATATCTTACAAACCAGCATTCAAAATGCAGGGCAATATGTATCTAATCTGTTCACGATGACCTTCAACCTCTATGCCTATCAACCCAATGGTTGGATTGGCGGTTGGACCATTATGTATTGGGCTTGGTGGATTTCGTGGTCGCCTTTTGTTGGAATGTTTATTGCCCGAGTGTCTAAAGGTCGAACCATTCGCGAGTTCATTGTCGGGGTGTTGTTCATTCCTACAGGTTTTACCCTGATTTGGATGGGCTTCATGGGGAATGCAGCGCTGTTCAGTATTATTCAAGATGGGCACACTTCTTTAATCTCAGCGGTACAACAAGACTCATCCGTCGCACTGTTTGAATTTTTGACCCATTTACCTTTCTCTCAAATATCGAGCCTGATTGCGACCGTTCTGGTGGTGCTATTCTTTGTGACTTCAGCCGACTCAGGCTCATTGGTGATTGATTACTTAACCGCAGAAACAGAAAATTCACCCTTATGGCAACGATTGTTTTGGACCATTTTGATTGCGTTACTGTCGATTATCTTACTGATGGCAGGCGGACTTTCGGCCTTACAATCAGCCACCATTATGAGTGCCTTACCCTTTACTTTGATTATGTTGTTGGTCTGTTGGGGCTTACTGAAAGCACTGCGTTTGGATGTCACCAAAATGCGTGCACTACAAGATGCGCGAATCACGCCACGTGCGATTCAAAATCCACGCAGTTGGCAACAGCGTTTAGGTCTGATTATGCATTATCCACATACCCAGTCTGAGGTCGAAGAATTTATTGGTCAGCAAGTACAACATGCTTTTTCAGCGGTACAAAAGGAATTTCAGCGCCGTCAGCTAGACGTGACCATTCAACCGATTGAGCATGGCTTGCAGTTACGCGTGGATCACCATAATGAAATTAACTTCATCTATCAGGTGGTTGCCCGTGAAACCCAGCCACCCAGTTTTATGGCAGATCGACTCGAAGAACAGCAGTTTTATCAAGCTGAAGTTTTCTTAAGAGAAGGTGGGCAGAATTATGATGTGATGGATTGGACTTTAGATGATCTATTGCAAGATATTATTGACCAATATGAGCGTCATTTACATTTCTTAAACTTAGTCAGAGCCACAAACTAAAAAAAGGACGCTTAAAGCGTCCTTTTTTCTATTCAGTTTCTAAATTGAATTAGAAGCGGAATTTAGCGTTTACGCCAACAGATTGTGTATCAAGATTTGCACTTTCAGCATTAGCATTTACATAGCTAGCACCTACAGCAATCGCTGGAGTGATGAAGTAGTTTACGTTCGCGCCCCAAGCTTTGTTTGGTAAGTCATCAAAGCTAGACTCTGCATAAGAAGCACCAACACTTAACGCAGGTGTTAAGTAAAGGTCAGTTTTTAATTGGTAAGCAGTGTCTTCACCATAAACAAGACCAGCTTCTAAGCCAAGCGCCATGTTTGTACCGTCGATGTTACCTACGTATTTAGTACGTGCAGTAATCGCATCTTGGTCGTCAGCAATAGTCGCTGCTTCGCCAAAAGTTTTAACTACACCATTGTTCATGATACCGAACGCATCAAGAGCAGTTTGGTCAGCAACGCTAGTATAACCTACAGCAACCAAGAAGTTAGGAGCTACTACAGCACCAAGTTCTAATGCATAACGGTCGCCATTATCATCACGAGTTACTGAATTTTTGCCATCAGTGTGAGTGTGGCTGTAAGACGCGCTTGCATAAGCAGGAACGAATTTAGTTGGTACATAAGCTTCAGCTTTAGCACCGTAAACATGAGATTCGATGTCAGAACGACCTTCATCTACAGGAGCATCATACTGACCATATTGGTAAGCTAAAGATACATTTGATGCTTGGTTTAAGAAAGCAGCTTCAGCTAAAGGACCTTTAGATGAATCAACGTTTTTGAAATAGTAAGTACCTTGTACAGCACCAGTGAAGTTTTTGTCGTTTTCAGTTGTATCTACATACTCTGACTGACCTTGTACTTCGAATTGGTATGCTTGAGCACCGGTCATGGCTAATAATAAAGCAGTGGCTAAACCGAGTTTTTTCATGATATTTACCAGATTGTTAACATTGGATTAAACTAAGGCTATTCTATTGTAACAATTTATTAAGTCAATGAGCTCTAATGGTATTATATTATTGAGTAGTTATTCTAGCTGTGTTAGGGGTTAAAAAGTGCTCAATTGAGTGTATCCATGTCAACCAAAAAAAACTTACAGCAGAACAATAGGGTATACCTATTTAGAAAACAGACGATGCAGGAAAATGAATTGTAATGAACTTGATTTCTAATTGGTAAATTAGATTGAATGTATAGATATAAACGGTAAAAAAGTTAAATAAGGCACCTCAAATATAGGCGTTTTTGTGTCCTAAATCTAAAAAACGCCTAAAATTAGCGCAAAAAGCTCGTTTTTAGCTTGCATAATGTACATATCCTCTGAGTATTTGTGATAATTTTCACGATAATTATAGCGTTGTGTTAATCCATAGTGCTTTAGTTGGCTTTACAAGTGAACGGATTTATTTCATAATGACTTTAGCGAATCATTTAACAATATTGTTGTTTTCTGAGAAGCTAATTCTCCACAAACAGTTTTTGTTTATCTGCCCAACTTTCCCCAAGGTTGGGCTTTTTTTTATTTAAATTTTCGAGATCTTCTTTTTTCTGAATAAAAATCTATTGGAGTTTAATGCGCCATAATGGTGCAATTGTGAGTCTATATTTTTTCATTAAAAACTTTTATTCGGGCAAAAAAAAACCAACTTCTAAAAGAGGTTGGTTTTTTTCGTCAAAACTTGTGAGAAAATTAGAATATCTGCTGAGGATATACTCTAATTCGCCCCAATACCGTGCATTATGCACCTAAATGTCGCATGTGTAAATATAGGCACTTTAAAAAATGGGAATTAAAAATATTGAATGAAATTCACCCTAAACATGAATATTATTAAGGATTGATTTACTTAGCTTTCATAGGTGAGTGAAAGTTTAGCCGTGATCATTTGGGGCTGATGAAATCTTAAAATGATGCAAAACAAAGAATTAATCACTTAAATACACGATATACTGTTCGTATAATAAACAGTTAATTTGGTTTTCTTTTATTTTGGAATGGGGGCGTGGTTGAAGTATGCGAGAAATACGCTCTGAGTATTTGAGTCAAAAGCTGTATATTGCAATGAGCATTATCATTTTGTCATTGTGCAGTCTTTCTATTCCATTGATGGTTAAAAGTTATAATGATTACATTAAAGCCAATCAAGCTTTAATTGAAATACAAGCACTGCAAGCTGTTGCAGACTTGGCCAATAAAATTTCACGAGAGCGCGCACCAGCCAATAAAGTCATGTCGAGTAATCAGCAAGACTTTGCCAAACATGTGCTTGAGTTAAAACTGTATCGGCTTACAGTGGATGAACAGATACAAAAGACTTTAGCGACTTTAAAGCATTCCAACCTTTCCAATTTAGATTTAAGTTTATTTGACCGTTTAGATGAAGCCTTAAAACAAGGCAGACATCAGGTGGATGCCTATGCAGCTCTGCCACGTGAACAACGCAATGCAGAAAAAATGGATCAGGCCATTTTAGAAATGTTCAATGCTTGGGAGCATAGTCACGATGTCCTAAAAGATGTGATTGCAGTTTCGGGAGGCAAAGACACCGCGATTTCAAACTTTTATACCCAAATTTTATTATTAGCGGACTTACGTGATCAGGCTGGTCGTGCTGCATCCAACGTGATGGCGCATGTAGCTTTTAAACAACCAATTCCTGAAACCAATTTAGCGCGTTCTTTACAAACCCGTAAGCAAGTCATGTACCTGTGGGAGCTCATTGATACTTTACAGCCCGAGCGTGATAAAACTCAAGAATTCAGAGAGTTGCATCAAGCGGTTTATAACGAATTTTTAGTTAAAGGGCTACTGATCGTTGAGCGCTTGATGAATGAAAGTATCTACCATCGACCATACTATTTGACGGGGACGCAGTTAACTGAAGCAATCGTTGATAAGTTTTCAACTGTGGTGGAGTTACAAAAGTATTTACTCAAATATAGCGTTGAAAAAGCCACAATCGAAAAGCGTAAAGCGCAAAATGTTCTGCTGATGACGGTGAGTATTTCACTGATTTCAATTTTTGCGGCGCTGTTTACTATGATCTATGCACGCAAAAGAGTGTTTGGCCCACTCATTCAAGCACGTGAAATTCTGTTTGATTTATCCTATTCGAGTATTCGCCCCAACTCGATGGACACCAAAGATCAACCCGCTAATGTGTATTCTTTATTTACAGCAATTCAGCAGTTAAAACAGACGCTTCAGCAGCGAGATGCGTTGGAGTTTCGACTCAAGAATATTGCGCATTTGGATTCATTAACCGGGGTTGCAAACCGTTATGCGTTGAATGAATACATTAAACTTTTGGAAAATCAGCCGACTCAGTTTTCGGAGACTTGTTTAATGGTGATCGACATTGATCATTTTAAACAGGTCAACGATGTGTATGGGCACCTGATGGGGGATCAGGTGATTCAGTTTGTGGCTGAAAAATTAAAAGAAAATATTCGGACATCTGACTTGTTGGTACGTTACGGTGGCGATGAATTTATAGTACTGATTGAAAATGTTGGAATGGAGCGCGCTTTAAAAATTGCGGAAAAGATTCGCTGTGAGATTTATGAAGCGAAGTCGGTCGATAGCGTACGTTGCCCTGATTTGAAAGTTAGTATTAGTATTGGGGTTGCGATTGGCGCGACCAGTTGGATGGCGTTGTTAGAAAAAGCCGATCGTGCTTTGTTTCAAGCCAAAGAGCAGGGGAAAAATAAGGTTGTGGCTTATTCAGTCGGTGAAGTGAATGAATCATATTATATTTGAAATAATTAGCCCTAAATGAATAAATTTAAATAACAGTACAAAAGAATAGATGAGGGGCAAATGAGAACAGACTGTATTTTTTGTCAGATGACACGAAATGAAATACCTTGCCATATTATTGATAGCAATAACGACTACATGGCTTTTTTAACAATTTTTCCGAATACGTTAGGTGCAGCTGTTGTAATCCCCAAAAAACATTACATAAGTTATGCTTTTGATTTGGATGATGATGTTCTCACCGGATTGATACTTTACACCAAGAAAATTGCGAAAAAGTTAGATGGATTCTTTGAAGACGTTGGGCGGACTGCAATGGTATTTGAAGGTTTTGGCGTCGATCATATACATGCAAAATTGTTCCCTATGCATGGAACCAAGCAAATGCATGAAAACTGGAAAGCTGTGAACTCGAATGTCGATAAGTATTTTGACCAATACGAAGGTTATATTTCTTCACATGATTTTCAGCGGGCAAATGATGAAGAGTTGGCTTTGCTTGCTGAGCAGATTCGAGCTTTTGAATAATAAGTTGAACGATTGGTATTAATGACTATTGTTTTAGAGCATCTTCGTACTGGATTGCTGGCATAATTGCCATTGTGTAGCGTTATCTCATTTTTACTGGGCAAAAGTGACAAAACCGACTTGTTTAACTAATGTTCAGTCCCTTGAGCATAGTCAAACAGGCGACATTCATGTCGCCTGTTATGTGGAAGGAGGAAATCCCCCCCCTCTTAAAGTGGGAGAATCCCAGAATTACTTCAACAACGGCTTCAAAAACTTCGCAGTATGTGAAACTTTAGATTTTACGATCTGTTCAGGCGTACCTTCCGCAATAATCATCCCGCCACCTGCACCACCTTCAGGGCCCAAATCAATCACCCAGTCAGCAGTTTTAATCACATCCAAATTATGCTCAATCACCACAATAGTATTGCCCTTATTGCGTAGCTCATGAAGGATATCTAACAGTTTAGCAATGTCATGGAAATGTAGACCAGTAGTTGGTTCATCCAAAATGTACAGTGTTTTGCCTGTATCACGTTTCGCAAGTTCACGTGCCAATTTCACGCGTTGCGCTTCACCACCTGATAGAGTCGTTGCAGACTGACCTAAACGAATATAGCCTAAACCCACTTGATTCAATGTTTCCAAACGACGATGAATCACTGGAATCGCATCAAAGAAATGCATGGCATCTTCAACGGTCATATTCAGCACATCGGAAATGTTCTTACCCTTATAACCCACTTCTAAAGTTTCACGGTTATAACGTTCACCATGACAGTTATCACAAGGCACATACATATCAGGTAAAAAGTGCATTGCCACTTTGATCATGCCGTCACCTTCACAGGCTTCACAACGACCACCTTTCACGTTAAAAGAGAAACGTCCCGCAGCATAACCACGTGCTTTGGCTTCAGGTGTTTGCGCAAATAATTCACGAATAGGAGTAAATAAACCTGTATACGTTGCAGGGTTAGAGCGAGGTGTACGACCAATTGGGCTTTGGTCAATATCAACAACTTTATCAAGGAATTGCAGACCATCAATCGAGTCAAATTTCTCAGCCGTTAATGTCGTTGCACCATTCAGCTGTGTCGCTGCTAAAGGCAATAAAGTACGGTTAATCAGCGTTGATTTACCTGAACCAGATACACCAGTCACACAGGTCATCACACCCAAAGGAATGGTTAAATCCACATTTTGTAGGTTATGACCCGCAGCACCCATCAATTTAATTTGTTCTTCAGGCTTTGGCAGTTCAGTACGTTTTTTCGGTACTTCAATTTTCAGTTTGCCCGATAAATATTGACCCGTGAGAGATTCACTATTCGCAAGGATTTCATCATAAGTCCCTTCAGCAATCACATGACCACCATGAATACCAGCACCAGGACCAATATCGATAATATGATCTGCTGCACGAATCGCATCTTCATCATGCTCAACGACCAAAACGGTATTACCCAAATCACGTAAACGAACTAAGGTTTCCAATAGGCGATCATTATCACGTTGATGCAGACCAATCGATGGTTCATCAAGGACATACATTACGCCCATCAAACCTGCGCCGATTTGCGAAGCCAAACGAATACGTTGCGCTTCACCACCAGATAGTGTTTCTGCTGAGCGAGATAGACTTAAATAGTTCAGACCCACAGAGACTAGAAAGTGCAGGCGCTCACGAATTTCTTTAAAGATTTTATCGGCAATTTCACCTTTTGCACCATCAAGATTTAAATCTTGATAATAACTTTCTGCATCACCAATCGACATTTTGGTAATTTGGGCAATGGTTTTGTCTTTCACTCGAACATGACGTGAAATTTCATTTAGACGTGATCCGCCGCAGGCATCACATGCCGCATTAGACAGGTACTGTGCTAAATCATCACGAACATAGTTACTCTCAGTTTCACGATAGCGACGTTCTAAATGTGGCAAAATTCCTTCAAAAGGTTGTACACGATTATGTTTACGACCACGCTCATCGATATAACTTAAATCAACTTTTTCTTTGCCTGTGCCGTAGAGAAATTTCTTTTTGGTGTCGGCATCCAGTTCATTCCAAGGCGTATCCAAAGAAAAGCCGAAATGCGAAGCCACTTTTTCAATCATGCTGTAGTAGTACGGGCGTTGTCTGTCCCAACCACGAATCGCCCCTTGGCTAATCGAAACCTCAGGGCTTGGAATGAGTTTTTCAGCACTAAAATGGCTACGGGTCCCTAAACCATCACAGGTTGGGCAGGCACCAAAGGGATTGTTAAATGAAAACAAACGCGGCTCAAGTTCTGCAACGGCACGGTCACATTCTGGACATGAGTGTTTAGCCGAAAAGACCCGATCAGGGTGTTCACCGTTCATCCACGAGAGAATCGCAATATCACTTCCGAGACGTAGAGCAGTTTCAAAAGATTCTGCAATGCGGTTGCCGAGGTCATCACGGACTTTAAAACGATCCACCACCACTTCAATGGTGTGTTTTTTCTTTTTATCGAGTTCTGGAATTGGGTCGAGATCTACAATTTCACCATCGACGCGCGCTCGGACAAAACCTTGACTTTGTAGCTGTTCAAACAGGTTGGAATATTCGCCTTTACGCTCACGCACCACAGGTGCAAGCAGCATCAGCGCTGTTCCTTCATCCAATCCTTTTACGGCATCGACCATTTCCGATACGGTCTGTGCCACCATCGGCAAATCATGCTCTGGGCAAAATGGTGTGCCGACACGTGCGTAGAGTAGACGTAAATAGTCATAAATTTCGGTAATGGTACCCACCGTAGAACGTGGGTTATGGCTGGTTGACTTCTGTTCAATCGCAATGGCAGGGCTTAAACCTTCAATTGAGTCAACTTCAGGTTTTTCCATTTGTGATAGGAACTGGCGCGCATAGGCCGAGAGTGATTCGACATAACGACGTTGGCCTTCGGCGTACAGTGTATCAAATGCAAGCGATGACTTACCTGAACCAGAAAGTCCCGTGATCACCACGAATTTATCGCGGGGAATATCAAGGTTCACATTTTTTAAGTTATGGGTACGTGCGCCTCGAATACGGATATGACTTTGGCTCATAAAACTATCTCGAAATTGTGCAGATGAAGGAGGTATATGATAACGACTTATGCTTTATTCAAGTGTTAAACATGATTTTATAGCGACAAATCATGTCGGCCAAAAGAAAAGTGATGCTGCTAGACTGTAGCTAGATTTCAGTGTTGAAACAAGTCTCAAGCTATCGATACTGGCTGCGACTGAAGATAGAAAGATGTTTACGCATTGTGTAAAAAAGAGTGAATCTCCCATTCGGCGTAGTGCAAAAGTTGAATCATGGCTGTGCTATTTTTGGTTTGCCATACGCCTTCAGGGATAGAGTATTGTTATGGTTACGGCATTTAGCATGCTAGCGCATAACGACGTTCAAAGATTGAATCGACCGTCTCAAAAGCAAAGGGACGGATAATGTCATGATGGAGACGGGCATAGAAATTGACTTCATGCTCAAGAGTTTGTAAGAAGGCGTTGTAGTCATCTTCAAAGTCTGGCAGGTCGAGTAAGTCTTGTTCTCGACTTAAAACGCAATGATATTTTTTAATAAACGCCAACATCAATTTTTGAATATGTGGATTGGTATAATAAATGAGATAGGTCGCGGCAGAACCGCAGTGTAAACAGCCTTTTTCAAGGTAAATTTCTTCGTTATTCAGCCAGCAACATTGTACGGTAAAAAATGCACGAATGGCTTCAGTACCTAGAGTATCAGGATGCATGAGAACGGCCCTCGAAAGCTAATTATGAAAATGATAATTATTATCATTATTAGAGTTTAGTTTTAAATGCTTAAAATAGCAATCGCGCCTTCTGAAAAAATACGATATCGGTCAATAAAAAGCCCTGAAGGGTTCAGGGCTTTTTGGATCATTTTCGCTTTTAAGCGTGGTCTAAACCGAGCCACTGTTGCTGTTTATAAGCGCTGTCCCAGAACAACCATTCCAGTTCAGCCCCTTTACGGTAGGCTTTATGCATTTTCTCAATAGTGTCTGCATCGCAGCGTGCAGCCACTTTATCGATGGTTGCAATTACATTACGTACTGCTTGGTTGAATTCTTCACCTGCGTAAGTATCAATCCACGCTTGGTATGGGTTGTTGGCGATAGAGTTACCCACAATGTCTTTACCGACTTCAGCATAAATCCAAAAACAAGGTAAGAGTGCAGCTAACACCACAGGGTAGCTTTCAGACCATGCTGTTGCCGTTAGAAATGAAGTGTAATGGTGACATGCTAAAGTCAGCGGGGTTTCTTCAAACTGTTGTTTTGAAATATCAAAATTTTTCATAAAGCCATCATGTAAACTGCGTTCCACCACAATCGCTTCTTTAGCCCCTTGGCTAAACTGAATAATGTCGTCAGCCTCATACGCTTTGGCACCACACACCGCTAAAGCACGACCATAAGCCACCAAGTAGTGCGCATCTTGAATCACATAATGACAAAATGCTTCTTTATTAAGTGTGCCTGAAGCCAATTCTTGGTTAAAAGGTAAGGCCAGTGTTTTTTGATATAAGTCGACATTACGTTGCCAAACGTCTTGAGAAAAAGCCATGATTAGATCCTGAGGGAAGCCAAAATATGGGCAAGACTATAACAACAGTTTACGCGGAACAACAATCCATCTCCGTACATCGGTGAGATAAGTAAAAATTAACGAAGATGTTTTGGTTTCAGGCGCAAAAAGCGTCATAATTGCGGCCATAAAACTCAACCTGTTTTTTAAGTTTTCGTTCATCTCCAAATTTTTTTATAGGTCGATCTGTCATGATGAAACATTTTGGTTTCTCTATCATTTTTACGATCGTGTGTCTTGCGTTGTCTGCGTACTGGGGTTTTACCCATGGACCAGAAGCGGGCTTAAAGACCATGTTTACTGCTTTGACCATTACTGCAATTTTAGCGGTGATGGAGGTCTCGTTATCTTTTGATAATGCCGTGGTCAATGCATCTGTGTTACGTGGTTGGGATCATTTCTGGAAAACCTTGTTCCTGACTGTGGGTATTTTAGTCGCTGTATTTGGTATGCGTTTAATCTTCCCTGTCGCAATTGTAGCGGTAACTGCAGATATGGGCTTTGTTGAAGTCGTACAACTGGCTTTGAATGATCCAAAAACCTACTCACAACGTCTGATGGATCACCACCCTGAAATTGCTGCATTTGGTGGAGCATTCTTGTTACTTGTGTTCTTAAACTTCTTCTTAGATGAAGAGAAAGACACGCACTGGTTCCGCTGGTTAGAACGCCGTTTGACCAACTTAGCCAATGTTCCTGCAATGTCAGTCTTCCTTGCACTGATTGCACTTTTGGTGATGGCGGCCAATGTCGACGAAGCTAAACGTCTGGTGGTGACCATGGCGGGAATCTGGGGCATCGTGGTTTATATTGGCGTACAAGTCTTGAGTCATTTGTTGGGTGGTGAACCTGAAGTTGATGAAGACGGCAATGCAGTTACGCATGATGCCAATGGTGCAACTACAGGTGTGGTCAAAGCAGGTATTGGTGGTTTCTTATACCTAGAAGTACTTGATGCATCGTTCAGTTTTGATGGCGTAATTGGTGCATTTGCGATTACTTCCGATGTTGTGATTATTATGCTGGGTCTCGCGATTGGTGCGATTTTCGTGCGTTCGATGACGATTTACTTGGTAGAAAAAGGGACTTTGGATGCCTATGTCTTCCTTGAGCATGGTGCACACTACGCAATTGGTGCTTTAGCATTCATTATGCTGGCAAGTGGCACAGGTCTACATGTACCAGAAGTTGTCACGGGTTTAATTGGTGTGGCCTTTATTGTTTGGGCTGTTATTGCTTCTATTCAATACAAAAAACATCAAGCCGCTTAAAGCAGATTGCTTTAAACCGTGGAAAAGCGCAGCTCAGGCTGCGCTTTTTGTTTTTCAGATCAGGAAGGCTTTTATTAAACATAAAATTCATGCCGCTAGTCAGATTGAATAGCCTATAATCTTGATCCAAGATTAATTCAATACAGTCTGTCCTTGTTTATGATGAATGCTTTAGAACGTCGTTCAACTTTTGCCTTAAGCAGTATTTTTGCCTTACGCATGTTGGGTTTGTTCATGATCATCCCTGTATTTTCTGTGGCAGGGCAGACCTATGAATATGCAACGCCTGCGTTGCTCGGTTTGGCTGTGGGGATTTATGGCTTAACACAGGCCATTTTACAGATTCCTTTCAGCTTAATTGCCGACCGTTATAGCCGTAAGCCTTTGGTGGTTTTTGGGCTGCTTCTGTTTGCTTTGGGTGGTGCAATTGCAGCGATGTCAGACACCATTTATGGGGTGATTATTGGTCGTGCCATTGCGGGTGGTGGAGCAGTGTCTGCCGTGGTGATGGCACTACTGGCGGATGTGACCCGTGAAGAAAACCGTATGAAAGCCATGGCAACCATGGGCATGAGTATCGGGGTTTCTTTTGCTGTGGCTTTTAGTTTGGGGCCGTGGCTTACCGGTTTAGTAGGAATTTCAGGATTATTTTGGGTGACCACCATCATGGGTTTGGCGGCCATTTCGATGTTATTTTTGGTGCCCAAAGTCACCCGCCATCATCGTAATTATCAGCAAGGTTATTTGGCTCAGCTCAAACAAGTCTTAAAAATGGGGGATCTGAACCGTCTGCATGTGTCAGTGTTTAGCTTACATTTATTGCTGACGGCAATGTTTATTTATGTTCCCTCACAGCTCATCGATTTTGCAAAAATTCCACTAAATTCGCATGGCTGGGTGTATTTGCCACTGTTGGTGATTAGCCTATTTTTTGCCTTTCCAAGTATTGTGTTGGCTGAAAAATATCGCAAAATGCGAGGCATCTTTTTAACGGCCATTGGCGGCATTATTTTAGGCTTAGGCATCCTAATTTTTGGCTTTGAGTCGAAGTATATCTTGCTGACAGGTTTGGGCTTATTCTTTATTGCTTTTAACGTTATGGAAGCGTTGCTGCCGTCATGGTTATCGAAAGCTGCACCGATTCAGTCCAAAGCGACTGCGATGGGCGTAAATGCCAGCAGCCAGTTTTTAGGCGCATTCTTTGGTGGTGTCACAGGTGGTCAGTTGTTGCTGTTAAACAATACTGCTTTGGGTTGGAGCATCCTGACTGGACTGGCGATTGTTTGGTTATTGATTAGTTTTGGCTTGGCACAACCGCGTTATTTGTCTTCGATGGTATTGCGTTTACCTGAACATAAACAAACGGACGAATGGACTTCACAGCTTTTAGCGATTCGTGGTATTGAAGAGGTCGTGGTGATGTCTGATCAGCAAGTAGCGTATGTAAAAGTCGATAAGCAGCAAATAGATGATGCTACGCGACAAGATTTAACGCAGTTGTTGGGGAAAGAGGTAGCCATTTAAGCATAACTCTTATAAAGTAAATAATAGAAATAGATAGGAAGTAAACATCAGATGCGCGGTGTAAATAAAGTTATTTTAGTGGGCACATTAGGCCGAGATCCAGAGACGAAAACTTTTCCAAACGGTGGTTCGTTGACCCAGTTTTCAATTGCCACGAGCGACTCTTGGACAGACAAAAGCACAGGTGAGCGTAAAGAGCAAACCGAATGGCACCGTATTGTGTTACACAACCGTCTAGGTGAAATTGCGCAACAATACCTACGTAAAGGTTCGAAAGTTTATATTGAAGGTTCACTGCGTACTCGTCAGTGGACAGATCAAAATGGTCAAGAACGCTACACTACAGAAATTCGTGGTGAGCAAATGCAGATGCTCGACAACAACCGTCAGCAAGGTGAGCAAATGCAAGGCGGAAATGATGGTTATGCACAACCACGTTTCAACAATAACCAAGGTGGTGGTTATAACAATAACAACAACCAAGGCGGTTATGGCGCCAATCCTGCAGCAGGTAATAGCAACAATCAACAAAGTGGTTATGCGAACAATAACCCAAGCGGTTTTGCACCCAAGGCGGCTCCTCAGTCAGCGCCTGCGGCAGCACCAGCAGATATGGATGATGATCTTCCGTTTTAGACTATACAATAACTAAATATTGTATGAAGTGAAAAAGAACTTGATTTATATCAAGTTCTTTTTTTATGACTCGGAAAACTTTGTATTAAAAAAGAACTTTATGGCATCAAAATGTTCAGCTAGTACGAGTCACATAGCATACTTTTCTTTTCTATAAAAAAGGACCTCTGATGAGATCCCTTTTTAAAAAGACGAAATGCTAATAAATTATGATAAAGATTGCTGAGGATGAACCATATTTTTGATCGATAGCACATCAGCCAAAATTTGATCAGACAATAGGTTTTCAGCTTTAATTAAAGCCAATACACTTTGACCAGTTTCATTCGCTTGTTTTGCAATACGAGTCGTTGTTTCATAACCCAAATATGGGTTGAGTGCAGTAATAATGCCGATTGAATTATCTACATTTGCCTGACAGTGTTCAGCATTGGCACGGATGTTTTCAATACATTTATGTTGGAACATTTGCATAGCTTTACTTAACAAATCGATCGATTCGAACAGTTTAAAAGCAATTAACGGCTCCATCGCATTGAGCTGTAACTGACCTGCTTCGGCCGCCAAAGTAATGGCCAAATCATTTGCAATCACTTGAAAACACACTAAATTCATTGCTTCTGGAATAACAGGGTTCACTTTGCCAGGCATAATTGAGCTGCCTGGTTGACGCGGTTCCAAATGGATTTCATTCAGACCAGTACGAGGGCCACTAGACAGCAAGCGCAGGTCATTGGCAATTTTTGAGAGTTTAGTCGCGGTACGTTTTAAGAAGCTCGATAATAAAACGAAATCCCCCATATCTGAGGTTGCTTCGATTAAATCAGGTGAACTGCTGATCTGCTTTTGGGTAATTTCAGACAACGCTGCAATGGCATATTCACGATACTTAACTTCGGTATTGATGCCTGTTCCAATTGCTGTTCCGCCCAAATTTACAACACTTAGAGCAGACGGCATGATGTCATTGAGCTTGTTTAAATCATTTTGTAAGGTATTTGCAAATGCGCCAAATTCTTGACCTAAGGTCATTGGAACGGCATCTTGCAATTGGGTACGACCCATTTTTAAGATATGCGAAAACTCATCGGACTTGTTCTTAAAACTTTGAATTAAATTTTGAAACGGACTGTTCAATTGCTCAATTGCAAAAATTAAACCCACTTTAATGGCTGTTGGATAGACATCATTGGTTGACTGAGACATATTAATATCATTATTTGGATGTAAATATTGATATTCGCCTTTTAAATGCTC
Organism: Acinetobacter sp. BMW17; assembly: GCF_001592855.1. NCBI lineage: Bacteria > Pseudomonadati > Pseudomonadota > Gammaproteobacteria > Moraxellales > Moraxellaceae > Acinetobacter > Acinetobacter sp. BMW17. Next base: position 152,139 of record NZ_LSOD01000008.1, read on the forward strand.
TAAATGTTCTAAGCCAATATTAGCCAGTACTTCATTGATATTCATATTGGTGGATGTTCCCGCACCACCTTGAATCATATCAATTGGAAATTGGTCATGATATTTATAATTAATAACTTGTTCACATGCATACTGAATAGCATTGTATTTATTTTCTTCAAGTTTATTGAGTTTAAAATTGGCTTCTGCGCATGCAGCTTTAACCATTGCAAGGGCATTAATAAAAACAGGGAATTGATTGAGTTTATTTGGACTTAAATTAAAGTTCTCTAAAGCTCTTAAAGTTTGTACACCATAATAGCAATGAGCAGGAATTTCTTTATGTCCTAATAAATCCTTTTCAACGCGTGTGTTAATCTTAATGTTCATTTAAATAGACTCTAATCTCGAATAAATCGATATTAAAGTGCACACGGTTTTTTTTCTAATGTAAAAATATATTACTACATGCATTTTTTGCATAATAGATTATAATTGATCAAAGGATGAGTGAAGAATGAGTTATGACTTTAGAAATTCGATGGATTGAAGATTTACTTGCATTAGAGCAAGAAAAATCGATATCTCAAGCAGCAGCTCTACGACATGTCACGCAGTCTGCCTTTACGCGCAGAATTCAGAATATTGAAAACTCATTGGGTTTCCAAATTTTGAAAAGATACAGTAAAAATATTGATTTCACAGAAGCAGGACAAGTTTTACTGGCTTCGGCAAAAAACATACAAAATCAACTCACTACAACAATAAAATATTTAGAAAAGAATGTGAAACATGATGAGTTAACCGTCAAGTTTGCAGTGTCACACTCGCTCATTACACAGTTTTTCCCCCGCTTTATTCATGAGTTATCGATGGATATGACGGACTTAAAATTGGAAATTATTGCCTCAAATTTCAAACAGGGGATGCGCTTATTAAAAGATGGCTCGTGTGATTTTTTAATCAGTTATTGCGATCAAAAAACATTAGAACAATTCGATCGTTCTTTGTTCGAATTTCATAAAATTGTTGAAATGGAAATACTCCCTGTGACGGCCTTAGATCATGACGGGACTGCCAAATATTCACTCAATCAGTCTTTCCCTTTGTTGTCTTATAGTAAACAAGCATATTTAAGAAACTGTGTGGATGAAGCAATTGAAAATAAGTTGGATTATAGAACTTTATATGAGACGGATAATGCAGGCGATTTAAAAGAGTTGGTGTTGCAAGGTTTGGGTGTGGCATGGTTGCCTAAATTATTGGTTGAAAGAGAAATCCAAGAAAATAAATTAAAAGTACTGGACGGTAAGCAGTACTATTTATTTCAAGATGTCTATCTGGTTAAACGAGAAATGTCATTTTCAAATCGAATTAATTATATTTGGAATATTTTAATTCAGAAAAATAAATAATTGGATTTTATGAATTATTTTGGTTAATCGTTGTCAGACATATTTTAATCATAAATAGGGTGATTTTATGAATAGTAAATAAAGGGCTTTACTTACTATTTAAAAATCACCATTTTATTTTCTCTATAAATAATTCTAACTGTTATCGGCCAATTGGTTTACGGGAGGAAGGTTGTCCACCATAATACCTTCTTGCTCCGTAAGTTCATCTTTATTGCCTTCAGTACGTGCAATTACGGCAGTTGCAATACTATTTCCAATCACATTGGTTGCCGTACGGCCCATATCTAAAAACTGATCAATCGCTAAAATTAATAGAATACCGGCTTCAGGAAGCTTGAACATAGCCAGTGTTGAGGCAATCACCACAATGGATGCCCGTGAAACACCTGCAATTCCTTTACTCGTAATCATGAGGGTAAAGAGTATGAGCGCTTGCTGAGAAAAACTTAAATCAATGTTGTAGGCTTGTGCAATAAACAACACGGCAAATGCCATATACATCATCGATCCGTCGAGGTTGAAAGAATAACCTAAAGGGAGAACGAAACTGGTAATACGTTTAGGCACACCGAATTTATCCAAAGCTTCCATGGTTTTTGGATAAGCCGATTCACTACTTGCGGTGGCAAATGCCAACATGGTGGGTTCACGCACAATTCGCATCAATCTAAAAATGTCTTTTTTCAAGAAGATATAGCCGAATGCAATCAGGAGAGTCCAAAGCACCAGTAATCCCACATAGAACTGTCCAATAAAAATACTATAATCGATAATCAGTTTAGGGCCTTGGATAGTAATCGCGGAAGCAATGGCAGCAAAAACGGCAATAGGGGCAAATGCCATGACATAATCTGTAATTCGGAACATGACCTTGCAGAGTTCATCAATTATTTTGCCAATGACGGTCACTTCACTTTGATGTTGAACATAGGCCAGTGCGGAGCCAAAGAAAATTGAGAAAACCAAAATTTGTAATATCTCATTATTGGCCATGGCTTCAGCAAAACTACGCGGGAAAATATGCGTAATGAAGCTTTCTAAGCTCAGACTTGTCGCACTGACACCGATATCAACCGCTGTTTGAGGAACGGTGAGATTCATTCCAGCGCCGGGCTGGAATAAATTGGCTAAGCCCATGCCCAGTAAAAGTGAAATAAATGATGCACCAATGAACCAACTCATGGCTTTTAAGGTAATTGATCCCAAAGAAGAAGATTTTCCCATCGAGAGCAGACCAGAAACGATTGTTGCAAACACTAAGGGTGCAATAATCATTTTAATTAATCTTAAGAATACATCGGTCACAATTTTAAAATAGGCGGCAAGTTCTGTGGTTTGTGCAGTTGTTAAAGTGCTATGAAAAGCCCAACCAATCAGTATTCCGGAGATCATGGCAATCAGAATATATTTCAGTAATTTCTTCTGCTTCATACTTATCGTTCCTTCTTTAATCTTCTTTTCATCAACTTTTGGCCTGATGTAGCAAGGCATTGATGACATTCCATGTTGATCAATTTATAGAGGCATTGCTTTAGATATTGAGTGCTAAATCGTCGATTGGGGGATTTAGCTGTGGCAAGTGTTACTTTTTTTAAAAAAAAACGACAATGCAATTTTTAATTCAGTTATGCAAAAAATGCATGAGATGATTCTTTAGTTTTACTTGATATAGGTGAGCTGTTCTTGAGATTAAGACCGAATGTTTGTTTTTTAATTCTGATTGATGAGAGGACAGAGACTAAATTTTCTGATTCTGTGAGGAAGAGTGAAGGTCAGAAAGCGAAGCCAAAGTTAATCAATACAAGAACTCAAAACCAAGCTTTCGCTTATCATTTTCCCACGGACAAAACCATTGAATTGCCCGTTTTATCCAATCTTTTAATAATCAACTCATGAATTTAAGTTGCTGATGTAAATAGATAATTAAAAAAGAGAGGTAGCGTGTTGATGACGTCGATTTAGCAATATCATGACTTTTCACAGCTCACGTACGAGGGCTTGATGTTTTCATTCTTTCCTTTCGTACATCCACAAAAAATTATCCACGCACAATTCATTGTTAAAGCGACAGAATTTCTAAACATGAATTTAGTTCACTTTTGTGTGAGATTAAATCATTTTTATTCATGTGGTCATTCAGGTATAAATTAAACCACGCTCTTAACGATAGATCATATTCATCGTTGCTTCTTAGCCTGATGTTCAGAAAAAACTGAAAAGGCTGGAAAGACGATTTGCTAGAAAGATCCAAGAAGAAAATTGGACCCTCTAGAAAGAGCATGAAAGAAATTCAGTTTTATCGCAGAAATATAGGGTAACAGATCGCCATGAGTACAGAGTTTGCATGTTCAATTAAACGCATTCGTTTTGATGAAAACTATCAACCAGCAGATAACACACGTCTAACGACGAACTTTGCTAACTTGGCGCGTGGTGAAAACCGTGAGCAGAATCTACGTAATACACTTCGTATGATTAATAATCGTTTCAATGCCTTAGCACAAACAGATAACCCGAATGGTGATCGTTATTCGCTTGAAATCGATATTATTTCTGCAAATTTAGACATTGAAGGGAATGGTCAAACTTTCCCAATTATTGAAATGCTGAAAAGCACAATTATAGATCATCACACCCATCAACGTATTGAAGGCATGATTGGCAATAGCTTCTCATCTTATGTACGTGATTACGATTTTAGCGTGGTACTGAAAGAACATAATAAAGAGAACTCGACTTCGTACGCACCTGAAGGCTTTGGTGATTTACATGGCAAACTTTATCAATACCTTGTGAACTCAGAGACTTTTAAAGCAGAATTTAATCAACAACCTGTGATTTGCTTAAGTGTTTCAACAGCGAAGACCTATCACCGCACGACCAATGAGCATCCGATTTTAGGGGTTGAGTATAAGCAAGATGCATATTCACGTACCGATGAGTATTTCCATAAAATGGGCTTACAGGTTCGCTTCTTTATGCCGAAAGGGAGCGCTGCACCTTTAGCATTCTATTTTGCGGGTGATTTACTACGTGATTATACCGATTTTGAATTGATCAGTGCGATTAGCACCATGGAAACATTCCAAAAGATTTATCGCCCTGAAATTTACAATGCAAATTCATCAGCGGCGCAAGTCTATCAAGCGAGTCTAGAATACCCAGATTACTCATTAACGCGAATCGTCTATGACCGTGTTGAACGTGGTCAGCTCGCGGTCAAGCAAGGTAAATGGACGGAAGAGAACTTTATTAAGCCTTATCAAAACATCCTTGAGCAATGGGCTGCGAATTATACCGTAGACAGCAACGCTGCTTAATTTAACTGAAATAGAGATTTAAAATGGCCATTTTATTACCAACATCAACTGCGGGCAGCTTACCGAAACCTTCTTGGCTTGCTGAGCCTGAGAAACTTTGGTCACCTTGGAAACTAGAGGGTGAGGCATTACTCGAAGCGAAACAAGATGCCTTACGTTTGTCATTGCAAGAACAACTCCATGCAGGCATTGATATCGTTAGTGATGGCGAACAAACCCGCCAACATTTTGTGACGACGTTTATTGAACATCTGGATGGCGTTGATTTTGAGAAACGCGAAACGGTTCGTATCCGTAATCGTTATGATGCGAGTGTACCTTCAGTGGTAGGTGCAGTAAGCCGTCAAAAGCCGGTATTTGTTGAAGATGCTAAGTTTTTACGTAGTCAAACTACACAGCCGATCAAGTGGGCGTTACCAGGTCCGATGACCATGATTGATACGCTGTATGATGGTCACTATAAAAGCCGTGAAAAACTGGCTTGGGAATTTGCTAAGATCCTGAATCAAGAAGCACGTGAGTTAGAAGCTGCGGGTGTGGATATTATCCAGTTCGATGAACCTGCATTTAATGTGTTCTTTGATGAAGTGAATGACTGGGGTGTTGCAACGCTTGAACGAGCACTTGAAGGTCTGAAATGTGAAACTGCGGTTCATATTTGCTATGGCTACGGCATTAAAGCCAATACCGATTGGAAAAAGACCTTGGGTTCAGAGTGGCGTCAATACGAAGAAGCATTCCCTAAACTGCAACAATCTAAAGTTGATATCATCTCACTTGAATGTCAAAACTCGCGTGTACCAATGGATCTGATTGAACTGATTCGCGGTAAAAAAGTGATGGTCGGTGCGATTGATGTTGCAACCAACACCGTTGAAACACCAGAAGAAGTTGCGAATACACTACGTAAGGCGCTTCAGTTTGTCGATGCAGATAAGCTTTATCCATCGACCAACTGTGGTATGGCACCTTTAGCACGTGAAGTGGCACGTGGTAAGCTGAATGCGTTAAGCGCAGGTGCAGAAATTATTCGACAAGAACTTTCGGCTTCATACGCAGCAAGCGCGTGATGTGAAAGGGCTACCCGTTTGATAAAATGGGTAGCTTTTATCCGAGTACAAGCATGTATCCGTTACTGAGGAATAAAATGATGATTGAAGCAACAGACTTTAGAGATGCAATGTCTTTGTTAACCAGTGCAGTGAGTGTCGTAACTACGGCAGGCATGGCTGATCGTCATGGATTCACAGCATCTGCCGTATGCAGTGTGACGGATACACCACCGACATTATTGGTCTGCATGAATAAAGCATCGCGTTCACATGCACATTTTGTCGACAATAAAATTTTATCGGTGAATGTGTTAGGTGCACAACATCAGCATATTTCGAATGTCTTTGCATCTAAAATGACGTCTGAAGAGCGTTTTAAACATGGTGTTTGGACAGAGCTAGAAACGGGCGCGCCTGTTTTAAAGGATGCTTTAGTCAATTTTGACTGTGAAATTGATGACATTCAAGAAGTGGGAACACATACGGTTTTTATGTGCCGTATTGTCGCGATTCAACAAAGCCAGCATGAGCAAAGTTTGGTTTATTTTAATCGTGCTTATCATCAGGTGGGGCAGACCGAAACGGCTTAAATTCACTTTTTTATTGAACATCAAAGCTCTGAAATGGCTTCCCAAATCATAGATTTTCCACTGCTTGACTCTAGATTTGACTGTATTGCACTCATTTGAAAAATCGAAAGGTTTTCATTTAGACCAAAAATGGTGAAAATCGGGCAACAGTATCGGGAAATAATAAATCTAAAAATCCGATAAAAATAATAAAAACATACTGTTTTACCAATTTTTGGTTTGTGCGTATTCTTGCTTCATCACTTAAGCACTCTCACAAATCTTTTGAGGACAAATACATGAGTTTAATCAATACTGAAGTTAAGGCATTTAATGCAACAGCTTACCAAAATGGCGAATTCATTGAGTTATCTGAGCAAAACTTGAAAGGCACATGGTCGGTCGTATTTTTCTATCCTGCTGATTTCACCTTTGTGTGTCCAACAGAATTGGGCGACTTAGCCGATCACTATGCTGAATTTCAAAAACTCGGTGTAGAAATTTACGGCGTATCGACCGATACCCACTTTACCCATAAAGCATGGCACGACACGTCAGATGTGATTGGTAAAATTCAGTATCCATTGATTGGTGATCCAACCAGGACTTTGTCTAAAAACTTTGACGTGCTGATTGAAACAGAAGGTCTAGCAGACCGTGGTACTTTTGTGATTGATCCTGAAGGTAAAATCCAAATTATTGAAATTAATGCTGGCGGTATTGGTCGTGATGCATCTGAACTATTACGCAAAGTGAAAGCAGCACAATATGTGCATGCACACCCAGGCGAAGTATGTCCTGCAAAATGGAAAGAAGGCGAAGCAACCCTTGCGCCATCAATCGACTTGGTTGGTAAAATCTAAGCTGACCTCGATGGTTGCATTGTGCTGAGTGATGAGCATGATGCCTGTACAAAATCAGCCCAAGTGGCTGATTTTTTTATGCGGGTTCTTTTCGGTTCTAGAGATGGTAACCTTTGCTGGTGCTGGCAAAGTCTCTTAAACCCTGAATCAAATGCTCAATCAGTTTTTCCATGACCAAACGTTGTCCTTTACGTGAAGCATAGACCAACTGTACGGTTCCAATATTGGAACACCAGTCGGGCAAAATGTGAACGAGGCGACCTGAAGCAATATCTGCCTCTACCGTTAAGTAAGGCAGGTTGGCAATGCCGAGTCCATCTAGAGCCGAGTAATACACGCCTGCGACATCATTACTTTTGACCCGTGGTTCTAAAGGAATCACGATCTGTTCATCACTCTGGGTATGATGCAATAACCATTGATAATCAGACTTTTGTACTCCCAGTGCGAGTGTTGGAAAATCATTCAGCTCGGTGGCAAATTGAATTTCACGGCCCTGTAGCAGATCAGGACTGGCCACCAAACAATGCGTGGTTTTGACCACATCACGGACCACAATGCTCGAGTCTTCATTGGCACTAAAACTGGTCCGAATGGCAAGATCAATGTCATCATGCAAGACATCGACACGACGGCTGGTCAGCTCCATTTCCACTTGGACTTTGGGATATTGTTTTAAAAAATGATTGAGTAAGTCTCGCACTTGATAGCGCATCATCACAGAAGGGCAGCTGATCTTGATTAAACCTTGCGGTTCGCTTTTCTGTTTCAGTAAAACATTGTGTGCACTTTCGACTTGCTGAATGATTTGACGACATTCTTCAAACAGCTCTTGTCCCAAGGGGGTGACTTTAAAATGTCGTGTTGAACGCTGAATTAGGGTCACGTTGTATTTGGCTTCAAGGTCTAAAATGCGGCGACTAAGCTTAGACTTGGTGATATTTGAGGCATCGCTTGCAGCACTGAAACCGCCGTGCTTGACCACAAGATAAAAATAATAATAGTCGTCAAATGAATGCATGATGGGTTCAAGCCTGTATTGATTTGTGACCGAAGGCAGTCTGTGATGGATGATCTGATACTGTATCATCGCTGATGATTGCACAAGACAAAAAAGCGATCCGAAGATCGCTTTTACTGAGGTCTGATTATTTCTGCGCTGTATTTTTGCTATAGCTTTGAATCAGGTTTTTATAGTCTGGAATATGCGCTGCAAAGAGTGAACCGAGGCCTTCAATATCATTACGCCAGTCGCGGTGTAATTCGCAAGCTGCACCAAACCATGACATCAGCTGTGCGCCTGCCTGAGACATGCGATCCCATGCTGCATCACGGGTGATGGGGTTAAAGGTTCCCGATGCATCGGTAATCACAAAGACGTCAAACTCTTCTTCCAGTGCTGACAGTGCAGGGAAGGTCACGCAGACTTCAGTTACCACACCCGCAATAATCAATTGTTTTTTACCTGTGGCTTTCACGGCTTGAACAAAGTCTTCATTGTCCCATGCATTGATTTGCCCGGGGCGTGCAATATAAGGTGCATCGGGGAACATTTCGACCAATTCAGGGACCAAAGGACCGTTTGGACCCTCTTCAAAACTGGTGGTCAGAATGGTTGGAAGATTAAAATATTTCGCGGCAGCAGCCAGTGCCAGCACATTGTTTTTAAATTTGTCTGGGTCAATGTCACGGACCAATGAAAGGAGACCCGCTTGGTGGTCAACCAAAAGAACCGCTGCATTATCTTTGTCTAAGCGAATATAAGGTTTCGCCATTTTTCTGTCCTCGTTGTGATTATCAGTCGAGTCTCAAGGCAATCAGTAAGAAGGTTGCTGCCTTGAGCCTGAACATCATCATAGGTAGGAAAATGAGACAATAAAATAAGCCAAATGAGATGCTTAATCTTGAAAATAGGAAAATTTGAGCAAAAATATGCCATAAAAATAAAGAATGGCTTTGTTTTTAAATTGGTTTTTATGCAGGTGAGATGATTTTAACGAGATTGTCCTATTCGTGTGATTGTGTGTGCTAGCGCAGTGCTATAAGACGGATGAGGAAACGGGTAGTATAGATTACATATTCATCCTATCGATATAGGAGTTCCAAGATGAAAAAAGTAATTGGTGTTTATCGTAATCAAGACATGCATTGGGTTGGTGATGGTTTTCCTGTCAAAAACCTCTTTTCATATGACCGCTTAGGGCAAGCGATTAGTCCGTTTCTACTTTTGGACTATGCAGCACCTTACAAATTTGATCCAACCACATCGCAACGTGGTGTGGGTTCACACCCGCATCGTGGTTTTGAAACAGTCACCATCGCCTATAGTGGTGAAGTGACGCACAAAGACTCTAGCGGCGGCGGTGGGAACATCAATACTGGCGATGTACAGTGGATGACTGCAGGTTCAGGTGTGGTACATGAAGAGTTTCATTCTCCAGCCTTTGCTGAGCATGGTGGTCTGTTTGAAATGGTGCAACTTTGGGTGAATTTGCCAGCCAAAGATAAAATGACCACACCACGTTATCAAGCCTTGACCGTGGCGGATATCCCGCGCATCGAAATGGATGATAATTCTGGACATCTACGTGTGATTGCGGGTGAGTTTGGTGGTCATCATGGCCCTGCTCAAACGTATAGCCCCGTCAATGTTTGGGATGGTGAATTAAAAGCAGAGTATGAAACTTTTATACATGTGCCTGTCACGCATAACGCGATTGTGGTGGTGCTCAGTGGTGAAGTGTTGATTAATGGCACGCAAAAAGTGGTGGATAGTTCGATTGTGATGTTTGCTCAAGATGGCGAAGCCGCAATTCAACTACAAGCGCTGCAAGACACTAAGTTCTTGGTGTTGACCGGTGAACCACTGAATGAGCCGATTCAAGGTTATGGTCCGTTTGTAATGAACAGCAAGGAAGAAATTGTGCAAGCCTTTGACGATTTTAATCGTGGCAAGTTTGGTGAAATCCCTGTTGCTGTGGTGGACTAAAATCTTGTCGCTAAAAAGAAGAAATCCCTACTCGGTCAAGGGTAGGGATTTTTTAGGCGCTGTAGTCTTCTTGTTTTGCATAGTTAGTCATGAATTATTATGTGATGTAATTATCGTTTTTATGCGGGGCGCATCTTAGCGCCTTTTCGCTGGTTTGTGAAACAGAAGTTATAAAAATAGTTAATTTATATACTTTGTTTTTAAAGGGTTTATATTTTTATTTAAAATAAAATGTATAAAAAACCTGTGTTTATTTAAGTGACTTTTTAGTGTAATGAAATGTAATTTAAGCAAATATCGTCCTACCAGTGCGGCACATGAAAAAATGTGATTCTGGTATTTTTTAATAGCCCTATTTTTTCGACATTGGGTCATAATTTCAGTCAATATAAGTCAGACTGACGGATCATAATTTTGGATATTGCAGTTATTGGTAGCGGCATGGCCGGTCTTGCTACCGCAAGAATTCTAAAGGATGCTGGGCATAATATTACTATTTTCGAAGCACTGACTGGGCGAGGGATGGACAGCCACAGTACAGAGTTTGAAGGTGGTCTGATTGATGCTCCGTTACGTGTCATGAACCCACACTTATGGAAAAACACCTTAAGTCTTGCGACTTATTTAGGCATCAAAACGTATCCAGTACGCACCTACATGGCGTGTAGTTGGTTGTTTGAAGACCGTACAGAAACATGGTTAACCACTACCCGTAGCCGCATTGGCAATTTCCCGATTATCAATAACCGTAAAGGCCTACAGCAGTATGGATGGCGCTTGGTTAAAGGTATGTTGCAGCTTAAAACCGCGATTGCTAAATTCTTCAAATCTAAAGATCAAGACATTACCTTGGCTGAATTTATCAACCAGCATGACATTGAAGAAGTATTTTGGCATGGCGCAGTAATGCCTGTGCTCTACACCATCTGTACCTGTAATCCAAAAACCATCGGCGAATGGCCAGCGAAACCGCTGTTGATCTTTTTACGCCAGTTGACGGATGGTGATGCTTTATTGCGTATACAAGGTGGAACACCTGCCTTGGTCGATAAATTGATTGAAAACATCAATATCCAAAGCGGATCTGCTATTAGCAAAGTCACTGAACAAGGTGACAAAGTTTTGGTTGAAAATAATAAGGGCGAACAGCAATTGTTTGACCGTGTGGTGGTGGCAACGCCAACCACAAAAATTGAAGAGTTTTTAGATCCTGTTCAGTTTGCAGATGATATTGCGCTGTTAAAACAGTTCCGTTTTGAGCAAGGTCAACTGGTGATCCATACTGATCCTTCCGTGATGCCACCTAAGCGTAAAGACTGGTCGGTGCTGAGCTATATGATGGACCGTAAGTTTACCCGTCAACAGTTCACGGTTTGGCTCAATTCAGTCGAACCAAGTCTGGTCGGTAAAAACGCCGTGTTCCAAACGTGGCAGCCAGTGACTGAGATTGACCCGAAAAAAGTGATTTCAACAGTAACTTTGACCCGTGCGGTGGTGGACTCGCAAACTGTGGCTTTGAATAAAGAGTTACAACAACGCCATAAGAGTGCTAACCGAAAAGTCTTCTTCTGTGGTTCATGGTCGTGCGATGGTCTGCCTATTTTAGAGTCTGCCGTAACTTCAGCAATGCATATTGCAGAAATTTTCGGTGCGCCATTGCCGTTTGTTGGATTAAAACCTAAAGTTGAGGTTGCCCCACAACTCGGCTACTAAAGCATGAAATGGCTCCAAACCTTACAGCGACATCTGCCCAAACATAAATATGCAATTGATGCAAAACAATTGGGAGATCAGGCGGTATTGGCTTGGAGCAATCTTGGCTATTGGGATGATGCAAGGTCATCCTATCCTGAGGCTTGCCAAACACTGGCAACGCATCTTGCTGATCGATTACAGCTAAAACCAAATGACTGCGTTTTAGACTTGGGCTGTGGACAAGGTGCGAGTCTATTGCTGTGGCAGCAGCATTACCATGTTCAGCAACTTTGTGCGGTTGAGTTACAAGCCGAATGTGTCCAGCGCATACAACATACTTTAAATTCAAAGATACACATCATTCAAACGTCATTTTTAAATTTAAATTCAAAGCTATTTTTAGCGCCTTTTGATGTGGTGTTTTGCCTCGATGCCGCTTATCACAGTGATTTAAATTCATTTCTGAGATCAACCCATTCTGTTTTAAATTCAAAAGGGCGCATCGGTTTTCACTATCTGATGTTGAGTGATGCATTTTTGAATTTAAATCGTTTTGAGAAGCTTCAACTGAAAATGCTGTTAAAAGCAGCCGATGTTCATTTGGAACATCTTCAGTTAGAAGAGAATTTGCAGCATTCGATAGAAGCGCAAGGCTATCAGCAGGTTGCTATTGAAGATTTATCAGATGCAGTTTTGGCGGGGTTTTCTCGTTATTATCATGTGCATTTAGTCCAACAGACCGTTCAAAATTTGGATCATTTCAAAATTAAAATGACCGCTAAGCTCTGCCAGAAATTATTTGAACAGGGCATCGTGCGCTATGTTCAAATTACAGCAGTTAAAGATATTTAAAATGAAATAAAAAACCAAAGGGCCAGAAACAACAAAGCCTCACTAAAAAGCGAGGCTAAGTATAAAATGGTGCCGGCACACGGATTCGAACTGTGGACCTACTGATTACAAGTCAGTTGCTCTACCAACTGAGCTATGCCGGCAACGTGGTGAGAATAATAGCGGATTTTCTTGAAAACGCAAGCCAAAAAGTGAGCGATTGAAATGCACATGATTTTTTGTGCAAACTTCACCCACCAAAGGGTGGGTGAAAGCTAAGAATAAAATTTGGGGGCTGTGATGAAACTGTTTTTAAATAGGGTTAGGGTTAAGCGAAAACATGGAACTTATTTGCTCCTTAAAATTTGGTCGAGGTCTTGGGCACATTCTTCCAACGTAAAAGCCATGTCGAGTTGCATTTGAGGTTTGAGTTCATTGGCCAGCGTTCTCCATTGTTCAATCAGACGAATTGCTTTTTGAATTTTATGTTTGTTGACATCCTTTGCAAGGGTTGGGGTATAACCGCCTCGTTTAGCGTTTTTAATTTGTTTGACATAATTGGTGCTGTTATTCATTCTGACTCCCGAATAGCAGTTTTATTGGTCAATTTAGTGTTTCGCTAGTTATATACCGCAAATGAATTGTGCTTCATAAACATTGCATCTAGATGATCATTGATGATTTATTTTAACCTCCCGTAGAAATTGTTTTAGCTCAAGTTTGAATCAGGTTCAAGCGCTTATTTTTGAATAAATATTTCACTTTGTGGTGCAAATTATCCTATTAGTTGAAGAGTCATTTTTATAAAGCAGACTTTGTGCCAAGTCTAAATAAGAATGTTCAGTATAAAAAAAGACCTTAATCTTTCGATTAAGGTCTTTAAAATTTTGGCGGTGAGAGAGGGATTCGAACCCTCGATACGCGCAAACGTATACACACTTTCCAGGCGTGCTCCTTCAGCCACTCGGACACCTCACCATGGCGGAGGATAATATCGAAAAACATAGCCATCGACAAGGTGAAACAATTGATTTAGAGAAAAACTTTTAGCGTGATGATATGATTCGCAAAAATACTGTCTAAATTGAAGACACACTATGCAAAGTACTGCAAAAAAAGCCGCATTGCCCGCAATCACTTTAGCCGCCCTTGGGGTCGTGTTTGGAGACATTGGAACCAGTCCACTTTATGCACTGCGTCAATGTTTTTTAACAGCCCATCTAGCGATATCAGAAGCGTCAGTTTTAGGCATTTTGTCCCTCATTTTTTGGTGCATGATGCTAACGGTGAGTTTTAAATACGTTACGATTATTATGCGAGCAGACAATAACGGTGAGGGCGGAATTATGTCCTTACTGGCACTAAATCTGCGAACCACCTTAATTAGTGATAACAAGAAAATTTATCTTATTGCTCTGGGGTTTATTGGTGCATCACTGTTTTTTGGTGATGGAATTATTACTCCTGCAATTTCGGTTCTTTCTGCAATAGAAGGTCTCAGTATTGCTACGCCTATTTTTAATCAGTGGTTAGAGCCCTTATCCATAGGAATTATCACTGGCTTATTTTTGGTACAGCGCCATGGGACAGGGACAATGGGGAAATTCTTTGGGCCATTAACCCTACTGTGGTTCTTAGCGATTGGTGCTTTAGGGCTGTGGAGTATTTTTCAGACCCCTCATGTATTATTGATGGTTAATCCGTACTGGGCATTGAGTTTTGTCTTTAATCAACCCTATGTGGCTTTTCTGACTATGGGTGCCGTGATTTTGACTATGACGGGCGGCGAAGCACTGTATGCAGATATGGGACATTTTGGTCGTCTTCCGATTCGTTTAGCTTGGTTTATTATTGTATTACCATGTTTGTTATTGAATTATGCAGGGCAAGGAGCATTGTTATTGCGTGACGCGGATGCACTCGCGAATCCTTTTTATATGCTTATTCCAGAATGGGCACTATTTCCAATGATTGGTTTGGCGACAGCAGCAGCAGTTATCGCATCTCAGGCGGTTATTACGGGCGTATTTTCTATGGTTAATCAAGCCATTCAATTACGTTATTTACCTCGTTTGGCAGTGCGACACACTTCAGAGGTAGAGCGCGGTCAAATTTATTTACCATTTATTAATTGGGCGCTGTATATCTCTGTACTGATCTTAATTTTATTGTTTGAGAATAGTGAGAATTTGGCTAGTGCTTATGGGGTTGCTGTCACCATGACTATGTTGTGTGGCACTATTTTAATCTCTATTTTGGCCTATGGGTTGTGGCGTTGGCCAATGTGGAAAGTTGCATTATTCGCCGTGCCATTTTTGTTACTTGATACAGTTTTTGTTGCCTCGACTTCGCTTAAAATTTTATCAGGTGGATGGGTTCCAATTTTAATTGGTGCAGTGCTGTATACTATTTTAATGACATGGAAAGATGGTCGTGCATTAGTGTTGAAGCGTCTTGAAAAGGATTCATTGCCAATAGACCTATTTATTAAAAGCATTAGTATGGGTAGTGAAACTAAGTTCGTTCCAGGTGATGCAGTCTTTTTGACTGGTACACCAAATATTGTGCCACACGCAATGCTTCACAATATTAAGCACAACAAAGTCCTGCATGAACGCAACATCATGGTAACGGTTATTACACGCGATATTCCTTTTGTTTCGTCACAAGAACGCAGTAGTGTTGAAAAACTGGATG
Source organism: Acinetobacter sp. BMW17 (assembly GCF_001592855.1). Classification (NCBI taxonomy): domain Bacteria; kingdom Pseudomonadati; phylum Pseudomonadota; class Gammaproteobacteria; order Moraxellales; family Moraxellaceae; genus Acinetobacter; species Acinetobacter sp. BMW17. The sequence goes on from NZ_LSOD01000008.1 coordinate 167,552, forward strand.
TCCGTTTTTATCGTATTACTTTGTATTATGGTTTTAAAGATCAGCCAAATATTCCGCAAGCATTGGAAATGGCCTATGCTGAACTTGGTTTTGAATATGATCTAATGCAAATTAGTTTTTTCATCTCGCGTGAACGGATTATCAGTACTGTAGGGGATGGTATGGCGCCGTGGCGTGAAAAGCTCTTTATCTCAATGCAACGGAATACCAGTCCTGTGAGCGACTTCTATCAAATTCCAACCAATCGCGTGGTTGAGCTGGGTAGTCAGATCCAGATTTAAACTTCAATAAAAAACCAGCATATATGCTGGTTTTTTTGGAGGATAAATCAGTGGAGTCTTAGTTCATTGGGTCATTTATAGGTGCCTCAGGCATCGCTTGGACAGGCTGTTCTGCTGAAGCGTCAGGAAGTGCTTGAGCAGGAGCATCTGGTGATGGCAGTGAATCAGGCTCAACTGCATTAACGGGTGCCTCTGCTGATGAATTTAATTGAGGTGCAGCAGCTGGGGCTGCATTCATGTCTGTATTTGCCGTGGGTGCGACAGCATCATTTAACGCTGCCTCAGCCTGTTGTGCTGAGAGTTCTGCATTTGGGACCAGCGGATGTTGCTCTGTTGGAGTCGCAGCGACTTGTTGTTGCGCTGCGGTATCAGGTGCGGCCTGTTGAACAGGGGCTTCACTCTGTGGTGCGGTTGGCATCACTGCTTGGTCATTGGGTGCACCTTGGCCCGCTGGGCTGATAGGTGCTGCATTTGGATCAAGCAATTTAATTTGCCCTGAGCTTACGAGTTCTTGAATAGAACCAGGTTGACCATTAACAGTAGTCGTGACTTTGGCTTGAGAGAGACTTTCTAAGGTATCACCCGGTTGGATAGGGGGCTCGGCGAAGGCTGAAGCACTTATCACTGTGCCGATTAAACCAAGAGAAGCTAAAATCTTAGAATGCATAAGAACTCCGTAAATTGCATGTATTATTTCGTTCGATTCATTTTTACCTTGGCATATTTTTTGAAGCGACAGCAATCAAAGATACGCAATCGCATCACGTTGCCGTAGAAAAACTCTACAAAAAAGACATTTTGTTACATGCAAAATCATCTAAATATGGCGTTTTGTTTAATTGTTATGCGAATAGAACTCGGGCGATATACTTCGTATACGCTGATTGTTAAGCTCGTGAAAAACCGATGTTTATTGTAGTTGTGATGGCGAAGAAGAAAAGTAGTTCAGGTAAGTCAGTCTTTAACATGTTTAATCAAAATGGCCTGAAAGTGATTTTAGGATTGGTGGCAACGGGAAGTTTTGCGATTGCTTTTGGTCAAGAAAAAATTCAGCAATACGTGTCTTTAAGCCCAAGCTCAAATTCAGCCTGTTTAGAACAATTTTATCGGGAAATTCCGCCTTATTTACTCAAAGAAAGTTTAAGTAAACACAGCTATGCACTGTGCTTTAACGGTTTTAATGTGATGTATTCGGGCGTTTCGAAAACACCTCTCTGGGTTGCAGAGGCCCTGACGCCACAGCGCCTGAGCCAAAAAATTCCACGTGAAGATAGTTTTCACGAAGAAAATAATGTTGCAACCGAACATCGAGCGACATTGTCGGACTACCGTGGTTCAGGCTATGACCGTGGACATATGGCACCGAATGCTGATATGCCCAACAAAGCCTCACAATTCGACAGTTTTTCTTTGGCCAATATGGTGCCACAGGCCCCTAAAAATAATCAGCAAGTGTGGCGTGAATTGGAAGAAGCCACACGGGCGCTTGTGACCAAGCAAAAGCTGGATGTTTTTGTGGTAACTGGGCCTGTATTTCAGGGCAAAAAGCTCAAGACCATTGGTCAGGGAGTGATTGTTCCTAGTGCGGTGTACAAAGCGGTTTATATGCCAAAAACGGGTGCAATCGGCGCTTATTACGCACCGAATGATAATTCACAGCAGGTAAAAATTGTCAGTGTCTGCTATTTGGAAGAGCAGTTGGGTGTAAACTTATTTCCGCAACTGACAGAAGAGCAAAAACGTAATACTTATAAACTACCGTTGACAGCAACGGCGGTAAAAGCCAATAGTGCAATTCAATACTCACATTGGGATGCGGAAAGTCAGTGCGCAGAAGAGGTTTCATCCGAGCAGCTCAAAGCCTTACAAAAAAACTTTAAATCGGGCTCTACTCAGTCGAGTAGTGGTAGCACAGTCACAAAAGGCACGGGTATTGATGCGGCGGATCAAGATGCGATTGTGAAACAATTGGTCGACGTCTTATTGCAATATATTTTGCAGCTGTTACGTTAAAGTTCTACGCAGTTGGATGTGTAGGCATTCGACTGCAGTGCCCGATGCCTGAAGAATAAAGAAGAGTAAAAATAAAATGTTTAAACCTTTTGTACATGGCAATGAGTCCCATGCCATCCATGATTTGACCCTTGAAAATGACACGGACTGCGTCAGTATTTATGGCAATTTACAACTCACCAAAGACCAAGCCGGTTTAGCTGCGGCCAAAGCATTGCAGGCGTATCTGAATGCCATTGTGCAACAGCTTGAAAGTGAAGCCCAGCTTCCTGAGAAAATTGAACATCTGCAGTCGGGTGAAATTGACAATCCGTTTTTATAACATAAGCCTATCTATGTTCCATGTGGAACAATAAGAAAAGCCCACAGATTGTGGGCTTTTTCTTTTAAGGGATAGAGAAAAAATTAATCCTCTTTTTCTAAAATTTTATAAATAATAGCGCCGATAATGGCACCGACAATCGGAGCAACCCAGAACAACCAGAGTTGGCTTAAAGCGGCTGTTTCAGCAAATATGGCAACACCTGTACTTCGTGCAGGGTTAACCGAGGTGTTGGTCACAGGAATACTGATCAGGTGAATCAAGGTCAAAGCTAAACCAATCGCAATCGGCGCGAAACCAGCAGGCGCACGCTTATCTGTGGCGCCCATAATCACAATTAAGAACATTGCGGTCAGTAAAATTTCAGGTGGTGTTTCAAAAAGTATGCTGGCGTTAAACGAATCCGTTATTAAGGTAAAAGAAAGTCAAATCAAAGGCTTTAAAATGATTTTCGAGCTTT
>NZ_LSOD01000009.1:0-6631 GCF_001592855.1 Acinetobacter sp. BMW17
AAAGCTCGAAAATCATTTTAAAGCCTTTGATTTGACTTTCTTTTACCTTAATAACGGATTTGTTTAACGCCAGCATACTTTTTGAAACACCACCGATATGCGAGAGTTTTATTCAAAAAATAGAGAAAGGACCCTTGATAGCGTATCGCTCAAAATTTGTATTTCATATAAATAAAACTCATGCAAAATTTAAAAATTATTCATAGAAGTTTTGTATTGCAAGGCGATTGAACGGGTTATAGTAGTTTCCATATGCAATTGAATGTCAGCTCATCGGTTAAAATGTAGCGCGCAAACTTACTGCCTTCGATAATTTAGGTCGAGATGCCTAAAAACGAGATTTACGCAGAATGCGAATATGTTATGTTTAAATTTTTGACAGTTTGACACTCTCAGAACTCAGATTTTAGCCAGAGTGAATGTGGACATTCATCTCAAGCACAACTATGTTGGAAAAGTACAATGCCTGACTATCGTTCAAAAACATCAACACACGGAAGAAACATGGCGGGTGCGCGTGGCTTATGGCGCGCAACGGGGATGAAAGACGAAGACTTTGGTAAGCCGATTATTGCGGTAGTCAACTCATTCACTCAATTTGTACCAGGTCACGTTCACTTAAAAGACTTAGGTCAACTTGTGGCACGTCAAATTGAAGTGTCAGGCGGTGTAGCCAAAGAATTTAATACCATTGCAGTGGATGATGGGATCGCGATGGGGCACGATGGCATGCTGTATTCATTGCCTTCACGTGACCTCATCGCAGACTCAGTGGAATACATGGTCAATGCGCACTGTGCTGATGCGATGGTGTGTATTTCGAACTGTGACAAAATTACTCCGGGCATGTTGATGGCGTCTATGCGTCTGAACATTCCTGTGGTGTTCGTCTCTGGTGGGCCGATGGAAGCGGGTAAAGTGAAAATCCGTGGTAATGAACACGCGATTGACCTGGTCGATGCCATGATTGTCGCAGCAGATGACAGCTTCACTGATGAAGAAGTGGCTGAATATGAACGTTCAGCTTGTCCAACCTGTGGTTCATGTTCAGGCATGTTTACTGCAAACTCAATGAACTGTTTAACCGAAGCGTTGGGATTATCCCTTCCGGGCAATGGTTCAACTTTAGCGACACATGCGAACCGTAAAAAATTATTCGAAAAAGCGGGTCAATTGATCGTTGAAATTACCAAACGCCATTACGAACAAAACGATTACCGCTTGTTGCCGCGTTCAATTGCCAGCAAAGCAGCGTTTGAAAATGCCATGACGCTTGATATTTCAATGGGCGGTTCAACCAATACCGTTTTACACTTGTTGGCAGCGGCGCATGAAGCAGAAGTTGACTTTACCATGACCGACATTGACCGTTTGTCACGTAAAGTGCCTGTGCTGTGTAAAGTTGCACCTGCAAAACAAGACGTGCACATGGAAGATGTCCATCGTGCTGGTGGCATCATGTCGATCTTAGGTGAATTAGACCGTGCAGGATTATTGGATACTTCTGTGCCCACTGTGCATGAAAAAACCTTAAAAGATGCTTTGGACAAGTGGGACATCATCCGTACTGAAGACGAAGAAGTGTATCAATTCTTCCGTTCAGCACCGGGCGGTGTACCGACGCAAACGGCATTCTCACAAGACCGTTACTACTCTCGTTTAGATGGTGACCGTGACAATGGCGTGATTCGTAATGCTGCGCATGCCTTCTCTCAAGATGGGGGGTTGGCTGTCCTGTACGGTAACATTGCACTTGAAGGCTGTATTGTGAAAACAGCTGGTGTGGATGATTCCATTTTGAAATTCAACGGCACGGCCCGTGTTTTTGAAAGCCAAGATGCTGCAGTAGAGGCGATTCTAGGTGGCAAAATCACTGCTGGCGATGTGGTGGTGATTCGTTACGAAGGTCCGCGTGGTGGTCCGGGTATGCAAGAAATGTTGTATCCAACCAGTTACTTAAAATCGAAAGGTTTGGGTAAAGACTGTGCTTTACTCACCGATGGTCGTTTCTCGGGCGGTTCATCAGGTCTTTCTATTGGTCACGTGTCTCCTGAAGCAGCTGAAGGTGGTGCGATTGGTTTAGTGGAAGATGGCGACCGTATCGAAATCGATATTCCAAACCGTAGCATTCACTTGGCCGTGGATGAAGCAACCATGGCAGCGCGCCGTGAAGTGCAAGAAGCCAAAGGTTGGCAACCTGCTGAACAACGTCCGCGTAAAGTTTCTAAAGCCTTAAAAGCTTATGCAATGCATACTACCAGTGCGTCTAAAGGTGCGGTACGTGAAATTTAATTGCTAGTCTTTGAATGATTAAAAAGAGCACTCCAGTTGGGGTGCTTTTTTATTGATTGATGAAAATAGTACAGTCGCATTTTACAGTACGGTTTGCACTGTCATTACGTAGACGAGGTTTTACTTTTGACAGCACAAAAGTAACAAAATGCCTTTGTTCCCCTGATATGGCGTCCCTGCCATACAGTGAAACAGCGACATCCATGTCGCTTCATCATTTGACCTGATTTGGGTAGAACCACAATAAATGGGTTCATGTAATTCCCAGTGAGTCGCTTTCATGTCTAGCCTGCTTTCTATACAATAAAAACAGAAAAAATTGCCAAGACTGTAGAGTAATACGCAGCCATCGCTAAGGACAAATACAATGAGTAAAGACAATATCCGCGAACATTCAGCTCCTGTTTATGAAGGCATTGAAAATGCACCCGCACGTTCCATGATGCGTGCCACAGGCTTTAAAGATTCAGACTTTACTCGTCCCTTTGTCGGTATTGCGTCTACTTGGGCCAATGTCACGCCGTGTAATATGCATATTAATGAACTGGCACGTGAGGCCGAAAAAGGGGTCAATCAAGCTGGCGGAAAAGGTATTATTTTTAATACCATCACCATTTCAGATGGTATTTCTAACGGCACTGAAGGCATGAAGTATTCATTGTTGAGCCGTGAAATTATTGCGGATTCGATAGAAGCCGTGGTGGGCTGTCAGGCCTATGATGGGGTAATTGCGATTGGTGGCTGTGACAAAAATATGCCGGGTTGCATCATGGGCTTGGCCCGTTTAAACCGTCCAGGTTTGTTTGTTTATGGCGGGACCATTAAGCCGGGTGCAGGGCATACCGACATGATTTCTGTCTTTGAAGCCGTGGGTCAGCACGCCAAAGGTGAAATCAGTGCCATTCAAGTCAAACAGATTGAAGAAGTGGCGCTGCCAGGGCCGGGTTCCTGTGGCGGCATGTACACTGCAAACTCGATGGCTTCTGCGATTGAAGCCTTGGGCATGAGTTTGCCGGGCTCCTCTGCACAAGAAGCGGTTTCGGATGACAAGCGGATTGACTGTCAAAAAGCAGGTGAAGCGGTGATGAATTTGCTGCGCTTAGACCTGAAACCACGCGATATCATGACCAAAGCCGCATTTGAAAACTCAATTAAAGTGCTGATTGCTTTGGGTGGTTCGACCAATGGTGTGCTGCACTTACTGGCAATGGCACATACTGCTGGGGTTGAACTGAATTTGGATGATTTTGTCCGTATCGGGCAAGATATTCCCGTGGTGGCCGATGTACGTCCATCTGGCAAATATTTGATGTCTGAGCTGATTGCGATTGGGGGTATTCAACCGCTGATGAAGCGCATGTTGGATGCTGGCATGCTGGATGGTTCATGTTTAACCGTAACCGGAAAGACCTTGGCGGAAAATTTGGCTGAGGTTGAAGACTATCCAGAAGGTCAACAGATTATTTTACCGTTCGACGCGCCAATTAAAAAAGACTCTCACTTGGTGGTGCTTAAAGGTAACCTGTCTCCAACAGGTGCTGTGGCTAAAATTACCGGTAAAGAAGGCCTGTACTTTGAGGGGCCAGCACGTGTCTTTGAAGGTGAAATTGGCGCGATGCGTGGCATCTTAGATGGCGAAGTTCAAGCAGGTGAGGTGGTGGTGATTCGTGGTGAAGGGCCTAAAGGTGGGCCGGGTATGCCAGAAATGCTGAAACCGACTTCAGCGATTATTGGTAAAGGTTTGGGTAAATCTGTGGCGCTGATAACCGATGGTCGTTTTTCTGGTGGCAGTCATGGTTTTGTCATTGGTCATGTGACCCCAGAAGCCTATGAAGGTGGGCCAATTGGTTTAGTGCAAAATGGCGATAAAATCTCAATTAATGCAGAAACCCGCGAAATGACGTGGCATATTTCGGCAGAAGAGGCCGCAGCGCGTCAAGCCGCGTGGGTGAAACCGCAGCCGAATTATCGTTATGGGGCTTTGGCCAAGTTTGCAAAACTGACCACTGGTGCGGAAAAAGGTGCGGTAACTGATCTAAATTTAGATGTCTAATTGATCATTTTGCTGTGAATTGATATAAACCCTTGTAGTACTTTCAAGGGTTTAATTTAGAGGCTTTGCTCATGTCACTGTTGCGTCGATGGTTCGATCCGATTCGATCGCGTTGGTTTTATCAAAAACCGATTCGTCAAACGGTCGTATCTACAGAACAAGGCTTGAGTATTCATTTACGCCTCGACGATGTATATAGCTATTTAGCGGTTCAGCAGTTACCACAAATTGAAGAAATTTTAGCGGACGAACTGAAACCATTGAAGGTGGTCATTTCCAGTCAGGCTGCAGAACCGCCAAATCAAATGTCGGCTTTGGAGTGGCAAACTTATTGTTTAAATGATGCCAAAATTCTGTCGCGTCAGCACCGTTTTAGCTTTCATGAAACGCCAGAACAACCCAGTCCTGAGGCGTTGAGCCAAGCAGAAACCATTTTGCGGCATACGCCGCTGCGTGGGCAGGACTTTTTGTATTTGCTTGAAGATGTGTTTCACATGCTGTGGCAAAAACAAGAGGGTAAGCTGCGCACCTTATATGCGATGGCCAGCCGTCATCATCAAGAGCAACACTTTCCAGAACGTATTTTTAATGATGATGCGGTACTGGCCAGTTACTTCCAGCTCGGTGACCGTCAGTATCATGCCGTCGATGATCTGCTGCGTTTAACGCGCCGTTTAAAACAACAAAAATTATTTACCGATAACCCAATTTTCTTGATCAATCATATTGATTGGCGTGAGCATTTGATTAGTGATGCTGAAGAGTTAAATGAAATTCAGGCACTCGATCCAGAGTTAGACCTATACGTTGCGCTAGAAGATCCAATTTCATGGTTGTTATTGGCCTATATTAAAGAAGAACTGGCCGATTATTATAATATTCAGCTCAATGTCTACCCACTCAGTTATCACGGTCGAGACGGGTTTGATTGGAGTTTGGCAACGCGTTTATCCAAACGGACAGAAATCAAATTCACACCGTTTTGCCGTCCGACGCAAGCAGCCACTTTGGCGATGGCACAGTTATTTTATAGCGTGCCTGAAGAGCAGCGCGTTGATGCCATGTATCGGATTTTGAAAGCCGTTTGGACCCAAGGCAAAGACTTATCCTTTAAATCGCACTTTGATCAACTGATGCAAGAATTGGAAATCACAGCATTGATCACCGAAGATGTGGAGGCCAAGCTTCAAGAAAATGACATGCTCTGTGAAATGAAATCCCAGCCTGATTTCCCTGTGATTGAACTGCGTGTGGATGGGCAGAGCTATGTCTTTAATAGTTTGTATCGCGTCTGGATGATTGAAAGTATTTTCAGTAATGTGCTAGAAGATCAATATAAAGCTGACCCTGTGGATGAAAGCGAAGGCTGAGTCATTTAAGTGCTTATTAATAATGTTAATGAGGTTTAACAATTAAATTCATTGTTAAATTTTATTAATAAATAGGCTTCCAAATGAAAATGATTATAATTGGCATTCTTTCTGTCTGTTGATCGATGTTATGCGTTTTCATATTTCTTCTTTGAGCTTATCCATTCTGGCCGTGATGACTACAGCAGCGTTTGCTCAGGGCGAGACACAGGAAACAGCATCATCCCAAGTTTTACCGACTTTGCAATTTGAAGCCCAAGATGCAGATGCAAAAGCGGCATATGCAGCAAAAACTGCATCAGCTGTTTTGCGTTCAGACGCACCGCTGTTTGAAACAGCACAATCGATCAGCGTGATTAGTGAAAAACAACTCGAACAGAAACAAGCGAAAACACTGTCTGAAGCTTTGCAGGGTGTAGCGGGGGTCACCGCAGGACAGTATGGTCGCCGTGGTTGGGATGACTTTATTATTCGTGGGCAGGTTTCCAGCGCACAGACCTATGTCGATGGCTTGCGTATTCAAACTTCTGATAATGCCCTACGTTCAGAAGACATCAGTGGTTTACAGTCAATTGAGGTTGTCAAAGGGCCGACATCGACTGGTTTTGGCTTTGCCTTACCGGGCGGCTTAGTTAACTTAACCACCAAACGTCCTCAAGCTGAAACTTTTTCTCGGGGCAGTGTGAGCTATGGCAGCAATGCCTTTGTGGATGGCACATTTGATATCAACTATGCGCCAAATGATAGCGAAAAAGGGGCGTTTCGTGTGGTGGGTCATGTCTCTGACCAAGATGATCCAACCGATTATGTTTATTATAAAAATTCTCTGTACACGACAAAAATAGATAACTCATTGAAATAATGTCACAATAATTGTTTTCTAACGACGAATACTATGACACATCTCAATGAGTTA